>CAZWCZ010000006.1:0-68285 GCA_964632165.1 uncultured Lachnospiraceae bacterium | reverse complement strand
ATCGTAGGATTACCGAACGTGGGTAAGAGCACATTATTTAACTCATTAACAAAGGCAGGGGCGGAATCAGCAAATTATCCGTTCTGTACGATCGATCCGAATGTTGGGATCGTACCGGTTCCGGATAATCGGATCGATGTTCTTGGCAAACTGTATGATTCAGAGAAGATCGTACCGGCAGTAGTGGAATTTGTAGATATCGCAGGACTCGTTAAGGGGGCTTCTAAAGGAGAAGGACTTGGAAACCAGTTCCTTGCCAATATTCGTGAAGTAGATGCCATTGTACATGTAGTACGCTGTTTTGAGGATTCAAATATCATTCATGTGGACGGTTCGGTAGATCCGGTCAGAGACATTGAAACGATCAATATGGAGCTGATCTTTTCAGATCTTGAAGTATTAGAAAGAAGAGCCTCCAGGGTAATTCGCGGTGCAAAGAATGATAAGTCTTTAGCGAAAGAGGCAGCAATGATCGAGCGTCTGCAGAAGCATCTGGAAGAAGGGAAAATGGCAAAAACATTTGAACTTCTGGATGAAGAAGAGCAGGAATTTTATGCACAGTACAATATGTTGACAGGAAAACCGGTAATTTATGCTGCAAATGTAAAAGATAATGACCTTGCAGATGATGGCGCAGGAAATCCGCTTGTTAAAGAAGTGCAGGATTATGCAGCAGGAGAAGGATCGGAAGTATTTGTGATTTGTGCACAGATCGAGCAGGAGATCGCAGAGCTTGACGAGGAGGAAAAGAAGGAATTCTTAGAGGAACTCGGCTTGAAGGAAGGCGGATTGGAAAAACTGATTCGTGCCAGTTATCATACTCTTGGCCTGATCAGTTATCTGACAGCAGGACCTAAGGAAACAAAGGCATGGACGATTACGAGGGGAACAAAAGCACCACAGGCTGCAGGAAAAATTCATAGTGATTTTGAACGTGGATTTATCCGTGCGGAAATTGTCAGCTATGATAACTTAATGGAATGTGGAAGTTTTAATGCGGCAAAGGAAAAAGGTCTGGTTCGTTCCGAGGGTAAGGAATATGTAGTACAGGACGGAGATGTTGTATTGTTCCGTTTTAATGTATAAATAGAGGTAAAAATATTTGAGGATATGGATTACATCAGACGGCGCGGTCAGATTTCCGGGGTTGCAATGGGGAATCGAACATCTGCGAGAGGGGATTGAAATTTTTGGGATTACAGTCTCTTTTTCGGGAATGTTGCTTGCAGTAGCATTGATTTTAGGATTATGGATTGCGGAACGTCTGGCAAAAAAAACAGAACAAAATACAGAATTTTATCTTGACCTGGCGATACGTGTCGTGCTGGGCGGCGTGCTGGGGGCACGACTGACTTATGTGATATATCATTGGAGTTATTATAAAGAACAGCCGGCAGAGATGTTTGCATTTCATCAGGACGAGATGTCTTTTTTTGGGGCTTTGGCTGTTGGACTCGGTATTGCATTTTGGTATTGCAGAAAACGCAAAGTATCCTGGTTGAAGACCTGTGATACGGCAATGATCGGGGTTGTTGTGGGACAGCTGCTAGGAAAAGCAGGAGATTTTTTCAGCAGAACAAATCTTGGAACTTATTCTGAAGGCACATTTGCCATGCAGATTGCTGTACAGGATCTGGACGCAGATACGATTGATCATGCAAAGAATTTCAGAATGGTGCTGGGAGATTATATTCAGGTGCATCCGGTGTTTTTATATGAGATGATCGGCCTGGCATTTTTGATGTTGATCCTTATTTTCGTCTTTAGAAAACAGAAAATTTCAGGGCTCGTTCTTGGAACATATCTGATAGGATACGGTATACTTCATTTTGCTTCGGAATGTGTTCGAATGAATACGGTTCGTGTGATCGGACGTATCTCGGTGGAACAGATACTTGCAGTGGCAGCGGTCTGTATGGGAGGGTTTGTTATGGCGAATGGAGCAAAACGCCAGCACAAAATTCTGAAAAATCTTCCAAAGAATTTTTTACGAAAGTCGAAATAGAATAAAGTTGTTTTGCAAAAAAGGCTGAGTATACTCAGAGAGTTTACGATAAATTAAAGGAGGAAGAGAAAATGAAGAAGAGTATGTCTTTACTGGTGCCAGTACTTACTTTAGCGTTGTGCTGCGGATGTAAAAATGTGGGGGGGGTAGACCCTGAACTTTCAACACCGACACCGATAGCAACACCAACACCGGAGGCAACGCCGGAACCGACACCAACACCTATTCCTACATCAAAGCCGACGCCAAAACCAACGGAAGTGCCAGAAGAAGGAGCATATTATGATGGCAGTGACAGACTTATAATTGAAGGGTCTGATATATACTATAAGTCTTCTTGGAGTGATGTATTTGACTTGCCGGATGGCTCAGAAGTTGAATATGAAATGTCGGTGGTTTATACAGGAAAAATAGATTCATATCGGGAAAATGACAGAATCGTCAGTGCTGCTTTTTCGACAATGCACATAAAAATGGATATTATTGGAGATGCCAATGATATATCAGGAGTTAAAGAGTACATAAGAGCAATGTATGAATCGCATGGAATGGATGAAGCTGCGATAACGATGATGTTAAAAATGGTAGATGGGGAAGAATATGACATTGAATGCGGTTCAGAGTATTGGGATGAAATGGCAGTAACGCAATTGGAAGCAGTTGAAGTTTTACTTAACGAAAATGGAAAAACGTTTTCATTTGCATTAAGAAGCGCCATAGGATCTATTGATGAATATGATGACAGTAACCGTAAGGTTAAGTGTGATGTATATGAAGCTGAAAATGGGAAATGGGTATTATTAGTGGCATATGCGTATAGCTATAATGGAGATGGCTCTTTTCTGGCTTCGGTTAAGTCATATGAAAATGGTATTCTTTGCGTTGATGAAGAGTATTACGTAGAGGGATCTGATAGCAACACATGGTTATCTCTGGGACAGGGCGATATGCGAAAATATACAGAATATCATAGAAATGGAAAGATATCACATAAAGCAGTTTCAGATGGAAACAATTTAGAGTGGATCCGATATGATGAAAGCGGAAATATTACTTATTATATTAGCGGAAAGCTGGTTGATGAAGTAAAAGATTATTTCTGGAGTAGTTCAAATGGAGAACATGGAACCAGTCAGAAAACAGTGAAAGTAGTTGAGTGTTCAGAATTTTTGAGCTATGATCGAAGCGTTTATATTGAATTGGAATTCTACAGTGAAGAAATTGATATGTCTGTGGAGAATCCGGTTCCTGGAATTGCACTTTATCGTGAATATGATTATAACAGTAAAGAACTGTTATTTTGGGAAAAATATGATTTAGAAGGCAAGACCATTGAATCCTGGGGAGAACGCAGATATACCATGGAATGTGTGTATTCAATGGATAATAAAGGTAACATCTATTGTGACAGAGAATGGATCAAGGACGCAGGCCGACCAAGTGACTATGAATGATTTATAAAGATTAATATAAAAAGTGGCATATTTCAAGCAAATATGCCACTTTTTTTGTGCATTTTTTTCAATAATACTATTGCACTTTTTAAAAAAGTGGTTTAGAATGGTGGTAAGAGTGGTGGAAAGTGGTGGAATGTGGAGCAAAATGGAGGACATATTCCGCTGACACATAAGAGAAAAGAGAGGAGGGAGCCGGACATGTTCATGGGAGAATATGATCATACGATTGATGATAAAGGTCGGGTGATCGTTCCGTCAAAAATGAGGGAACAGCTTGGAGAAAGTTTTGTTGTCACACATGGACTGGATGGTTGCCTCTATGGTTTTTCAAATGAAGAATGGGAACAATTTGAACAAAAGCTGAGGGAACTTCCTGCAAATAAAGAGGGAAGACAGCTGCAAAGATATTTTATGGCAGGAGCAGTCACCTGTGAAGTGGACAAGCAGGGACGGATCCTGATCCCGGGGAAATTAAGACAGAAGGCCGGACTGGAAAGAGAAGTCGTATTTGTCGGTGTACTTTCCAAAATTGAAATTTGGAGTAAAGAACGCTGGGAGATGAATGATGGTTATGATGACATGGATGACATTGCAGAACACATGTCAGAATTCGGACTCACCTTTTAGTGCAAAGAAAGGGAAATACATATGAAGGATGAAAAAGAATTTAAACATATTTCGGTACTGTTGGATGAAACCATCGATGGACTGAAGGTTACTCCGGGAGGTATTTATGTAGACGGAACATTAGGAGGAGCCGGACATGCAGGTCATGTGTGTGAACGTCTCATGGGACAGGGGAGATTTATCGGGATTGATCAGGACGCAGATGCGATTGCAGCTGCAAAAGAACGATTGACAAAATATCCGTTTGTGACTGTGGTACGCAGCAATTATGAAGCAATAGCAGAGGTGCTGAGGGAAGAGGGAATTGAGAAGGTCAATGGAATCTTGCTGGATCTTGGCGTGTCTTCTTATCAGTTAGACACGGCGGAAAGAGGTTTTACCTATAAGACAGATGCTCCGCTCGACATGAGAATGGATGACCGTATGGAAAAGACGGCAAAGGATATCGTGAACGGCTATACAGAAACAGAACTGTTTCATATGATAAGGGATTACGGAGAAGACCAGTTTGCAAAAAATATAGCAAAGCATATTGTGCGGGCAAGAGAACAAAAACCGATAGAAACCACTTTTGAACTGGTAGATGCGATCAAAGCAGCAATTCCGGCAAAAATCCGAATGAATACGGGACATCCGGCAAAGAAAACATTTCAGGCGATCCGCATTGAATTGAACAGAGAACTGGAAGTGTTGGAAAATACACTGGATACGATGATCGATCTGTTGGCACCGGGAGGAAGATTATGCGTGATCACGTTTCATTCTCTGGAAGACAGGATAGTCAAGGTTAAATTTAAGGAAAATGAGAATCCTTGCACCTGCCCGACGGAATTTCCGGTCTGTGTTTGCGGAAAGAAGAGCAAGGGGAAAGTGATTACACGAAAGCCGATTCTGCCAGGTGAAGAAGAACTGGAACATAATTCACGTTCCAAAAGTGCGAAATTGAGAATTTTTGAAAAAGCATAAAAGTTGTTTGCAGGGGGAGTGATACAACATGGAAGAAAGAATGTACCGTTATACTGAGTATGAAGAAGGCTCTGCGGTCAGAAAGTTAGTTCCGGAGAGGGAAACACGGAGAGAAAGACGTCCGGGTGTGGTGCAGGAAACACAGGAGCATAGACAGGAAAAAACGTGGATGGCGGCAGATATTGTCTCGATGTTTTTGCTGGCAGCTACGATTTGCGCAACGGTTTATCTGTGTATCAGTTATCTGATGGTGCAGTCTGATATTTCGCAGTTAGATAAATCTATTTCTGCGTTGGAAAAAAAGATCACAAATGTAGCAAAGGAAAATGATGCCGTGCAGGCAGTGCTGGATAACGAAATTACGGATCTGGATTACATTTATCAGATGGCAGTAGGAGTACTTGGAATGGTATATCCGAATAATAACGAAGTGGTGTATTATGAACAGGAGGATACAGGATATTTCAGACAATATCATGATATCCCGGAAAAGTAAGATCGGGTGAGGAAGCATGGAGCAAAGACCGGAAAAGAAAAAGACGAAGAAACTTACACCAAAAATGAAAAAAAATCTGACGATCGTTTATGGCGTGTTTGCAGTGCTGAGCCTTTTTCTCATTGTCAGATTGGCATTTTTGTCAGGTGAGGATAAATATGAGAAGAGTGCACTGGCACAGCAAAGTTATGTTTCTTCTGTGATTCCGTATAAAAGAGGAGATATCCTGGACAGAAACGGGCAGGTACTTGCCTCCAGCAATATGGTGTATCATCTGATCCTGGATCCTAAAGTGCTTCTCTATGATGAGGACAATGTGCAGCCAACGCTGGATGCACTTGTTTCTGTTTACGGACTGGATGAAGCAGAATTAAAATCTATCCTTGTAGAAAAGAAAAACAGTTCCTATGTTGTGTTAAAACGACAGCTATCGTATACGGAAAAAGAAGAATTTACTGTTTATACAGAGGGACTTTCGGAAAAAGAAGCGGGAAAGATCAAGGGTGTCTGGTTTGAAGAGGAATATCAGAGAAATTATCCTTTTCAGACAACCGCATCTCATATCATTGGATTTACTGTTTCCGGTGATGTCGGGACATATGGGATAGAACAGTACTATAATGAAGAATTGATCGGAACGAATGGGCGGACATACGGATATTATGATGCAAGCCTGAATATACAGAAAACGGTAAAAGAAGCACAGGATGGCAATCAGGTTGTTTCTACCATTGATATCAATGTACAGAGGGTAGTACAAAAATACGTGGAAAATTTTTTGAAAGATGTAGGGGCAGAAAATGTAGGAGTCATTTTGATGGATGCAGACAGTGGCGAAATCCTTGCAATGCAGTCCAACTACAGTTATGATCTGAATGCTCCGAGAAATCTGACCCCATATTATGCGGAAGAAGAACTGGAGCAGATGACATCAGAAGAAAAGCTGAATGCGATGTACGATTTGTGGAGGAACTTCTGCATCAGCGATGCGTATGAACCGGGGTCTACATTTAAACCGTTTATGATAGCGGCAGCATTGGAAGAAGATATTGTCAAAATCGATTCGGAGTTTTTATGTGATGGAAAAGAAACCTTTGGCGAGTCACAGTCCATTGTGATCCGATGCAGCAATAAAAAAGGACATGGAAAGATCAGCCTGGCACAGTCGCTGATGTATTCCTGCAACGATGCATTGATGCAGATTGCTGCAGATTGCGGAAAAGAAATGTTCTATCAATATCAGAAACATTTCCTGCTTGGAACAAAAACGGGGATTGATCTGCCCGGCGAAACCACAGGAGAACTGATTTCTGTAGACAAACTGAATCAGACGGAATTGGCCACAAGCAGTTTTGGACAGTCCTTTACCGTGAATATGGTGCAGATGGCCGCAGCATTTGCTTCACTCATCAACGGAGGGACTTATTACGAACCTCACGTTGTAAAAGCCATTAAAAATCCGGATGGAGCAACAATAAAAAAGATGGAGCCGGTCGTTGTAGGAAAAACGGTTTCCTTAGATACAAGCGATTTTATTCGCGAAACAATGTATCTGACCGTAACGGACGGGACTGCCAAAAAAGCACAGGTAGAAGGGTATCTGATCGGAGGAAAGACAGGAACGGCACAAAAGTATCCGCGAGAGGCGGGGAAAAATCTGGTTTCCTTCTTGGGGTTTGTGGAGACAGATCATCAAAAAGTTGTCATTTATGTTGTGGTTGATGAGGCACATGATGAAGCGTTGATGTCAAAATCGACGACAGCGTCTTCCTTAGCCGCATCCATTCTGGAAGAAGCATTACCATATCTGAAAATGTATCCGGAAGGGGAAATTACCTATTATATCGAAAAGATAGGTCAGGACGACATTTTGACGAATGAAACGGACAATCCGGAATACGATCCGGAAGAAAATGAAAATACACCGGATGTTCTTTCAGAGTAGGAATCTCATAAAACAGAACAGAATATCATACAATCAAAGGATGAGAAAAAGAATGGAGTATTGTAGTGGCTTTCTTGAAAACATTTCAAAAACGCAGTCTTTTACTTGTCCTTTTTGTAATTACAACAGCAGCAGTGCTGTTGATGGGGAGACTGTTTTATTTAATGATCGTTTCTTCGGAACATCTTGCAAAAGCCGCGCAGGATCTGCATGAAAGAGAGCGGACCATAAAGGCAGAAAGAGGAAAGATCTATGACAGAAACGGACTTGTATTGGCTGATAACAAACCGGTTTGCACCATCTCTGTAATACACAGTCAGGTCACAGATGCAGAAAAGGTAATTTCTGCTTTGTGCAGGGAACTTGAACTGAGTGAAGAATATATAAGAAAACGGGTAGAAAAAGTATCTTCAATTGAGATCATCAAAACGAATGTGGAGAAAGAGACCGCGGACAGGATCAGGACTTATGAGCTTGACGGCGTAATGGTAGACGAAGATTATAAACGATATTATCCATACGAAACCCTTGCCTCCAAAGTACTTGGATTTACCGGAAGTGATAATCAGGGGATACTCGGACTGGAAGTAACCTACGACAGCTGGCTTCAGGGGATTAACGGGAAGATTCTTACGATGACGACGGCACAGGGAACGGAATTAAAAGATATGGCGGAAAACCGTGTTACGCCGATCACGGGAAACAGTCTCCATACTTCATTGGATGTAGTGATCCAAAGCTATTGTGAACAGACGGCAAATATGGTTTTGCAGGCAAAACAGGCAAAGAATGTCAGCCTTATTGTGATGAATCCGAAAAATGGCGAACTTTATGCAATGGTAAATGTACCGGAATATGATCTGAATCAGCCATATGAACTTTTGGATATGTATCTCACAGAAGAAGACGATACACTGACGGAAGAACGCCGTACTGAGCTTTTGAACCGGATGTGGAGGAATACCTGCATCAGTGATACCTATGAGCCGGGGTCTGCATTTAAGATTATTACGGCAACGGCGGCATTTGAACATGGAGTATTATCGGTAAATGACCGGTTTTATTGTCCGGGATATAAAATAGTAGCTGACCGGAGAATACGATGCCACAAAACAACGGGGCACGGATCTCAAAGTTTTGCGGAAGCCATACAAAATTCCTGCAATCCGTCTTTCATTGAGGTTGGAGCGAGAGTAGGAGCAGAACGCATGTATGAAACATTTGAGCAGCTGGGACTTTTTAAGAAAACAGGAATAGACCTTCCGGGGGAAGCAGGTTCCATCATGCATTCTTTGGAAAATATAAAAGAAGTGGAATTGGCGACCATTTCTTTCGGACAGTCGTTTCAGATCACACCGCTTCAGCTGATGGCGGCGGTCAGTACGGTCATTAATGGAGGAACCGGTGTGCGTCCTCATTTTGTAACCAGGATCACAAATCCGGCAGGCGATACGATAAAAACAATAGACGGGATCGGCGAAAAAGGACTGGTATCGGAAGAAACTTCTGAAATAATGAAAGAACTGTTGGAACAGGTGGTAGAAAACGGTACCGGGAATAAAGCGTATCTCGCGGGATTTCGGATCGGAGGAAAAACAGCCACTTCCGAAAAGCTTCCGCGCAGCAGCAATCAGTACATTGCCTCTTTTATCGGATTTGCACCTGCTGATGATCCGGAAGTGATAGCGATGGTGATCATTGATGAACCGGAAGGTGTGTATTACGGAGGAACGATTGCAGCTCCTGTCATTGCTGATGTTTTTGAAATGATACTTCCGTATCTTGGAATAGAAGCGCAAAAGGAAGAGTGATGCTTGAGTAATGCAGGAGAACCAGTTGCAGAATTTGAGAAATATGGTATTATTATAGTAATTTGAGTTATATGGAGGGATAAAATGCTGAAAGACAAACAGGTAACTGTAGTAGGAAGCGGAGTCAGCGGAATTGCTGCAGCCAGGCTCCTGTGCAGGCATGAAGCAAAAGTGACACTTTATGATGGAAATAAAGCATTGGATATAGAAAAGTTGACAGAACAAGTCGGTTCGGAAGTGAACATTGTATTTGGAGAGTTTCCGGAACGGCTGATACATACAACACAATTGCTCGTACTGAGTCCCGGGGTACCGACGGATCTGGAATACGTCAGTGAAATCAGGGAGCGCGGGGTTCCTGTATGGGGGGAAATCGAGCTGGCATACCATTTTGCAAAAGGTGCACTGATCGGGATTACCGGAACAAACGGAAAGACAACAACAACCGCATTGACCGGAGAAATCATGAAGCAGTATTTTTCAGAGGTATTTGTTGTCGGTAATATAGGAACACCGTACACGGAACTGGCAGAGGAAACGACGGAAAATTCGGTAACGGTTGCAGAACTCAGCAGTTTCCAGCTGGAGACCGTACAATCTGATTTTCGCCCGGAGGTCAGCATGATACTGAATCTGACACCGGATCACCTGAACCGGCATTATACCATGGAAAACTATGCAAGGGCAAAATTGAATGTAGCTCTGCATCAGACAGAGGATCAGACCTGCATTTTAAACTATGAGGATAAAATGCTTCGTGAATATGCAAAGGAACTTTCCTGCCGGATCCTCTGGTTTTCAGGAGACAGAAAGCTGAGTGACGGTCTGTATCTGGAAAATAATGCCATCTTTTATGCGGAAAACGGTGTCGTTACAGAAATATGCCGGACAGATGAACTGAATATTATCGGAAAACATAATTATGAAAATGCCATGGCTGCAGTCGGTGCAGCGATCTGTATCGGAGTGCCGCTTCCGGAGATCAGAGAGGGACTGAAAAATTTTCAGGCAGTAGAACACCGGATAGAATATGTTGCAACCAAAAAAGGAGTTGTGTATTATAACGATTCCAAAGGGACGAATCCGGACGCGGCAATAAAAGCGATCCAGGCAATGGATCGTCCTACGCTTCTTATCGGCGGCGGTTATGACAAGGGATCGGAATATGACGAATGGATTGCTGCATTTGACGGAAAAGTAAAACATCTTGTGCTGATCGGACAGACCAAAGAAAAAATTGCGGAAACTGCAAAAAAAATGGGAGTTACCTCAATCGTACAGAAGGAAACATTGGAAGAGGCAATGCGGTTCTGTGAAGAAAATGCACAGAACGGTGATGCTGTGCTTCTTTCTCCGGCATGTGCCAGCTGGGGAATGTTTAAGAATTATGAAGAACGCGGAAGAATGTTTAAGGAGTATGTGGCTCATATCGAAGAATAAGAAGGAAAGAGGTAGCTATGTCAACCAGAAATACTAGGACGGCATCAGTAAAAAAATATCATTCGATGGATTACAGTCTGTTTTTTCTGACTGTATTCATGGTTGTTTTCGGACTGGTCATGGTTTACAGCACCAGCTATTATAATGCTGCAAAAATGTATAATGACCCGACACTTTATTTAAGAAAACAGGGGGTTTTTGCGGCTCTTGGCATATGTGTTATGCTTTCGGTTGCATTTCTGATCTCCAGGATGGGTTATACTTTCATAACGCAGAAACTTCCGGGAATAAGGATCCGTCCGGTCACGCTGCTTTATTTGCTTTCCCTGGGACTTCAGATACTGGTTCTTTTGGTGGGAGACGAGATCAAGGGTGCGAAGAGATGGTTGGAACTTCCGGGGATCGGCAGTTTTCAGCCGTCAGAAATCACAAAAGTATGTGTCATTGTGTTTACGGCAAGTATTGCCTATCTGGCTCCAAAACGTCTGAATTACTGTCGTGGATTTCTTCTTGCATTTGCAAGAATTGCACCTCTGGTCGTTCTGGTTGCCATGGAAAATCTGAGTACGGCACTTGTAATGTGCGGGATTTTTGTGGTCATCTGTTTTGTAACAAGCAGAAAGAAGAAATACTTTTTCTATTGCGGTATTTTGTTTGTAGCGGCAGTTGCGGCATACATTTTTTTAGGAGACGGTTTCCGTGCAACAAGAATCGATGCCTGGCTGAATGTGGAAACTCATGAAAAAGGATATCAGATACTGCAGGGACTGTATGCCATTGCGTCCGGAGGATTTTTAGGAAAAGGACTTGGAAACAGTGTGCAGAAGTTGGGATTTATTCCGGAATCACATAATGATATGATTTTTTCTGTTATTTGTGAGGAATTAGGATTGGTCGGAGCGATCGCAGTGATCGTTTTGTATCTGCTGATCCTTTGGCGGCTTTATATTATTGCCAACAGTGCTCCGGACCTGTTCGGAAGTCTTGTTGTAACTGGAATCATGGCACATATTGCCGTTCAGGTAATATTGAATATAGCAGTAGTAACCAGCACGATCCCGGCGACGGGAGTTTCCCTGCCGTTTATCAGTTACGGCGGAAGTGCATTGCTGATACTGCTGGCAGAAATGGGGATAGCACTTGGTATATCTTCAAGAACCGTGGAGTAAAATACTATGAAACAGGAAAAAAGAGAATATGACGGTAAAAGGAACCGAATGAAGATTTTGACTCTGACAGGAATAATTTTTCTGGCGGCGGTTCTGCTTTGGGGATATTATTTATTCCGACTGAAATATGTTACCTTTGAAGGGCTGACCAGATATTCGGAAAATGAATTTACGGATCAGCTTCAGGATTCGTTTTTCATGACCTGTACACCGCTTTTTTGCCTGAAACATTCTGTCAGTAAAACAGAAATCCCTTTTATTGAAAGTTATGAGGTTGAGTATGCAGACAGAAATTCCGTGCGGATTGTTGTTTATGAGAAGAGAGTGACAGGATGTATTCCTCTGATGGGCGGATACCTGTACTTTGATAAGGATGGGATTGTAGTAGAAAGTTCGAACCGGAAAATCGAGGGGATTCCTCTTGTGGAAGGTTTGGAATTTGACGAAATCATACTGTATCAGAAATTGCAGATACAGAAACAAAGTCTGTTCACTACGATTTTGGAACTGACAAGGCTGATGGAAAAAAATGCAATTGAGGTAGAAAAAATCAGCTTTTCTTCGGATTATCAGGTTACACTCTATTGCGGAACAGTAGAGGTGCTGCTTGGAAAGAGAGATTCTTATGATGAGCAGATGAATGCTTTGAAAGGAATCCTGACCGCTGCTGATGGGCGGAGCGGCATTCTCGATATGCGTAATTACAGCAAAGAAAATAAGGAAGTCATTTTAAAATAGTTATTTTGCGTCGAAAGACGAAAAATATAGAAAAAATTGAAAAAACCGCTTGATTAATATGGGATTTAACTATATATTATATAGTATAGATATATTAGGCGAATTTTATTTTGCTACAAGATATTGTAAATTCCATATATGGCAAGAAAGAAAACCATAGTTATGATAAAAGGAGGAAGCACCCGTGATCGAGATTACAAAGAGTGAGCCGGAAGCAGCAGCAAAAATATTAGTAGTAGGCGTAGGCGGTGCAGGAAATAATGCAGTAAACCGTATGATCAATTCCGGGATTACAGGAATTGAGTTTGTATGCGTAAATACAGATAAGCAGCAGTTGAGGAACTGTAAGTCCCAGCAGACAATCCAGATTGGAGAAAAGCTGACGAGGGGGCTTGGAGCCGGTGCAGACCCGGAAAAGGGAGAAAAGGCTGCTGAGGAAAGCCGTGAAGAACTGGCAGATGTTGTCAGAAATGTAGACATGGTAGTCGTTACATGCGGTATGGGCGGTGGTACCGGTACCGGTGCGGCTCCTGTGGTAGCACAGCTGGCTAAAGAAATGGGAATTCTTACGGTAGGCATTGTAACGAAGCCTTTCAAATTCGAAGGTACCAGACGTATGGAAAATGCACTAAACGGAATTGAGCGTCTGCGTCATAATGTGGACACACTGATCGTTATTCCAAATGACCGTCTTCTTTCTGTTGTGGACAAGCATACAAAAATGTCAGAAGCATTGGAACGTGCAGATGAAGTATTAAAGCAGAGTGTACAGGGAATCACAGATCTGATCAATAAAGAAGGGTCTATTAATCTTGACTTCGCAGATGTACAGTCTGTTATGAGGGATAAGGGAATCGCCCATATCGGTATTGGTACAGGAAGCGGTGAAGACAGATGTATGATTGCCATTGAACAGGCAATTCAGAGTCCGCTGCTTGAAACAACTATTGACGGAGCACAGAATATTATCATTAATATTTCCGGTGATATTGCATTCGCAGAAGCAAATGAAGCAGCAAGTTATGTACAGAGCCTGGCCGGACCGAATGCTAACATCATCTTTGGTACGGTAGATGACATGAGTGTACCGGAGTTTGTTACCATTACCATTATTGCAACAGGAATGGAAGCAATCCCTCAGCCGCAGCAGCCGGAGTTTTTCCGTACATCGGCAAAGCCTTTGAGTGGTATGGAATCCAAATTCGATTATAGTTTAAAGACTCCTGGATTTGGTACGGCGCAGAGACCTCAGGGAACAGCGGCTCAGGGCGGATTTAATTTCCGTCAGCCGGTAGGATTTGGCGCACAGCCATCTTCACCTGTCCATCAGCCACAGACTTCCTCACAGCAGGCGCCGCAGCAGACACAGAGTCAGCCGGCTGCAGCCAGACCTGCGTATTCGGCTCCTTCCAATACAACTTCAACACCGGATGGAACCGGGATCAAGATTCCTGAATTTTTAAGAAAGAACAGGGATAAATAAGAGTGCACAGAAATAAATAAGAAAATACGATGAGCAGGTCCGCATGCGGCCTGCTCTTTTTGTCGAGAAGTTGCCGTGAGGAAAAACCGGTTTTGACAAAAACTGCAGAGAATACGTTTTATACTAGGGAGCAGGAGGTGAAATGTGGACTGTATCATATACATAGACGTATTCTTTTTGTTGAACTTTTGGATGAATGTTTTGATCCTGTTTTTAATACGTAAGATAACGAAGACCTATCGTACATTGCGTTGCATTGCCGCAGCGGCAGTCAATGCACTTGCTGCAGCAGGTCTTCTTCTTTTCTTTTTAAAAACAGAGCAGCCTTGTGTTTTTTTACTGTTTGTCCCTGTAATATTTTTGACAAATTGTCTTGCCTTTGGAGCGGTAAGTATTCTTTGGCGGCTGTTTTTGTTTGTAATAACAGGCTCGTTAGTAGCCGGAGTACAGTTCGGTCTGGTATCAGTGTTTCAAATTTCTTCACAGAGTCTGGCAATATTCCTTGTAAGCGTCGCTGCTGTAGTTTCTTGTACTGTCCTGGAACGGCAGTGCCGTATCAGTTTTAAGGAAGAACATATGAAGGCAAAAACAGTATTGGAATTTGGAGACAGAAAAGTATTTGCGACTGCACTTATGGATACCGGTAACCGCCTGTATGACCCGTTTTATCATAAACCGGTCATCCTTGTAGAAGAACGAATGATGAAGGATGTCATGGAAGAATGCAGAAAGATACACCCTGAAAGAATGCAGTATGTACCGTATCACAGCGTCGGAAAGAAAAACGGGATGCTGGAAGGTATAATGTTCGACTATGTCAGTATTCAGTGGCAGGAAAAGCAGATGCGTTTTTCAAAAGTGATCGCTGTTGCTACGAGAGAGGAACTTTACAGGGGAAAGGAATATCAGGTGATATTCCATTGCGGATTATTAGAAGAAGGGTAGGAGACAGCAATGTTGATCAAGATCATGGTACAGGATAAGCTGATGTTTCGTATGGTGACGAATTTAAGGGATCTGTTGTTTGGGAGCAAAGGAGAAATCCATTATATCGGAGGTGCAGAAGTATTACCGCCTCCGCTGGATGCCAAGGAAGAAACAGCAGAATTGGAAAAGCTGTGCGGCGAGGAAAGAGAGCTGGCAAGAGCAACTTTGGTAGAACGGAATCTGAGGCTTGTGGTTTATATTGCAAAAAAATTTGACAATACCGGAGTAGGGGTGGAAGATCTGATCTCTATCGGGACGATCGGCCTGATCAAAGCAATAAATACGTTTAATCCGGGGAAAAACATAAAGCTTGCGACATATGCATCACGCTGTATCGAAAATGAAATTTTGATGTACCTGAGAAAAAATAATAAAACAAGGATGGAAGTTTCCATTGATGAACCGTTAAATGTAGATTGGGACGGAAATGAGTTGCTTCTGTCGGATATTTTGGGGACGGAAGAAGACGGAATCTATAAAAATATGGAGGAGGAAGCAAACAGAAAAATTCTCCGGCAGGCATTAAAAAGTCTGAACCAGAGAGAGCAGACGATCATTAATCTTCGCTTTGGTCTGGATACTGCGGATGGAAAGGAAAAGACACAGAAAGAAGTTGCCGATCTTCTTGGAATTTCGCAGTCGTACATATCAAGGCTTGAGAAAAAAATAATGAAACGCTTAAAGACGGAAATCCTAAAATTTGGGTAATGAAGAATATTTCGAAAGCAAAGTGTAAATGATTTACTGTAGAACGTAACAGGAGGTTATTTACATGGCGGGATATCGAGTGGAAATATGCGGAGTAAACACATCAAAACTTCCACTGCTGAAAGCAGCAGAAAAGGAAGAGCTGATCTTAAAGATAAAAGAAGGAAACCGAGAGGCAAGGGAAGAGTATATCAAGGGAAATCTCCGCCTTGTGCTCAGTATCATCCAACGGTTTTCTTCCAGCAGTGAAAATGTGGACGATCTGTTCCAAATCGGATGCATTGGACTGATGAAAGCAATCGACAATTTTGATCTGTCACAGGGAGTCAAATTTTCAACGTATGCCGTTCCGATGATCATAGGAGAAATAAGAAGGTATCTGAGAGACAATAATTCCATCCGTGTCAGTCGATCTCTACGGGATATTGCATATAAAGCATTATATGCCAGAGATTTATTACAAAAAGCCATGGACAGGGAACCGACGCTGGATGAGATTGCTAAGGAATCCGGAATACCGAGGGAAGACATTTTGAATGCACTGGATGCAATCCAGGCACCAATGTCACTATATGAGCCGGTATATTCCGATTCCGGAGATGTTCTGTATCTGATGGATCAGATCAGCGATAAGAAGAGCAGAGAAGAAAACTGGATTGAAGAGATTTCTATTAAAGAAGCACTTGGAAAATTAGGAGAGAGGGAACAAAATATTATCAAAATGCGCTTTTTTCAAGGAAAGACTCAGATGGAAGTGGCAGAAGAAATCCATATATCACAGGCTCAGGTGTCTCGACTTGAAAAAAGTGCATTAAAGAGCATGAAAAATTATCTGAACAAAGATTGAAGGAGAAATAAAGAAAGAATAAAGAAAGAATAAAAGTAAAGGCTTGATTATTATTTGGAAAAGTCGTAGAATAGACGAGGTTTGGAAAAAAACTGAGAAATCAGATAAGATACCGGAGGAAAAGAAAATGTATATTGTATTTTTGATCTTATGGATCATTTTCAATGGAAAATTCACATGGGAGATCTTTTTTATTGGAGCTGCGGTCAGTGCGGTGTTGTATTGGTTTGTATGCCGTTATATGGATTACAGTATAAAAAAAGATATCAAAGTATGGAGAAAAGCAGGTCATCTGATCGGATATGCAGCTACCGTACTCTGGGAAGTGGTCAAAGCAAATACACAGGTAATACATTTTATTTTGACGAGCAAATATGAAGTACAGCCCAAAATTGTGCATTTTAAAACAGATCTGAAAAGTGATGTTGCAAGAGTGGCACTTGCAAACTGTATTACACTGACACCGGGAACGATAACTGTTTCTTTAACGGACGATGAATACGTTGTACATTGTCTGGATGAAGAATTGGCAGAAGGAATGGACAATTCGATATTTGTAAAGAAATTACGTAAGATGGAGGGCAAAAAATAATGGAACAGATATTTTATGGATTTTTGGTAGTATGTATGTGCGTTCTGGCTGTCTGCATCCTGGCATGCCTTGTACGTGCAATCCTCGGCCCTAGGATTTCCGACCGTATCGTTGCCATCAATATGATAGGTACAATGACGATCATTCTGATCACTATCGTATCGGTATTACTGCATGAGGAATATCTGGTGGATGTTGCTGTTTTATATGCCATGCTCAGTTTCCTTGCTGTAGTTGTATTGACAAAGGTATACATGGGAGTTTATGTGGAACACCATCAGAAGAACGAAGAGAACAGGGAGGATAAATAAATGGAAGTACTAAAGTATCTGATTGCTACGGTTCTGTTATTGATCGGAGTAAGCACGGCATGTATTGCCACGTTTGGCATTTTCAAGTTCAGATATGTGCTGAACCGGATGCATGCAGCGGCAATGTGCGATACACTGGCTCTGATGATCTGTCTTCTTGGTATTGCTGTTATCTATGGATTTTCCTTTACAACATTAAAGTTATTTTTGATCATTTGTATGCTGTGGCTGGCAAGCCCTGTCAGCAGTCATCTGATTGCACGGCTTGAAGTAACGACAAATAAAGACGGAGTAGAAAAAGAATGTGAGGTGGAAGAATAATGGAAGTATTCACATTGCTTTTATTTATCGGTTTGCTGACTTGTGCTCTGTATGTCTGCCTTGCTAAGAATCTGCTGACTTCTGTTGTTGTTTTTATGGCATATAGTGTCATCATGTCATTGATCTGGATGCTGTTGGAGTCTCCGGATCTTGCGATCACGGAGGCGGCGGTAGGAGCGGGTGTTACAAGTATCCTGTTTTTTGTTACCCTGAAAAAGATCCAGGCAATGGATGACAGAAAGGACGAAAACGATGAGCAGAATTAGAGAAGATTATGAAAGAACACTCTGGCGCCGTCTGGTCCATTTTATCAATGGAGATGAATCCGATATGACGGAAGAAGCCGGATATGAGGTAGAAACAGAAGCGACTACGCAGAGAATACATGATGAATTTTTTGAAGAGGCAGAATGGAATCGCAGGAAAGAACAGGCGGATACAATGCTGTCGAAGTATGAAGAATGGCCGGAAACAAAAGGAGTCCAATATTTCAGAAGGCTTTATAATCTGGCAGCAGGCGTTATTTGCATTACGATCATTTCTTTATTGCTTTTGACCGTAGCAAAACTGCCGTCGTTTGGCGGAACCGATAATCCGACCAATAATGAAGTTGCAGAGCGTTATATCGAAAAAGGAATGGAAGAGACAGGTGCAGTTAATATTGTTGCAGGAATGATTCTGGATTATAGGGCATTCGACACGTTGGGAGAATCACATGTGCTTTTCCTGGGGGTATGTTGTGTTATCATTCTGCTCCGTCTTGATGGGAAAGAGGACGGGAAGGATAAAGAACAGGCAGAAGAAAATGACCGTATTTATGAACCGAAGAATGACGCTATTTTACAATGTGTAGCAAAGGTTCTTGTACCGATCATCATGCTGTTTGGCATATATGTTGTGTTTAATGGACATATTTCACCGGGAGGCGGCTTTTCGGGAGGCGCAATTATCGGTGCAGGACTGATTCTTTATCTGAATGCATTCGGATTTAAGAAAACCGGCAGATTTTTTACTGCAAAAACATTTTCTTCTATTTCTGTAGCAGCACTTGGATTTTATGCATTATCAAAAACCTATTCGTTTTTTACCGGAGCTAATCACATGGACAACATCATATCCACGGGAACTCCGGGCAGGATTTTCAGTGCAGGACTGATCCTTCCGCTGAATATCTGTGTCGGGATGGTAGTAGCCTGTACCATGTACAGTCTGTATGCGTTGTTCCGAAAAGGAGGTATATGATATGGGAGAAATAATTTCCGGACTTTTGACAAATTATTACGAAACGATCGCAGTTATTTTGTTCGGTATCGGATTTACGACACTGTTGTTTAAAAAGAATCTGATCAAGAAGATCATGGGATTGAATATCATGGATACATCGGTGTATCTGTTTCTTGCGGCAAAAGGTTTTATTGAAGGAAGAAAGGCACCGATCGTTATTGATGGAGTGGCTAGCGTGGAGGCATACATTAACCCGGTTCCAAGCGGTCTGGTGCTGACAGGGATCGTAGTTTCCGTCAGTGTAACCTCCGTCCTGCTGGCACTTACAATACGGCTTTACCGCAGATACCATACGCTTGATATTGATGAAATAGCAAAAGCGGTACAGAAGGAGGGAAAATAAATGGATTTTATATGGAATTTTCCTTTATTCAGTATTGTGTCCTGCCTGTTTATCGGAGTGATCTGTTCGGTATTAAACAGAAATGCCGCAAGGATCTTATCCTGGATATTGTTTGCAGCAGTAACATTGATGTCAGCGGGGGTATTATATTATACCGCAGCGACAGGAGACAGCTTTACTTATATGATGGGACATTTTTCTGCGCCTTGGGGGAATGAAGTCCGTGCCGGAGTATTAGAAGGCATGATGGCACTGTTCTTTTCTATTGTTATGTTATTTTCCGTAGTAGCCGGAAAAGAATACATAGAGCATGATCTGCCGAAAGGGAAGCAGAACCTGTACTATTCGCTTGCTGCTCTTTTGATGAGTTCTTTACTTGCTCTGGTTTATACCAATGACATTTTTACGGCGTATGTTTTTGTTGAGATCAATACGATTGCAGGATGTGGTATGATCATGATGAAGGGAAACGGACGCTCAATGCTTGCTTCGGCAAAATATATGATCATGAGCCAGCTGGGGTCCGGACTTTTTCTGATTGGGATCACTTTGCTTTATGATCTGACCGGACATCTTTTGATGTGTGATATCAAAGAGTCGATCGATGTGCTTGTGGAGAGCGGGCAGTACCAGGCACCGCTGACAGTCATCATTGCATTGATCAGTGTAGGTCTTGCGATCAAGAGTGCATTATATCCGTTTCATTCGTGGCTTCCGGATGCACATGGCTATTCCACACCGACCTCAAGTGCAGTTTTATCTGGTCTGGTAACAAAAGCCTATATCTTTCTTCTGATCAAGATTTTCTTCCGCGTCATCGGATGGGAAGTTGTTCTGCAGTATAAGATTACGAATATTTTATTTGCGTTTGGTGTCATCGGAATGATCATGGGGTCTGTAAACGCCATTTTGCAGAAGGATGCCAAGAAGATGATCGCATATTCTTCCATTGCGCAGTTTGGATATATTTACATGGGACTCGGACTGGGAAATATCGCAGGTGTGGTAGCTTCTTTATTCCACATGTTCATGCACGGCGCGGTAAAGTCAATGTTGTTTATCTCTGTCGGAGGCCTGGTAGAGGCATCCGGAGAAAAGACTGCGTGGAGCAGACTGACCGGTTCAGGTTATCGAAATAAAGTAGCAGGGGTATCGTTTACGGCCGGCGCCATTGCCATGATCGGAATTCCTATGTTTGGCGGATTTATTGCCAAAATCTTATTTGCAACGGCAGCAGTAGACAACAGTATGGGGAAGATGGTCATTACGTTGCTTGTATTGGCAACAAGTACGATGCTGAATGCCTGGTATTTCTTTAAGGCGATCATCTGCATTTATACACCGACAGGACAGAGAGAAGAAGCAAAGAAACCTGCCTGGCTGTATGTGGCAGTGATGGGAGCGTTTATTTGCCTGAACCTGTTCCTTGGTATTTTCTCGGATATTGTGATCGAGGGGATACAAACGGGACTGAACATGTTTGTATAAGAAAAGGGCAGAAAGGATGCAAAAGAGATGAAGTATTTTGCTTTTTTGCCGGTGCTGTTTCCGATGTTATGCGGAGCTGCGGTGCTGGCTTTGAAAAATAAACAGAACAGAAAGAGCAGGAATGCGGTCGTATTGGCTGCTCTGGTTCTTGAACTTTTGTTAACGGCAGCCTCTTTTTGCTTAAAGGGAAAAGAAGTTGTGCTTTGGTATCTGACGAAGAATATTCCGGTGGCGTTGAAGATAGATGAAATGTCCATTCTGTTTACCGGACTTTTGGCAGTGGTATGGCTTTTGGTCGGTGTTTTCTCTTTTGAGTATATGAAGCATGAAGAAGAAGCAGAACATAAGGAAGCTCATACAAGAAGTCTTTCCGGCGCCTGCTTTTACGGATGCTATCTTATGGTTGCAGGGGTTATGAACGGAATTTTTATGGCAGGAAATTTAGTGACATTTTACTTGTTTTATGAGTTCATGACATTGCTTTCCGTACCGTTCGTATTACATACCATGACAAAAGAAGCCGTATTTGCGGCAAAAAAATATCTATTTTATTCTATTGCCGGGGCATCATTTGCTGTATTTGGTTTTGCGTTCGTATATACTTCGGCAGGAACTCTTTCCTTTTTACCGGGCGGGGTTTTTGCGGGAGGGCTTCCGGCAGAACAAAAAGGGGTATTGCTTTTATCAGCATTTTTTATGATCCTTGGATTTGGTACAAAAGCAGGTATGTTTCCAATGCACGGATGGCTTCCGAGTGCACATCCGGTTGCACCGGCACCGGCTTCAGCGGTACTGTCAGGCATGATAACCAAAACAGGTGTTCTTGGAATTATCCGTGTAGTTTTTTATTTGTTTGGAATTGAGAACCTGAAAGGAACCTGGGTACAATATGCCTTTATCGGATTGGCACTTGCAACTGTTTTTATGGGTTCCATGATGGCGTATAAAGAGCAGATCATGAAAAAACGGCTTGCTTATTCGACGGTCAGTCAGGTATCTTATGTTCTGTTTGGAATTTCACTGATGCATCCTGTTGCATTGGCCGGAGCACTTTTACATGTAGTGTGTCATTCTGTTATGAAATGTACACTGTTTTTGAACGCGGGTGCTGTAATCTATAAAACAGGAAAAACGAAGGTAGAAGAATGGAAGGGGCTTGGCAGACAAATGCCGGTTACCATGTGGACGTTTACCATAGCTGCTCTTGGAATGGTAGGGATTCCTCCGTTCTGCGGATTTATCAGTAAGTGGTATCTTTGTCAGGGAGCCCTTGAGAGCGGGATCATGGTTGTAGAATGGCTCGGACCGGTCGTTTTGCTGCTCAGTGCACTCTTAACGGCAGGATATTTGATATCAGTAACCGTTGATGCTTTTTTTTCGGGAGAAGAGAAAGAAAAAACGGAAGACAGGAAAGAAGCAAATCTTCAGATGCTTTTTCCAATGCTTATTTTTTCAGTATTGGTTCTTGTTATCGGTCTGTTTCCGCAGGGGATCACTCATATGGCGGATGCGGTACAGAAAGTATTATTTTAAGGAGGAAAAGAGATGAGCAAATTACTGTTATTACCAATCCTGTTTCCAATCTTTGCAGGCGCTCTGCTTTTCCTGTTTAAGATGAAAAATCGTACGGCACGGACTGTTTATGTAATCACAACAGCAACAATAAATTCGCTGCTGATAGTTCTCCTGTTTTTCCTTGTCGGCGAAACAGAGACATACACGATATTCAAAATTACGGAAACCATGCCGATCCAGATCGGTTTGGACGGCATGGGGCGGGTGTTTGCCGGACTGATTGCTTTTTTATGGCCGCTTGCGTGCTCTTATGCAGTGCAATATATGCGGCATGAAGGAAAAGAAAACAGCTTTTTTACGTTCTATCTGATGACATACGGGGTAACGGTGGGTGTTTCGTTTGCATCGAACCTGGTGTCCATGTATTTCTTTTATGAATTTCTGACGTTGGTCACATTACCGATCGTTATGCATGGGATGAAAGAGAAAAGTTTGTTTGCAGGAAGAAAATATGTGCTGTATTCCATCGGCGGCGCAGGCTTTGCTTTTATGGGGATGATGGTATTGACGGTGTACAGCGGTGTACATAAATTTAAGTTTGGTGGATTTCTGACGGAATTGAGTGCGCAGCAACAGAGCGTTTTATATGTTGCTTTCTTGATGATGGTTTTTGGCTTTGGTGTAAAGGCAGCAATTTTTCCGTTCCACGGATGGCTTCCGACAGCATCCGTAGCACCGACTCCGGTAACCGCACTTCTTCATGCAGTTGCAGTTGTAAATTCCGGTGCCTTTGCAATTTTGAGAGTAACTTATTATTCTTTCGGAACAGAGTTTTTACGGGGAACATGGGTACAGTATGTGATGATGACAGCTGCACTGATAACGATCTTATTCGGCTCAGGGATGGCATTAAAGGAACAGCATTTTAAAAGAAGACTCGCTTATTCAACGATCAGTAATCTGTCTTATATGATCTTCGGGGCTTCTTTGATGACTCCGGAAGGAATGACGGGAGCCTTGTCACATATGGTATTTCACGGACTTATTAAGATCACTTTATTTTATGCAGCAGGAGCTGTGTTATATAAGACCGGGAAAAATTATGTCAATGATTTATTTGGATTTGGCCGGAAAATGCCGGTTGTGTTCGGATGTTTTACTCTGGCGTCTGCAGCGTTGGTAGGGGTACCGATGACGGCAGGGTTCATCAGTAAATGGAATCTGATCACAGCAGCGGCAGATGCCGGACAGGCACTTGCTTATGCCGGGATTGCGGTTCTTCTGATTTCAGCAGTGCTTACGGCAATGTATCTGTTTTCCGTAGTGATCAAGGCATATTTTCCGGGGCCTGGATTTGATATGGAACAGATCCGTCAGGTAGAAGACCCTGCCGGAGGCTATATGAAAGTTCCAATGATCGTTTTGTGCATTGTTATTGTGGTTCTTGGCATGTTCTCTGCTCCGTTGGTTTCTTATTTTGAAAAGATCGCAGCAGGACTGTTATAAGGAAGGGGAGAGAAAAGATGAATCAGATGATGCTTTGGATAATGTTATTTCTCCCGGCGTTTGGAGCGATTATTTCTTATCTGGCAGGAATAAAGAATGAGCGTATAAGAGACGTTGTTGTCATTGGAACGGCAGCGGCGGAAACATTTTGCTCAGTAGTGCTTTTGCCGGCTGTTCTGCATGGAGATACCATCTCGGCATCTGCAGAAAATGTGTGCGGTCATGGACTCTGTTTTACTACAGACGGATTCCGCGTGATCTATCTTCTGATCGCCTGTCTGATGTGGCTTGCCTGCAGTGTTTTTTCTAAGGAATATATGGGGCATGAAAAAAATCGGAACCGGTATTATTTTTTCTGGCTGCTGACACTTTCTGCAGTAGCCGGAGTGCTTTTATCTGCGGACCTTTTTACAACATTCCTGTTCTTTGAAGTCATGTCGTTTACTTCTTTTGTATGGGTGATCCATTCAGAAAAAGAGGACAGTATCCATGCTGGAAAGTTGTATTTGGGAATTGGTGTGATCAGCGGACTTGTAATGCTGATGGGAATATTGTTGGACTATTATGGGGGAGCAGGAGAGTTGCTGACCGGAGCTTTGATCTGTGTCGGATTCGCGGCAAAATCCGGTTTGTTCTTACTGCATGTATGGCTTCCGAAAGCACATACGGTTGCCCCGGCACCGGCATCGGCCATTTTGTCCGGAGTATTGACGAAAATGGGTATTTTCGGAATCCTTGTGGTAACAGGAAACAAGTTGATGCATAATGAAGTATGGGGACTGATTTTACTTGCAATGGGAATCGCGACGATGTTTGTGGGAGCGTTTCTTGCATTGTTTTCCGTCAATTTCAAGCGTACTCTTGCGTGCTCGTCAGTATCACAGATGGGATTTATCGTTACCGGGATTTCCATGTATACACTGCTTGAGGAAAATATGCTTGCCTGGAGTGGGACACTGCTTCATATGGTAAATCATTCTTTTATAAAACTGGTGCTTTTTCTGACCGCGGGAGTGATCTTTATGAAGACGGAATCGCTTGATCTAAATGAGATACGCGGATACGGAAAGAATAAACCGCTTTTGCACGCCGCATTTTTAGTTGGAGCATATAGCATTGCCGGGATTCCGCTTGGCAGCGGATACATCAGTAAAACACTGATCCATGAGAGTATGGCAGAGTATATGTCTGAACTTGCCGGAAGTGCTTTGTTACCATATGTAAAGGCAGCGGAGGTAATTTTTTTAGTGACAGGCGGAATGACATTTGCCTACATGCTGAAGTTATATATCGCCGTATTCTGGGAAAATGGTAATGCAAAGCAGGCACCCGGCTGCAAAAGAAGCAGTCTGCTCTGTGTACTGCTTCCGGCCGTACTCCTGCTTTTTATGGGAATTGCACCCGGGATTACCATGGATAAGCTGGCGGAAACCGCAAAACTGTCAGAGGCTACAGTTGTAGAATCCCATCATTGGCCGGTAGATTATTTTACCTGGACGAATTTAAAGGGGGCTGTAATCTCAATCAGCGTAGGATTGGCATTATATTTCGGAGTTGTCCGGACAGTGCTGATGAAACGGGAAAATGGGAAGAAGGTTTATGCAAACCGGTGGCCGGAATGGTTGGACATTGAGAAAAATCTGTATCAGCCGGTACTGCTTTCTTTTCTGCCGTTTGTATGCGGATTCTTTTGCCGTGTTTTGGATAAAATGACGGATTTCTTTACGCTTTTTCTTGGGAAAAAGGTATTTCGCCCTAAGAAAAAGCATCGCCGTGTTGTCGTCGGAAACGGATTTACCTATGCGGTAGGTTCCCTGTTGGATCGTATGATCTATATCCTGAACACAACAGTATGCAGAAAGAATCCGATACAGAAATCTTTTGTAGAGATTCTGGCAATTCGTAATATGGAAGTAGATGCCACGGTGCAGCTGGTCGGACGAAGCGTTTCCTTTGGACTGCTTCTGTTTGGACTTGGACTTATCTGCACATTGTTGTATTTGTTGTTTTAAAGAAAACAGCCGACTCATAGGGAACTGCTCCACGATGTTGGACTTTCAGGTCTGACTTTTTCGTGGGACAGTCCGCCCGGGTCGGCTCCTTTTTTAGCAGATGAACTGAAGACCTGCACTGTCTACGGTGCCGATCAGGGCTACAGTACAGGTAGAGTTTCGAACAAAGTGTACGCGGGTATTTAAGATCGGATATCCCGGATTTGTACGGCGATATACGGTAATGGTATAATATCCCGGGATAATGTAGAGATAGTCCGTATATTCCGTGTAATCAAGATCAGAGATCACAAGCTGACCATTAATGTAAATATCAACAGGTTCCATCATGGAATTTACGTTATAGAAGCGTGCCTGTGCAACGGCAGAAAGATTTTGGAACAAAGGTGTGCTCCAAAGGAAACTCCAAAGGGTATCTGTGCCGGAACTGCTTCCGGAACTGCTGGAATTTCCGCTGCCGCTGAGCGGAGGAAAAGGAACGGTGACGCTTCCGGACGGTGTATTTGACGGAAGAGAAGGAGTAGGAAGGTCTTCCGGACCAATGTCAGGTGATGCAGGAGTATTGTCTGTTTCAGGAGTTACAACACCTCCCGTGGTTCCGTTGCTCCCTGAGGTATTCCCCATATTTGCATCCAGATCCGGGGTCTGGTTTCCTGCCGGGCCAAGACCGGGTGCAGCAGGAGTGTCGTCTGTTTCAAAGACCGGGATATTGGAACGGACCTGCCTCTGGGTGGAAGGATTGGTGTACTTGTAATAATGTGTTCTTGAATAGTCCATGTATTGACCTCAAAAATGCTTTGTTTTAGTTTCAATATATGCAGGAAAAGAAGAAAAAGTACAGGAGAAAGTTTATAGAATGATTAGAAACTATAGAATGGATTTGCTGGACTTTTTTGCAATGGTAGGGTACAATAAGCAGAGTAGTATCCGGATGGATCTCAGAAATGGAGCGACACATGATTATTTCTAAGATTTTAAAGGTTTTTCAAAAAAGAATAGTGGTTGTCGGAATACTGATACTGGTTCAGGTGCTCTGGGGCGTCAGCATGCTTACAAAGCTGCTTGATGTTTCGCGTATACTGAATATCGTATTGGAGATCATCAGCCTTTGTGTCGTGCTTTATATTGTAAACAAAGACGAAAATCCGGCATATAAGCTTGCGTGGATCATTCCGATATTGATTTTTCCGCTGTTTGGCGGTGCAATGTATCTTTGCTTTGGAGACAAACGTCCAAGCAAGGGAATGCGCAGAAAGATGGACCGGGCATCGGCAAAGTTTTCTGTGTTTACTCCTGCAGAGGAAGATCTGCTGGATCGGGTAAAGGAAGAGGACAGGATCGCACAGGGGCAAATGAAATACATCTGTGATTTTGCACATTTTCCGGCTTATCAGAATACAGAGTCGTCATATCACAAAAGTGCAGAGGAAGCATTTCCGATATTGCTTGATGAATTAAAAAAAGCACAGCATTTCATATTTATGGAATATTTTATTATTGATGAAGGTGAAATGTGGTCCTCAATTTTAGAAGTATTAAAGCAAAAAGCGGCAGCCGGAGTAGAAGTACGTTTGATCTATGACGATATGGGATGTGTGCATCTGCCGTATAGGTATTACGAGGAACTCAGAAAATATGGGATCAGATGTGTGGCATTTAATCCGGTGATTCCTTTTTTCTCTCTGGTCATGAATTACCGGGATCACAGAAAGATCACAGTCATTGACGGACATACGGGATTTATGGGCGGATGGAATCTGGCAGATGAATACATCAATAAAAAAGAACGGTTTGGCTACTGGAAAGATACCGGAGTTCTCCTTCGTGGAGATGCCGTCTGGAATCTGACTTCTATGTTTCTGGTCAATTGGAATACGGCATCCTATAATAAAAACGAAGATGTTTTTCAATATATGCCGGGCGTACATAGGAAAGAACCGGTTAAGGGAGAGGGATACGTGCAGCCGTACGGGGATTCTCCGTTAGACAGGGAAAATGTTTCCGAATCGGTGTATCTGAATATGATCAACACTGCACAAGAGTATATTTATATTACGACACCATACCTTGTTATCGACAATGAAATGATGACTGCATTACTGCTTGCGGCTAAAAAAGGTGTTGATGTAAGGATCATTACACCGGGCATCCCGGACAAAAGGTATGTATTCTGGCTGACGCAGTCTTATTATTCACAGCTGACAGCAGGCGGGGTAAAGATCTATGAATACACACCCGGATTTGTACATGCAAAGTCCTTTGTCTGTGATGACAAATTTGCAATTGTCGGCACGATCAATTTGGACTATCGGAGTCTGTACCTGCATTTTGAATGCGGCACGCTGTTTTATAAGACACCGGTAGTGGGACAGGTTAAAGAAGATCTGCTTTCTATGATGGAAAGCAGCGAGCTTCAGACACAGGCCACAACCCAGAAGCCAATCGTGCAACGTCTGGTACAGGCTGTATTACGTGTACTGGCACCTCTTTTATAAAGACAATCGAAAATACAGGAGATTAACATGGCACAGATCATAGACGGAAAAGCAATATCACAAAAAATAAAGGACGAAGTTAAGAAAGAAACGGAAAAGCTTGCAGAACAAGGAAAGAAAGTGACGCTGGCAGTGATTCAGGTCGGATCGGATGCGGCATCTTCCGTATACGTGAACAATAAAAAGAAGGCATGTGAGTATGTAGGATTTCAGTCACTTTCCTATGAACTTTCCATAGACACGACGGAAGAAGAACTGCTTTCTCTTGTATACAGCCTGAACGGACGGGCGGACGTGGACGGCATTCTGGTGCAGCTTCCTTTGCCGGAACATCTGAACGAAGACAGTATCATCGCTGCAATTGCACCGGAAAAGGATGTGGACGGATTTCACGCAGTAAATACAGGAAATCTCTGGATTGGGAAGGAGTGCTTTGTTTCCTGTACTCCGGCAGGAATTCTGGAACTTCTGAAACGTTCGGGGGTTGTTATGGAAGGGAAAGAGTGTGTGATCGTCGGGAGGAGCAATATCGTCGGGAAGCCGATGGCTGCCTTAATGCTGCAGGAAAACGCAACAGTGACAGTCTGCCATTCTAAAACAAAGAATCTGAAAGAAATCACAAAACGGGCGGATATTCTGATCGTGGCGGTCGGAAAAGCAGGTTTTATCCATGGGGATCATATAAAACAGGGGGCAACCGTGATCGATGTCGGAATTCATCGGATGGACGGGAAAAAGCTCTGTGGGGATGTTATATTTGAAGAAGCAGAAAAAGTTGCCGGAGCCATTACACCGGTGCCCGGAGGTGTAGGACCGATGACCATAGCAATGCTGATGAAGAATTGTCTGATGGCGGCACAAAGAAAACAGAGTGGGAGAAATGAACAATGAAAAATGTATTATTTGTATCCCTTGGATGCGATAAGAATTTGGTTGACAGTGAAGTGATGCTGGGATTGCTCAGAGATAAAGGGTATTCTTTGACAAATGATGAGACAGAGGCAGACGTGATCGTGATCAATACCTGCTGTTTTATCCATGATGCGAAAGAAGAAAGCATTCAGACGATCCTGGAAATGGCAGAATATAAAAAACTCGGAAGACTGAAAGTACTTCTTGTGACAGGGTGTCTGGCACAACGATATCAGAAAGAAATACTGGAGGAGATACCGGAAGTAGATGCAGTACTTGGTACAACGGCAACTGACCGTATTGCAGAAGTGATAGAAGAAGCGATGGAAGGCAAAAAAACAGAATGCTATGCAGATCTGAATGCCTTGCCGCTTCCGGATACCAACCGCGTTAATACAACCGGAGGATACTATTCTTATCTTAAGATAGCGGAAGGCTGCGATAAGCATTGTACTTACTGTATTATTCCGTCCTTGCGGGGAAATTTCCGCAGTATACCGATGGAACGCCTGATAAAAGAAGCGGAATTTCTGGCGGAAGGCGGAACAAAAGAGCTGATCCTGATCGCACAGGAAACGACGTTGTACGGAGTGGACCTGTATGGAGAAAAGAAACTTTCGGAACTTTTGAACCGCTTATGTGAAATCAGCGGAATCGAATGGATCCGTCTTCTTTACTGTTATCCGGAGGAGATTACGGACGAACTTATCCGTACGATGAAAGATCAGCCTAAGATATGTCATTATCTGGATATGCCGATACAGCATGCAGCGGACACGGTTCTGAAGCGTATGGGGAGACGTACAAACCGCAAAGAACTGGATGAACTGATAGCAAAATTGCGGAAGGAGATCCCGGATATTGCACTGAGGACATCCTTGATTACCGGTTTCCCGCAAGAAACAGAAGAAGAACATGCAGAACTTTTGGATTTTGTAGAAAAAGCCGGATTTGAGCGGCTCGGTGTATTTACGTATTCAAAGGAAGATAATACACCTGCTGCAAGGATGAAAGGCCAGATCACAAAAAAAGTGAAGGTTCAGCGTCAAAAGGAACTTATGCGCCTGCAGCAGAAAGTGTCGAAACGACGCGGAGAAGAAAAAATCGGAAAGACGATAAAAGTAATTATTGAAGGAAAACTTGAGGAAGAAAATATTTTTATCGGACGTTCTTATATGGATGCACCGAATGTGGACGGGTATGTTTTTGTCCATACAAAAGATTCCTATCTTTCAGGCGAGATCATTGATGTAAAAATTACGCAGGCTAAGGAATACGATTTGATCGGAGACGCAGTCTCCGAATTAGATTAAGGGGGAGAAAGAAGATGAATTTACCGAACAAGATTACGATTTTCCGAGTGGTTATGATACCTGTTTTTCTGCTGTTTTATCTGTTGGATGCGATTCCGTATCATAATGTGGCAGCGCTGGCTGTTTTTGTGATTGCATGTCTGTCAGATGCCGCAGACGGTCACATTGCAAGGAAGTATCATCTGATCACTAATTTTGGGAAATTTATGGATCCACTTGCAGACAAGTTATTAGTATGTACCGCATTGCTCTGCTTTTTGGATGATGGAACCATTCCGCTTCTGGTTGTAATTGTGATCATTGCAAGGGAATTTATTATCAGCGGATTCCGCCTGGTCGCTTCGGACAGTGGTCTTGTGCTTGCAGCAAGCTATTGGGGAAAATTCAAAACTGCATCGCAGATGGTAATGTGTATTCTGCTGATTCTGCACTTTGACTATGGATGGTTTTCGGTTCTGGAAACAGTTTTCATCTGGCTTTCTTTCCTGCTGACCATTATTTCACTTCTGGACTATCTGATAAAAAACAGAAGTGTCATCCGGGTAAAATAATTGTTGCATAAAAGACATAGAATTAACATATAAATGACATACTTCTCAGGTATGGTAAGCACAAGATGGGAAGTTAGAGAGAACGGAGGTGCGTACCATGAAAATTAAAAATCTGATTTATGTCATGCTATGCATCTGTGCCGCTTCCCTTTTGTCCGGATGCGGACGTTGGGAGTCAGAAAATCCTGATCTCACACCGACGTCAGAAGCTACACCGACTCCATTGAAAGAGGAAAATCCGACCGGACAGCCGATTGAACCGCCACAAAACAAAGAAGTCATGATCTATTCTATTAATGCCGATACCTTGGAAAAGACTGCAGTGACCGTACTGATGAGTGAAGTAACTGCTGAACTCATCGTGGAAGAAGTCGTTTCCGCTATGAAGGATGCTGCATTTTTTGTAGGGATCAATGACGTCATTCTTCAGGAAGATACGGTAATTGTGGACTTTAGATCGGATGCACCGCCGGTAGCAGATGTGGGAGCAAGCATTGAAGGAAGTATCCTGGATGCAATAGCACAGAGTATCATTGATAATCTGCCGCAGTACAGTAAGGTTATTTACCATATTGAAGGCAATGCATATGTAACAGGACATTTTGAAATGAAACAGGATGAGATATATATGGAAAGGTAAGCATGGGGGGTCTGTGCTTACCGATTTTTATGTTATCCGGAACCATAGTTGTTCCGATAGTCAGGGAAAAAGGAACAGGAACGGAGAGAAAAATATGAGTAAAGTTCTTATAATCGGCGGCGGTGCTGCAGGAATGATGGCAGGGATCGCTGCAGCGGAGAACGGGAATGAAGTGCATATATTTGAAAAAAATGAAAAACTCGGGAAAAAGATTTTTATTACTGGAAAAGGAAGATGCAACGTGACAAATGCCTGCAATGTGGATGAACTGATGAAAAAGGTAGTCTCCAATTCCAGATTTTTATATAGTGCATTCCGCACATTTGATAACTATGCAACAATCGACTTTTTTGAAGAGAACGGACTGCCGCTGAAGATAGAGCGTGGACAACGGGTATTTCCGCAGTCAGACCATTCTTCAGATGTTATAAGGACTCTCCAAAAGGAATTGGAGCGCAGAGGGGTCCATATTCATCTGAATTCCGAAGTAAAGAGGATTGTAACCGAAGAAGGCGCTTTTCGAAAGATAGTTTTAAACAGCGGGGAAATGGAAGGAGATGCCTGTATTGTTGCCACCGGAGGACTTTCCTATCCGAGTACCGGTTCTACAGGAGACGGATATCGGTTTGCCAAAGAGGCAGGACATACAGTAACTTCCTTATCTCCGTCCCTTGTTGCAGTGGAGATCAAAGAAGCGTTTGCAAAAGAACTGATGGGACTTACATTAAAAAATATTACTTTAAGACTGGTACAAAACAAAAAAGTGTTGTATTCTGATTTAGGAGAAATGCTCTTTACTCATTTCGGGGTAAGCGGACCACTGGTATTAAGTGCCAGCAGCTATATTGCACAATCTGTTTTAAAAGGGGAAGAGATGCCTATGATTCAGATCGACCTGAAACCGGCACTTTCAGAAGAACAGCTGGATGCCAGAATCTTAAAGGATTTTGAAGCAGCAAAGAACAAGCAGTTTAAAAACGCACTGGACCATCTGCTGCCGCAGCGAATGGCGGAAGTCATGGTAAGACTGTCAGGAATTGACCCGGAAAAACAGGTAAATGCAGTATCAAAAGAGGAGAGAAAACAGTTAGTGTCACTTTTTAAGGGATTGACACTACATGTAACGGGACTGCGTGACTATAAAGAAGCAGTCATTACAAAAGGAGGCATTTCCGTAAAGGAGATCGTACCATCCAGCATGGAATCCAAATTGATTTCAGGACTGTATTTTGCCGGAGAAGTGTTGGATGTTGATGCAATGACCGGTGGATATAATCTGCAGATTGCATGGTCGACCGGTTATACGGCGGGGCATGCGGTTTATTAGAAAAAAGAACAGCAAGAAAAAGACAAAGAAAGAGGACGGAAGTATGAAAAAAATCAATATTGCGATCGACGGACCGGCAGGAGCAGGAAAAAGTACCATTGCAAAGGCGCTGGCAAAAGAAATGAACATGATCTATGTTGATACCGGAGCTATGTATCGTGCGATCGGTCTGTATTGCACCAGAAAGAATATTGATGGAGATGATGCTGCGGCAATAGAGTCAGAATGCGAAAATATCCGGGTGTCCATTGCATACGAAGGCGGGGAGCAGATGGTATATCTGAACGGAGAAAACGTCAGTGCGCTCATCCGTACACCGGAAGCAGGTGCCATGGCATCTGCAGTTTCCGTACATAAGGGAGTGCGGGAAAAAATGGTGGAATTGCAGAAAAAGATGGCAGAAGATACCGGTGTGGTAATGGATGGCAGAGATATCGGAACGGTAGTGCTTCCGAAAGCAGAAGTAAAGATCTATCTGACGGCATCCTCGCTGGTCCGTGCAAAACGTCGGCAGGAAGAATTTGCAAAAAAAGGTCAGATCTGTGATCTTACAATCCTTCAAAGGGACATTGAAGAAAGAGACCGAAGAGATATGACAAGAGAAATCTCTCCGCTCAAAAAAGCAGAAGATGCCGTAGAACTGGATACATCCGATCTGTCGATCGAAGAAGTAATAACAAAAATGAAAGAAATTGTTGCGAAAAAGCTGGAAGGATAAAATATGGAAGTCAGAACAGCGAAGACCGCCGGATTTTGTTTCGGCGTAAAACGTGCGGTAGATGCGGTACAGGAACAGATAAAGCTTGGGAAAAAAGTCTATACATACGGTCCGATCATCCATAATGAAGAAGTGATAGCGGATTTTGCAAAAAAAGGCGTAACCATTTTGTCTGACTGTGAAGAGGTGTTTAAGGCAGACAAAGGGACACTGATCCTTCGATCCCATGGTGTTTCGGAGAAGGAATTTCAAAAACTGACAGAAAGCGGCATGGAAATTTTGGATGCTACTTGCCCGTTTGTTAAGAAAATTCATCGGATTGTAGAAAAAGAAAGTGAAAACGGAAGGCACATTCTTATCATCGGAAATGAAGAACATCCGGAAGTACAGGGAATCATTGGATGGTGTCATGGACCGGCAACCGTTGTAGAAACTGCGGAAAAGGCAGAAAAACTGGCGCTTTTGCCGGGAACGAAGCTTTGTGTGGTAGCACAAACGACATTTAATAGCAAGAAATTTAAAGAATTAGTTGAAATTATTTCAAAAAAGAGGTATGATATACTTGTTTTAAGTACGATATGCAGTGCAACGGAGGAACGTCAGGAGGAAACGAGATGTCTTGCCGGCAGATCGGAGGCCATGATCGTCATCGGTGGCACGCATAGTTCAAATACACGTAAGTTGTATGAGATATCAAAACAGCAATGTGTAAATACTTACTTCATACAGAAACTCAGTGACCTTGATCTAAATGAGTTTAGATCATTCCGTAGTGTAGGTATTACAGCAGGGGCATCGACCCCAAACAATATTATCGAGGAGGTTCATACTAACATGTCAGATTTGAGTTTTGAACAATTATTGGAGGAGTCTTTTAAGACAATACACAACGGAGAGGTAGTCGAGGGTACTGTAATTCGTGTCAAAGAAGATGAAATTGTCTTAAATATCGGTTACAAAGCAGATGGTATCATTACCAGAAGCGAGTACACAAATACTCCGAATGTTGACTTAACTACAGTAGTTAAGGAAGGTGACAAGATGCAGGCAAAGGTTCTTAAGGTAAATGACGGTGAGGGTCAGGTGTTATTAACCTATAAGAGACTTGCAGCAGAAAAGGGAAGCAAGAGATTAGAAGAAGCGTTCAACAACAAAGAAGTATTAACGGCAACTGTTTCCGCTGTATTAGAAGGCGGTTTGAGTGTTGTAGTAGACGAGACAAGAGTATTTATTCCGGCAAGCCTTGTTTCTGATACTTATGAAAAAGACTTATCCAAATATAAAGATCAGGAAATTGAATTTGTTATCAGCGAGTTCAATCCAAAGAGAAGAAGAATCATCGGTGATCGCAAGCAGCTTCTTGTTGCTAAAAAGGCAGAACTTCAGAAGGAGCTTTTTGCAAGAATCCAGGTGGGCGATGTTGTAGAAGGCGTTGTAAAGAACGTAACGGATTTTGGTGTATTCATCGATCTCGGCGGTGCTGACGGACTGCTTCATATTTCTGAAATGTCCTGGGGCAGAGTAGAGAATCCTAAGAAGAACTTTAAGGCAGGAGATACGGTACGTGCCTTCATTAAGGATATTGCAGGAGAGAAGATCGCACTCAGCTTAAAGTTTGCAGATCAGAATCCATGGGCAAATGCTGAAACTGACTTTGCAGTTGGCAATGTAGTGACAGGAACTGTTGCACGTATGACGGATTTCGGTGCATTTGTTGAACTTGTACCTGGCGTAGATGCATTACTGCATGTTTCCCAGATTTCCAGAAATCATGTTGAAAAGCCTGCAGATGTATTAAAGATCGGTCAGGAGATCACAGCAAAGATCGTAGATTTCAATCTGGAAGACAAGAAGATCAGTTTAAGCATGAAAGCATTGGAAGCTCCGGCAGAAGAAACTCCTGCTGAAGATGCAGAATAATTAGATACGGACTACTTCTAAAGTAGAGAAAGATAATAGCTAAGCTGAGTTTATCTGCTTAGCTATTGTTTGCTTTATTAAATCCATATTGATTTTTTTATCAATATCGGGTATATTTGGATGTAGAAACTGCCGGGGGGGTGGATCAGATGAGTGAAATAGTAAAAGTTGCTGTAGATGCCATGGGAGGAGACAATGCACCATCCGAGGTGGTGAAAGGTGTCACGGAAGCATTAGAGCAGGATAACAGAGTCAGCGTTTTTCTGGTCGGTCAGGAGGAAACCCTGAAAAAGGAATTGGCAGGATACAAGGAATACGGAGAACGTCTTACCATTGTCCCTGCCGACGAGGTAATTACAAATGAAGAAGCTCCGGTAATGGCGATCCGGAGAAAGAAAAACTCTTCTATTGTTGTAGGAATGCAGCTTGTAAAGAATAAAGAAGCAGATGCTTTTGTTTCCGCCGGAAGTACAGGGGCTGTACTGGTCGGGGCACAGCTGGTGGTAGGCAGGATCAAAGGAGTGGAGCGCCCGCCTCTGGCACCGCTTATTCCAACGGTACACGGAGTCTCGCTTTTGGTTGACTGCGGAGCTAATGTAGATGCAAGACCATCCCATCTGGTACAGTTTGCAAAGATGGGCTCTCTTTACATGGAACAGATTGTCGGCATTAAAAATCCGAGAGTTGCCATTGTCAATATCGGTGCGGAAGAAGAAAAAGGAAACGCTCTGGTAAAAGAAACATTTCCTCTTTTGAAAGAATGCAAGGATATCAATTTTATCGGCAGTATTGAAGCACGTGATATTCCAAACGGTTATGCGGATGTCATTGTTTGTGAAGCTTTTGTCGGTAATGTGATCTTAAAATTGTATGAAGGGGTTTCAGGTGCTCTTATAGGAAAGATCAAAGAAGGAATGATGACAAACCTCAGGAGTAAGCTGGGAGCACTTTTGATAAAACCGGCGCTTAAACAGACTTTGAAGTCAATGGATACCGCAGACTATGGCGGAGCGCCAATGCTTGGCCTGAATGGTCTGGTCGTAAAGACACACGGAAGTTCTAAGAGCAGGGAAATTAAAAATTCCATTTTACAGTGCATCGCATTTAAAGAACAGAACATCAGTGAAAAAATCAGAGAAAATATTATTAAGACGGAAGATTAGGAGGAGTTCAGTATGGAATTTGAAAAAATTCAGAAGATTATCGGTGAGGTATTATCGGTAGAACCGGAAGACATTACAATGGAAACAAAGTTTGTAGATGATCTCGGAGCCGATTCTTTGGATGTTTTCCAGATCATCATGGGCATTGAAGAAGAATTTGATGTTGAAATTGCAAATGAAGATGCAGAAAACATTGTAACCGTTGGGGATGCTGTAGAACAGATTAAAAAGGCATTGAACTAAAACAAACGGGCTGTTGAGAAATCAACAGCCTTTTCTTTCATGAGAGAAGGAGTTTATGTTATGAAACGGAAAGATTTAAAGGAATTACAGACCGCGATCGGATATACATTCCAAAATGAGAAGCTGTTGAAGCAGGCGTTGACCCACAGCTCCTATGCACATGAGCGTGATGGGAAAAAGCTGGGCGACAATGAGCGTTTGGAATTTTTGGGAGATGCCGTATTAGAAGTGGTTTCCAGTGAATTTCTTTATCAGACACATCCGGAGATGAACGAAGGGAAATTAACGAAACTGAGAGCAAGTCTTGTTTGTGAACAGTCACTTGCGGATTGTGCAAGAAAGTTGCAGCTGGGAGATTACCTTTGCCTTGGCAACGGAGAAGATCTGACCGGCGGAAGAGAACGGGATTCCATTTTGTCTGACGCATGGGAAGCTGTCATTGGTGCCATGTATCTGGATGGTGGTTTTACTAGTGCAAAAGAGTTTATCCGAAAATTTGTTTTGAGTGATATTGAACATAAGAAACTCTTTTATGATAGTAAGACTATTTTACAGGAGCTGATTCAGAATAAATATAAAAAGACACTTCATTATGAGCCGATAGCAGAGGAAGGACCGGATCATAACAAAAGGTTTACGGTACAGGCGTATATGGATGACGTACCATTGATGACAGGAATCGGGAAAACAAAAAAATCTGCAGAACAGAATGCAGCCTACCAGTCGCTGCTCAAGTTTGACCAGGAATAAAGTTTTTAAGTAAAGCAGAGGGAACAGGATGTATTTAAAAAGTATAGAAGTACACGGATTTAAGTCATTTGCCAATAAGATCGTTTTTAAATTTCACGACGGGATCACGGCTATTGTAGGGCCAAACGGAAGCGGAAAGAGCAATGTAGCTGATGCAGTCCGTTGGGTATTGGGAGAACAGAGTGCGAAACAGTTACGCGGCAGTAAGATGGAAGATGTCATTTTTTCCGGAACACAGCAGAGAAAACCTATGGGATATGCTTATGTAGCAATCACACTGGATAATTCTGATCACAAACTTCCAATCGAATATGAAGAAGTTGTTGTTGCAAGAAGAGTTTATCGTTCCGGAGAAAGTGAATATCTGATCAACGGAAGTACCTGCAGACTGCGTGATGTGCAGGAACTGTTTTTGGACACCGGCATCGGTAAGGAAGGGTATTCCATTATCGGACAGGGGCAGATCGATAAGATCCTGAGCGGAAAACCGGAGGAACGACGGGAGTTATTTGACGAAGCTGCCGGTATTGTAAAGTATAAAAAGAGAAAAGCTTCTGCAGAAAAGGAACTGGCAGAAGAACAGTTGAATCTGTCAAGGATCACGGATATCCTTTCTGAAATTGAAAAACAGGTGGGACCGTTAAAAAAGCAGTCAGAAACGGCACGAGAATATCTTAGATTAAAAGAAGCGTTAAAACATCTGGAAATCAATCTTTTTTTATTGGATTATGAACGCAACGAAAAGAATAAAGCAGATACAGAGAACAGAACAAAGATCGTTCTGGAAGAACTGGAACGTGTAAATCGGGCATTCGAAGATACCAAGCAGGAATATGAGCGCCTGGAAACAGAACTGGAACAATTTTCTTCTGAGATTGATAAGAAAAAGGAACAGCGCACACAGTTTCTGATGATGGTGCAGGAAAAGGAAGGAGAAATCCGGCTGATGCAGGAGAAGATTTCTTCCATTCGTATGAGTGACAGCCATTTTAAACAGCGTTATGAAGCACTCCTTGCAGATTCTGATGCGAAAGAACAGGAATTAACAAAATATGACAAGGAATATGCAGCGGCAGAAACAGAATTAAAGCAGATGACAATGCTTCAGGAAGAAAAGGAAGCCGAAGCAGAAACACTGCGGGAACATATACAGGAATATTCACAAAAGATAGAAGAATGCAATCAGCAGATATTAAAGAGCATGGATAGAAATACGGAAATCCGTGCCAGTCTGCAGCGCTTTGAAACACTGGAAGAGCAGAATTCAATAAAAAAAGCGGAGCTGATGCAGAAAATCCTGCATCATAAGTCAGAAGAAGCAGGATATCAGGGAGAAGTTACAAAATGCAGCGAAGAACTGCAACGAATCTCGGCGAAGATTGCTGATAAAAAGAAAGCAATGACAGAGGCAGAGCAGGAACTTGCAAAGCTTCGTCAGTGTGTTTCCGAGAAAGCAGCAGAAGCGGAAAAGGCAGAACGGAGCCGCATTGAAACCGTATCGAAACTCGAAGCACTTCGCAATCTGACAGAGCGTTATGACGGATATGGTGTTTCCATCAGAAAAGTAATGGAACGTAAACAGGATACCCCGGGCGTTATCGGGGTAGTTGCTGATATCATAAAGGTAGATCCGAAATATGAAACGGCAATGGAAACTGCACTCGGTGCAAGTATACAAAATGTGGTAACAAAGGATGAAGCAACTGCCAAGAAAATGGTAGAATATCTGAAAGCAAACAAATTCGGACGTGCCACATTTCTCCCACTGACCGGAATTACGGCAAAAGCACTTGGTCAAAATCAGGAACAGGCAGAAAAAGAGCAGGGTGTTATCAGTTATGCACATCATCTGGTTCATGTTTCACCGGAATATGAAGAACTGATTCGTTATCTCCTTGGCCGTATACTTGTTGTTGATACGATGGAACATGCACTGGCATTAGCCAGAAAGTATCATTATACGCTGCGTATTGTAACACTTGAGGGTGAACAGCTGAATCCGGGAGGATCCATTTCGGGTGGTGCATATAAAAACAACAGCAATCTGCTTGGACGCCGTCGGGAAATGGAAGAAGGAGAACGAAAGGCAGAGGAATTAAAAAAGCAGGCAGAGATGCTTGCTAAGGAAAGAGAACAGCTCCGGCAGCAGCGGGAAGCAATGAACCGGACGCTTCTTGCAGTAAGAGAAGAACTTCAGGAATTGTTCTTAAAACAGAATACCGCAAAAATCAGTTTAGAACAGGCAGAAGAAAGACTAAGTACATCGAAGAAGAGTTATGCGTCGATTGAAGAAGAAGCCGCCGGACTTGAGCAGAAAAACCGTGATAATACGGCAGGAGCAGAACAGCTGAAAATACGTTTCAAAGAAAATCAGGCGATCATTAAAGAAGCGCAAAAGACCATCAGTGATACAACACTTCATATGGCTGCTGAAAAAGAGGAAGAGCAGATACTGTCCGAAAGAAATTCAGAACTTCTTCTAAACCGTGCCGGATTGGAAAAAAACCTGCAGTTTGTTCAGGAAAATAAATATCGTTTGCTGGGAGAACTTCATCGACTGGGAAAAGAACTGGAACAGCTGCAAGAAGAAAATAATTCTACAAAAGAGCGCATTGAAGAACAGGAAAATGGGATTTCTCTTGCGGAACAGGTAATTTCCGAATGGAAAACTACGGTTGTAGAATTAGAAGGACAGCTTGGAGATCTGGAAGTCAGAAAAGAAGAGATCAATAAGGGACATAAAAATTTCTTTGCAAAGCACGAGGAACTTTCCAAACAGATTTCAGAGCTGGATAAGGAATCGTTCCGTCTGTCGAATCAGGCAGAACGTCTGCAGGAATCAATGAACAGTCAGGCAGACTATATGTGGAATGAGTATGAGGTCACAGTGGAACTGGCGAAAAAATCCAAAGATGATACGTTGCCGGCATATTCTGCGGTTAAAAAGGAGATCGGCGAACTGCGTTCCGGTATCAGAGCACTTGGAGATGTTAATGTCAACGCGATTGAAGATTATAAAAACCTTTCGGAACGTTATGAATTATACAGTGAACAGCGTAATGACCTGGTAGAGGCTGAGAATGCTCTTCTCCGGATCATTGAACAGTTGGACACTGAAATGAGAAAACAGTTCGAAGAAAAGTTCTCTGCAATCAAAGAACAGTTTGACGTTGTATTCAAAGAACTGTTTGGAGGAGGAAAGGGGACACTGGAACTGATCGAAGAGGAAGATGTATTAACGGCAGGTATCCGTATCAACGCACAGCCACCGGGAAAGAAGCTTCAGAACATGATGCAGCTGTCCGGTGGAGAAAAAGCATTGACGGCTATTGCTCTTTTATTTGCCATTCAGAATCTGAAACCGTCTCCGTTCTGCCTTTTGGACGAGATCGAAGCAGCACTGGATGATTCTAATGTCGGCCGTTACGCAAAATATCTGCATAAATTGACACAGAATACACAGTTTATTGTAATTACGCATCGTCGTGGTACAATGGCGGCAGCAGATATCTTATATGGTATTACCATGCAGGAAAAAGGCGTTTCCACGCTTGTTTCCGTAAATCTGATAGAAAATGAACTGGACAGGTAAAAACAGCAGAGAGGGAGCAACATTATGGGAGAAAAAAAAGGCTTTTTTAGCAGGCTGGCAGAAGGACTTTCCAAAACAAGGAATTCAATTACTTCCGGAATAGATTCCATATTCAGCGGATTTTCGACAATCGATGATGATTTTTATGAAGAATTGGAAGAAATCCTTGTAATGGCAGATGTCGGAGTCCATGCTGCGGCACAAATCATAGAATCTTTGAAGCAGAAAGTTAAGGAAACAAAGACAAAGAGTCCGGAGGAATGCCGCAAGCTTTTGATGGACAGCATGAAAGAACAGATGTCTGTTCCGGAAGATGCGTATGAATTTGAAAACCGTAAGTCTGTCGTTCTTCTGATCGGGGTAAACGGCGTAGGTAAAACAACTTCCGTCGGGAAACTTGCAGGGCAGTTAAAGGCAGATGGGAAGAAAGTCCTGATCGCGGCTGCAGATACGTTCCGTGCAGCGGCAGTGGAGCAGCTGACGGAATGGGCACATCGGGCCGAAGTAGAGATCATCGCGCAAAAAGAAGGTTCTGATCCGGCGGCTGTTGTGTTTGACGCAGTAACGGCAGCAAAGGCAAGAGATACCGATGTACTTATCTGTGACACGGCAGGACGTCTTCATAATAAGAAAAATCTGATGGAAGAATTGAAAAAGATCGACCGGGTAATTGAAAGGGAATACCCGGGCTGCTATCGGGAAACCATGGTCGTTTTGGACGGAACAACCGGGCAGAATGCATTGGTGCAGGCAAAAGAATTCAATGCGGCAGCTTCAATCGACGGAATCATTCTGACAAAATTGGACGGAACGGCAAAAGGAGGAATCGCACTTGCCATTCAATCAGAACTTTCTGTTCCGGTAAAATATATCGGTGTCGGAGAACGTATGGAAGATCTTCAGAAGTTTGATCCGGACGCATTTATCGACGCACTGTTTGACGGAATGGGAGAAGGAGAAGAAAATCCGGCATAGGGCAGGAGTTGTCAAAGGTACGTTTTTTGCTTCTGAACAGCGAAAAAGGAACGGAAATAACGCCTTTCCGCTATTGTTTTTAACGCCTTGTTCTGTTAAACTATAAGTAATTCCAGAATTGTAAATTTGAAAAAGATGTACGCAGGTTCTTGACAAATGGCAGGTAACAGCATATAATAAGAACAAAGGTTCGAGAACAAATGGTCGATTGTATGGAGGTAGACAGTATGGCAGACAATGAAAAATTAAAAGCATTGGAATCTGCATTGGGGCAGATAGAAAAGCAGTACGGAAAAGGATCCGTTATGAAGCTTGGTGACAGGGAAGCACATATGAATGTAGAGGCAGTGCCGACCGGATCGCTGAGTTTGGATATTGCACTTGGTGTCGGCGGTATTCCCAAAGGACGCATTGTAGAGATTTATGGTCCGGAATCCAGTGGTAAGACTACTGTGGCATTACATATGGTAGCAGAAATCCAGAAACGTGGAGGAATTGCAGGATTCATTGATGCAGAACATGCATTGGATCCGGTTTATGCAAAGAACATTGGTGTAGATATTGATAATCTGTATATTTCTCAGCCGGACAACGGTGAACAGGCATTGGAAATTACAGAAACGATGGTTCGTTCCGGTGCAATTGATATCGTGATCGTAGACTCTGTTGCAGCACTTGTTCCTAAGGCTGAAATTGAAGGAGACATGGGAGATGCCCATGTAGGACTTCAGGCAAGACTGATGTCACAGGCACTTCGTAAACTTACGGCGGCAATCAGCCGCTCCAATTGCGTTGTTATTTTTATCAATCAGCTGCGTGAAAAAGTCGGAGTCATGTTTGGTAACCCGGAGACGACCACCGGAGGACGTGCACTGAAATTTTACTCTTCCGTTCGTCTTGATGTTCGGCGAATAGAATCTTTGAAGAGCGGCGGCGAAGTGGTTGGTAACAGGACACGCATTAAAGTAGTTAAAAATAAGGTGGCACCGCCGTTTAAAGAAGCAGAATTCGATATCATGTTTGGAAAGGGCATCTCACGGGAAGGAGATATCCTTGATCTGGCTGCGAATGAAAACATTATTGTAAAGAGCGGTGCGTGGTTTGCATATAATGATGCAAAAATCGGTCAGGGAAGAGAAAATGCCAAGCTCTATCTGAAAGAGAATCCTGAAATTATGGCAGAAGTAGAAAATAAAGTCCGTGCAAAGTATGGTTTGCCGGCAGGTACAGCAGAAACAGCATCTGCAAAAGAAATCACAAAAGAGTAAACTAAGGATCTGCGGCAGGCGGAGAACTTCTGTCGCAGAATTTGTATTCCGGAAGGATAATATGTGGATACAGAAAGCAGGGATGGGAAGAACTATGTCAGACGAAAGGGATGAATTATTAAAAAAAGGAAAAAAGAGAGCGCTGCATCTTTTAGAAAAAAGAGATTATTCCAGAAAAGAACTGCAGGACAAATTGATAGAGGGAGGATATCCGGAAGACATCCGTAATGAGATATTTCATTATTTGGACAGTTTTCATTACCTGGATGACAGGAGGGTAGCCGGAGTCTTTATCCGAAGCAGGAAAGAAATTAAGAGCAGGAGAGAATTGGAATTTTTGCTGCGCAGAAAAGGAATTTCGGAGGAAGACATTGCTTTTTCCATGGAGGAAAATTATAAGACAGAGTCCGGAGAATCGCAGGAAGAACAGGCGGTAAGGCGTCAGCTGCAGAAGTATAAAGCAGGAACAGAAGAACCGGAATCAATGTCCTATGAAGAAAAGCAGAAAATAGCAGCAAAACTTTACCGTAAGGGCTTTTCGGGTGAGATCATCCGTACGGTTTTACATCTGTGAACGAAGTGGAATCTGTAATGGAAGTATTAGAAAACGCCTCTCCACGGGGATTGTAAAATTGTCCGGATAGTGGTTGACACGGTAATTTGACAGGAGTAAAATGTGACGTAAGAGCAGAATCTGTAGGATGGAGGAAGTAAGTTTATGGCAGGAAAAAGAAAAAGCGGCAATACGGTTTTTGCCTTGTCAGGCAGCATTTTTGTACTTTTTTTAGTATTTTTGGCAGCCTTATTCTATAGCAGGCGATTAGAAAAAAATCCTTCTGCTCCGTCAGATATCACAGCACCGACAGTTGTGACCAAAAATGTAACAGTATCTTATGGAACCAAAGTAGTTCCGGAAGATTTTATTGAAAAAGTCGAAGAAGAATCTTCCTGGACGGCATGTTTTGCAGCAGGTACGGAAGAAGACAGCCTTGGAAAAGTATATGGTCTGACCGAAGTTGAAATTGAAGTAACGGATGCGGCAGGAAATAAAACAAAAGCAAAGGCATACCTGAATGTGAGGAATCTTATGGATCGGCTGGATGTCCATGTGAGAAGTTCTCTGCCGGAAGCGGATGCATTTTTGATAGAAAAAGGAAGCAAGATTTCTTATGTTACGGATATCAGTTCGATCGACACGGAAATACTTGGAGAATATGAAATAGAGTTCCTTTTAGATGGAGAAAAAGCGACATCTGTTCTTAAAATCGCAGATTTGAAATATCCGATAGTCATGGTCAAAACACTTACTACCTGGTTAAATAAGCCGTTAAGTGCAGAAGATTTCATTGAAGAGATCAAGGATGATACCGAGACAGTGGTTGCGTTTCATAAAGAACCGAAATGGCAGGAGGAAGGTGATCAGGAAGGAATCATTACTGTAACAGACGCAAGCGGAAATACTACCTATACTTATGTATATGTTTCCGTTAAGAGAGATACAAAAGCACCAACGGTTACGGTCACGGATATTGATGTGATCGCAGGAGGTACGGTCTCTTACAAAAAGGCCATCAGTTATTATGATGATATTGATACGGCATCCGAAATGAAAGTAACGATCGACCGCTCCGGGGTTGATCTAAATACGGTAGGCACATACGAAGTTATCTATTCGGTATCTGACTGTTCAGGGAATACAACGACGGTGACAGGAAAGGTAAATGTATTAGAGGAAGAGCCGAAATGGGCTGATGAAGAGAAAATTCACGAGAAAGCGGATGCTATCCTTGCAGATATTCTGACGGATGGAATGACAGACCGTCAAAAAGCAAAAGCAATTTATAAGTGGTTGAAAAATCATATCGGATATATCAGTCACTCTGAAAAAGGAAATTATATGAGAGGTGCTTACGAAGGTCTGTTTGGAAAACAAGGAGACTGTTTTGTATTTGCAGCGTCGGCAAAAGAACTTTTGACAAGAGCAGGAATCCCTAATATTGATATAGTCAAAGCGACAACAAATCCATCGCATTACTGGAATCTTGTCTATATCGATGGAGGCTGGTATCATTTTGATGCAACACCTCGAAAGGATAAAAGTGAGTTTTTCCTTTTAACAGACAAAGAATTGGAAGAGTATTCTTCTGCACATAACAATTCGCATAATTTTGACCGCAGCCTGTATCCGGAGATCCAATAGATCATGGTGGAAACAGTTCAGAGAGGATAAACGGGAGCGGGAAGGAGTACTGAAAATGAAGACATTAGGAGTAGTAGGCGGTCTCGGACCAATGGCTACCGCATATTTCATGCAACTGGTAATCGACATGACAGAAGCATCCGTTGACCAGGAACATATTCCGATGATTATATACAATTGCCCGCAGATACCTGACCGGACAAGTTATTTGCTTGGAAGGTCGTTGGATAATCCGGGTCCTCAGATCATTGCGTGTGGACGGAAGATTGAACAGGCAGGAGCGGAATTGTTAGCCATTCCATGTGTCACTGCACATGCGTTATATCCGGAGATTGAGAAAAAAATGGAAATACCGGTGCTGCATGCCATTAAAGAAACAGCTACGTATTTAAAGGCAGAAGGAATAAAAAAAGTAGGTCTGGAAGCGACTGATGGGACGATCCGAACCGGTGTTTTCCAAAAAGAACTGGAAGCACAGGGGATTGAAGTGGTACTTCCGTCACAGGAAAAGCAGGAAATGATCATGCATATCATATATCAGAATGTAAAAGCCGGACGGAGAGTTGACATGGAACGGTTTTCTCTGGTAGAAGAGGAACTGCATGGAAATGGTGCAGAGGTAATCATTCTCGGATGTACGGAACTATCCATGGTCAGTCGTGATGAAAAGATAGGTCATGGTTATCTTGATGTTTTGGAGGTTTTGGCAAGGGCTGCAGTATTGCAGTGCGGGAAGCTTAAAATGAAGTATACAAAATTGATATAGGGTGAGGGAAAAATGCAGAATCATGTGTTAGATTATTTAGAGGATACGGTAAAAAGAGTACCGGATAAGATCGCTTTTGCCAATGAATCAGAGGCACTGACGTTTCAGGATGTATATGACCAGAATCGTGCAATTGCTACATTTTTTGCAGAAAAAGGATGCTATAAGGAACCGATTGTTGTATTTATGAATAAACATCCGAAGACGATTACTGCTTTTTTTGGAGTGATCAATTCCGGTAATTTTTATGTGCCGATCGATGAAGAAATGCCGAGAGCACGGATTGATCTTATCCTGGAAAATTTAAAGCCAAAGGCTGTTATTTGTGACGAAAAGACAATGGAAGCTGCCAAAGGGTTTCAATTTACGGGAGAACTGTATCTGTATGATGATTTAATTCGGACAAAGGAAAATCAGGAACTGCTTTTAACTATACGTGAAAAAGCAATTGATACAGATGCAATCTATGTTGTATTTACCTCGGGATCTACGGGAGTTCCGAAGGGTGTTGTGGCCTGCCATCGTTCGGTCTTGGATTATATTGAACAATTATCAGAAACACTGGAATTTAATGAACATACGGTGTTTGGAAATCAGACACCGCTTTATTTTGATGCCTGCTTAAAAGAATTATATCCGACATTGAAGTTTGGTGCCACTACGTATCTGATACCAAAGAATTTATTCATGTTCCCGGTAAAATTAGTGGAATTTTTAAATGAGAAAAAGATCAATACAATCTGCTGGGTTGTGTCTGCATTGACAATGATCTCTGCATTTGGAGTCTTTAAAAAAGTAGTTCCGCAATATTTGCACACGATCGCATTTGGCAGTGAAGTATTTCCGATAAAGCAGTTCCGTCTTTGGAGAGAGACGCTTCCAAATGCCAAATTTACAAATCTCTACGGACCGACGGAAGGTACCGGAATGTGCTGTTATTATAAGGTTGACAGAGAGTTTGGACCGGACGAGGCAATCCCGATCGGCAGACCTTTTAAAAACACAGAGATCCTTCTTTTAGATGAAGAAAACAAGCGGGCAGAACCGGGGAAACCGGGAGAAATCTGTATTCGAGGTACTTCATTGACCATGGGGTATTATAATAATCCGGAAAAAACGCAGGAAGCATTTGTGCAGAATCCGCTCAATACGGCATATCCGGAATTGATTTATCGTACCGGTGATATCGGAAGATACAATGAGCACGGAGAGCTTGTTTTTGTTTCCAGAAAAGACTATCAGATCAAGCATATGGGACATCGTATCGAACTTGGAGAAATAGAAGCCAATGCTAATATGCTGGAGGAGATTCGGTTGTCCGGCTGCATTTATGATAATGTGAAAGGGAAAATTGTTCTTTATTATGTAGGAGACATAGAGCCGGCAGAAGTTACGATCCGGCTGAAAGAAAAACTCCCACGGTATATGATACCTAACTATACCGAGAAGCTGGAACGGATGCCGCTGACACCAAACGGAAAGATCAATCGAGTGTATCTGAAAGAAAAATATCAGTCAGACAGAGGTTAATGTTTGACGGATGAATGGTTTTAAGATAAAATATACGACAAAGCGATAAGAAAGGAAACTACAGTCATGAATGAATTACTTGATATTTTAAAAGAACTGCACCCGGAAATTGATTTTGAAACGCATGAGGCTTTGATCGATAAAAAAGTACTGGATTCTTTTGATATTGTTACACTAATCTCAGAAATCAACAACGAATTTGATGTTGCCGTGCCGGCAGAGGAAATCATTCCGGAAAACTTTAATTCGGCAAAAGCACTTTGGGCATTGGTGGAACGTTTGCTGGATGAAGAATAATAAGTCAAAGGTGAAGGCGTATGTTATTTACATCGTATGAATTTATGTTTTTCGTGCTGATAACATGTGTTTTATATTACATTGTACCGAAGAAATGGCAGTGGATGCTGTTATTGGTGGCAAGTTATGTTTTTTATTTCATTGCCGGAGCGTCTTTTCTGCCATATCTTTTTGTTACAACGGTATCTACATATCTGTTCGCACGAAAAATCACATTGCTGCAAAAGAAAGCTGCAGGCTACATAAAGGAACATAAAGAAGAACTTTCCAGAGAAGAAAAAAAAGAATACAAGGCACGGGAAAAGAAGAAACAGTGGCACTTGCTGTTAGCGTGTCTGATCTTTAATCTTGGGATCCTGGCAGTTGTCAAATACACAAACTTTGCTATTTCGAACGTAAATGCATTTCTCGGGGTATTTGGCGGGACAAAGCAGCTTTCGTTTTTGAATTTGGTGCTTCCGCTTGGAATTTCATTTTATACGTTTCAGTCTATGGGATATCTGATTGATGTATATCGAGGAAAATATGAAGCTGAAAAAAATCCGTTCCGGTTTGCACTGTTTGTATCGTTTTTTCCACAACTTGTGCAGGGACCGATCAGCAGATATGATTCATTGGCGCAGACCTTATACGAAGAACATCCTTTTGATTTTTCAAAGATATCTTTGGGAATGCAGAGAGTTCTTTGGGGATATTTTAAGAAAATGGTGATTGCTGACCGTATGCTTATTGCTGTCAATGAGCTGATCCAGGGACCGGAACGGTACAAAGGAGCATATGTATTCGCCGGTATGCTGTTTTACGCACTGGAGCTGTATGCGGATTTCACGGGAGGCATTGATATTACGATCGGGATTGCTCAGATTTTTGGGATCCGGGTAACGGAAAACTTTGAACGCCCGTATTTTTCAAAGAACATCAAAGAATATTGGAACCGCTGGCACATGACAATGGGCAGCTGGTTTACGGATTACATTTTTTACCCGATTTCTGTTTGTCAGCCGATGTTAAAGTTTTCGAGGTTTTCCAGAAAACATTTCGGAGAAGCAATCGGTAAAAGGATGCCGGTATACCTTGCCTCTTTTGTTGTTTGGTTTACGACTGGGATCTGGCACGGAGCCAGCTGGAACTTTATTGTCTGGGGACTTGGAAATTTTGTTGTTATTATGATCTCGCAGGAATTGGAACCATGGTATCAGAAATTCCATCAGCGATTTCCTAAAGCAGACAGATCCGTTTCCTTCCGTGGATTCCGTGTTGTAAGAACAATTCTTTTAATGAGCTGTTTGAGAATGTTTGACTGTTATCGTGACGTGCCGCTGACTTTTCAAATGTTTGGTTCCATGTTTACCACATGGAATTGGAATGTCTTTTTTGACGGAAGCATGCTAAACCTCGGACTGGAGATCCGGGATTATGTGATACTGCTTGTCGGTCTTGGAATACTGGTTGCAGTCAGCCTTTTGCAAAGAAGCGGTTCGGTAAGGGAAAAAATCAGAACATTACCGGTCGCAGCAAGAAGCGTTCTGTGGTATGGATTGTTCCTTGCCGTACTTTTGTTTGGAGCGTATGGTGTAGGTTATGACGCCAGCCAGTTTATTTACAATCAGTTTTAATGCCGGGAGAGAAAAAAAGTGAGTAAAAAGAAGAAAATAGTAACTGCGTGTCTGATCACAGTGTCGATCATCATATCTTTGTGGATCCTTCAGCGCCTGGTTATGCCAAAGTATATGACAGGGATTGTAGAAGGGGCGATGATATCCGAATACTATGGGGAAGAAAAAGATCACGACGTTATTTTTATCGGGGATTGTGAAGTATATGAAAATTTTGTTCCGGCAGTATTGTGGGAAGATTACGGAATTAACAGCTATATCCGGGGCAGCGCCCAGCAATTGATCTGGCAGTCTTATTACCTGCTTGAGGAAACACTGCGTTATGAAACACCGGAGATTGTGATATTTAATATATTGTCTATGAAATATAATACACCACAGAAAGAAGCTTATAACAGAATGACCATTGACGGAATGAAATGGTCGTCTTCAAAAGTGGCTTCCATTTTGGCTTCGATGACGGAGGATGAAAAGTTTTTGGATTATCTGTTTCCTATTTTACGGTACCACAGCAGGATTACGGAATTGACCAAAGATGATATAAAGTATTTGTTTCACAGAGATAAGGTAACATTTAACGGGTATTATATGCGGGTAGACGTGAAACCGGCGGAAGATGTCCCGACAGGAAAACCGTTGGGAGATTATACATTTGGCGAAACAGCATACGAATATCTGGATAAGATGACAAAACTTTGTGAAGAAAAAGGGGTTCAGCTTATTCTGATAAAGGCACCGAGCCTGTATCCGTATTGGTATGACGAATGGGAAATCCAGATGGAAGAATACGCAGAAGAACATCAGCTGGTGTATTTGAATTTTCTGGAATTAGCGGAAGAATGCAGTTTGGATTTTTCAACGGATACGTATGACGGAGGACTCCATCTGAATCTGTCAGGAGCAAAAAAAGTGACAGAATGGTTAGGAAATTTTCTTTCGGAAGAATGTGGGCTTTCAAGCAGAAAAGGAGAAAAAGAACTTGAGCTGCGCTGGAAAGAAAAACTGGAAGCATATTATGCCGAAATTGACAGACAGACAAAAAAGCTTAGTTCGGAAAGCGAGGAAAAATAAAATGAAAAAGAAAATAGTATTATTTGCGGCCGCACTGGTTGCATTGTGTGCCGTTGGTTGTGGCGGACAGGGTCAGGGAGGAACTCCGACACCAACGCAGGGAGCATCTGAAAACGGAAAAACAGAACCATACGGATATGTTATGGAATATGAAGGAACGACGATATGGATGGATATGGAGGCTTCTGCCGTGCTTACGGCACTCGGTGATCCGGATAAGTATTTTGAAGCCGCAAGCTGTGCTTTTGAAGGACTGGAAAAACAGTATACGTATGCCGGCATTGAGATCGACACATATGAGGTAAATGGAAAGGATTATGTTTCTTCGGTATATTTCCGCGATGACCTGGTAAGTACACCGGAGGGAGTAAGCCTTTATATGACAAAGGCAGATATGATAAAGGCATATGGTGAGAATTATACCGAAGAATTTGGAATGCTGGTATATAAAAAAGAAGGGATGACATTGAGTTTTATCCTTAAAAATGATGAGATCATATCCATTGTATATTCCTCCACCGTATTAAATTAAAAAGAGTAAAATAAAAAATCGTAAAGGGAGAAAAAGGAAAGAATCTTTGTCGAAACTTTACGATTTTTCTATTGCATTTTCTTGCACAGTTCGCTATAATTATAATCGGCAGAAATTGGTTTTTACCCTGCGTTTTTTTAGGGTAATCACTGTTTTTAGAATAAAAAATGGAGGCTTTAAAATGAGTAATTCAACACAAATGTCAGCAAGAGACAGAATTTATGCTTTGCTTGACGAAAACAGTTTTGTTGAAATCGGTGCACTTGTAACAAAGAGAAATACAGACTTTGATCTACAGAAGACCGATGCTCCGTCCGATGGTGTTATTACCGGATATGGATTGATTGACGGCAGTCTGGTTTATGTTTACAGCCAGGACGCTGCTGTGCTGCATGGTACAATTGGTGAAATGCACGCCAAGAAGATTGTGAGACTGTATGACATGGCATTAAAGACAGGAGCACCTGTTATCGCACTGGCAGATTGTGCCGGTCTCAGACTTCAGGAAGCGACGGATGCACTTGCAGGATTCGGTGAAATCTATCTGAAGCAGACAATGGCATCCGGTGTGGTTCCGCAGTTTACGGCGGTATTTGGCACTTGTGGCGGCGGTTCTGCTGTTTCGGCAGCATTATCTGATTTTACATTTATGCCAAAGAACAATGCAAAACTTTTTGTAAATTCTCCGAATACGCTGGAAGGTAATTACACTGCAAAGTGTGATACTGCATCGGCAGAATATCAGGCTGCAGCAGGAATGGTAGACGTCGTAAGGGAAGATGAAGCAGAGGTACTTGCAGCAATCCGTACCTTAGTTTCCGTTTTGCCTGCAAATAATGAAGCAGAAGCAGTCGTTGACTGTATGGATGATCTGAATCGTGCAGTTTCTTTTGATGCTCTTTCTGCTGATCCTGCAAAGGCACTTGCAGATCTTTCAGATGACAATTTCTACTTTGAAGTAAAAGAAGCTTATGCAAAGGAAATGGTAACAGCGTTTATCAAGTTAGACGGCATGACTGTCGGAGCAATTGCAAACAGAACGGCACTTCTTGATGAAAACGGCAAGCAGGCAGAAAAGTTTGAAGCAGCACTTACAACGAATGGCTGTGAAAAGGCTGAAAAGTTTGTAAAGTTCTGTGATGCTTTTGGAATTCCGGTTGTTACATTTACAAATGTAAACGGCTATAAGGCAACGATAGAAGAAGAAAAGAACATTGCAGCAGCCGCAGCAAAACTGACGGCGGCATTTGCGGGGGCAACGGTTGCTAAGCTGAATGTTGTTTCCGGTATGGCATACGGCAGTACATATATTGTAATGAATTCAAAACACATCGGTGCAGATATGGTATTTGCCGTAGAAGGTGCTAAGATCGGTATGATGGATGCTGCCCTTGCAGCACAGATCCTTTCTTCTGATAAATCTGCTGAAGAAAGGAAGCAGACGGAAGAAGCCTATGCTTCTTTACAGAACAGCGCAGAGTCCGCTGCAAAACGCGGCTATGTGGATGCCATTGTTTCAGCCGACAGTTTAAGACAGCATCTTTCCTATGCACTCGGAATGTTATATTCCAAGAGAGATACCCAGCCGGCAAAGAAGCACAGTACAATCTAAGACGGAGGTAACACATGGGAATGTATAGTAGTTTATTAAGCGGCGGTATTGCCGGATGGTGGGCAAGTATTGAGGATGCCATGAGTGAAGCTGCGATAAACACAGTCATCGGTATTTCGGTTGTGTTCCTTGCACTGGTTCTCTTTGTAGGTATCATTTCCCTGTTCAAATACATCAATGCAGCTGAACAGAAGTTAGCCAACAGAAAATCAGGCAGCTCCGCTTCAAAGAAAGAGAAGACAACAGCCTTTCCTGAGATGTCTTACGAAGAACAGACAGAGGATCTGGAACTGATCGCAGTGATCACAGCGGCAATCCATGCATATGAAGAAGCACAGGGCAATACAGTGTCCGGAGATTTAGTAGTGCGCTCCATCCGTAAGAGAAACAGCAGATGGCAGAATGCGTAGAATTAGGAGGATGAAATAATGAAGAATTATACAATTACTGTAAATGGAAATGTTTATGATGTAACCGTAGAAGAAGGAACGGGGGCAGCAGCTCAGACAGTATCTGCACCAAAGGCAGCTCCGGCACCAAAGGCAGCTCCGGCTCCGAAAGCAGCTCCGGCAGGTACAGAGGGCGGAGTAAAGGTAAGTGCTCCGATGCCTGGTAAGATCCTTAACATCAAGGCGAACATTGGACAGACCGTGAAGAAAGGTGAAGTTATCGTAATTCTTGAAGCAATGAAGATGGAAAACGAAATCGTTGCGCCGGAAGACGGTACAGTTGCAAGCATTAATACTTCTGTTGGCGCACAGGTAGAAGCAGGAGCAGTTCTCGTAACATTAAACTAATCAGGAGGAGATCTTAAATGGATAACATTTTAGAAATTCTGCAGAATCTGGCAGGGCAGACAGGTTTTTGTAATCTGACTTGGGGAAATCTGCTGATGATTCTTGTAGCATTTGCTTTCTTATATCTGGCAATCGGCCGGGGGTTTGAACCGCTACTGTTGGTTCCGATCTCTTTTGGTATGTTGCTGGTTAATCTGTATCCTCCGATCATGGAAGAAGGCGGTTTATTGCATTACTTCTTCATGTTGGACGAGTGGGCAATCCTTCCGTCTCTGATTTTCATGGGGGTCGGTGCGATGACTGATTTTGGACCATTGATCGCAAACCCAAAGAGCTTCCTGCTTGGTGCGGCAGCACAGCTTGGTATTTTTGCAGCGTATTTCTTTGCAATCATGATGGGATTTAACGGGAAGGCTGCGGCAGCAATTTCAATCATCGGCGGTGCAGACGGTCCTACCTCAATTTTCCTTGCGGCAAAGCTTGGACAGACCAATCTGATGGGACCGATCGCGGTGGCGGCATATTCGTATATGTCTCTCGTTCCGATCATTCAGCCGCCTATCATGAAACTTCTGACAACAGAAGAGGAAAGAAAGATCAAAATGGAACAGCTTCGTCCTGTTTCCAAATTGGAAAAGATATTGTTCCCGATCGTTGTTACTGTTGTTGTAGGTATATTGCTTCCGGATACGGTTCCGCTGGTCGGCATGCTGATGCTTGGTAATCTGTTCCGTGAATCCGGTGTGGTTGGACAGCTTGCGGAACATGCATCCAATTCGCTGATGTATATCGTTGTTATCTTACTGGGAACATCTGTTGGGGCAACTACAAGTGCAGAAAATTTCTTAAATCTTGATACACTCAAGATCGTTGCACTTGGTCTGATCGCTTTTGCTATCGGTACGGCAGGCGGTGTTTTATTTGGTAAGCTCATGTGCAAGATGACCGGAGGTAAGATTAACCCGCTGATCGGTTCTGCCGGAATATCGGCCGTTCCTATGGCAGCCAGAGTTTCCCAGAAGGTTGGTGCGGAGGCCGATCCGACCAATTTCCTTCTCATGCATGCAATGGGACCTAACGTAGCCGGTGTTATCGGTACAGCAGTAGCTGCCGGTGTATTTATGGCTATTTTCGGAGTATAAATGCGAACAGATCAATTAACTATTTGGAGGTAAAAATATTATGGCAGAACAGGTAAAAAAGCCAATCGGCATTACCGAGACAATACTTCGTGATGCACATCAGTCCCTGATTGCTACCAGAATGTCTACCGAGCAGATGCTTCCGATCATCGAAAAGATGGATCAGGTTGGTTATCATTCCGTAGAATGCTGGGGCGGGGCAACATTTGATGCATCCTTACGTTTCTTAAAGGAAGATCCTTGGGAAAGACTCAGAAAGTTAAGAGCAGGATTTAAGAACACAAAGTTACAGATGTTATTCCGTGGTCAGAATATTCTTGGTTACAATCATTATTCTGATGATGTAGTAGAATACTTCGTACAGAAGTCCATTGCAAACGGTATTGATATTATCCGTATTTTTGACTGTTTTAACGATCTTAGAAATCTTGAAACTGCAGTAAAGGCTGCAAAAAAGGAACAGGGCCATGCTCAGATCGCATTATCTTATACCTTAGGTGATGCGTACACACTTGACTATTGGAAGGATATTGCAGGAAGAGTAGAAGAAATGGGAGCGGATTCCTTGTGTATCAAGGATATGGCAGGTCTTTTACTTCCATACAAGGCAACAGAACTTGTAGAAGCATTAAAAGCAGGAACTAAGCTTCCGATCCAGCTTCATACACATTATACTTCCGGCGTTGCTTCCATGACATATTTAAAGGCAGTAGAAGCAGGTGTTGATGTGATCGATACGGCAATGTCTCCATTTTCCATGGGCACCAGCCAGCCGGCAACAGAAGTTATGGTAGAAACTTTTAAGGGCACACCATATGATACCGGATTTGATCAGAATCTTTTGGCAGAGATCGCGGATTACTTCCGCCCGATGCAGGAAGAAGCATTAAAGACAGGTTTATTGAATCCAAAGGTAATGGGTGTTGATATCAAGACATTATTATATCAGGTACCGGGCGGCATGTTATCCAATCTGGTTTCCCAGTTAAAGGATGCACATGCAGAAGATAAGTACTATGATGTATTAAAGGAGATTCCGGAAGTTCGTAAGGATTTCGGTGAGCCTCCGTTGGTTACTCCGTCCTCCCAGATTGTTGGTACGCAGGCTGTATTAAATGTTCTTCAGGGTGAAAGATATAAGATGGTAACCAAGGAATCTAAGAAGGTTCTTGCAGGTGAATTCGGTGAGACCGTAAAACCGTTTAATAAAGAAGTTCAGAGAAAGGCAATTGGCGATGCAACACCAATTACCTGCCGTCCTGCAGATCTCATTCCTCCGCAGTTAGATAAATTCCGTGAGGAATGTAAGGAATGGACACAGCAGGAAGAAGATGTTCTTTCTTATGCGCTGTTCCCACAGGTTGCTACAGAATTCTTTAAGTACCGTCAGGCACAGCAGACAAAGGTTGATGTAACTGCTGCAGATACACAGAACAATGCGTATCCGGTATAATAAGTAAGCAAATAATAAAAAATAGTAAATCGGGGCATCTGTCATATGGCAAATGCTCCGATTTTTTTGGGAAAGAACAGGAAACGATAAAAAATGCATAAACTAGAGTAATTTAGTGGTTTTCATTTGGAGGAGTTTGTGATAGAATATTTAGTGGTATAGACAAAAGGTATTAAAAAATCGAAAACATCTGGAGGTACCTAGAAGTCATGGGAATGTATAAAAGAGTATTGCTGAAGTTGAGCGGGGAAGCATTGGCCGGAGAAAAACATACCGGATTTGATGAAGCTACCTGTATAGAAGTAGGAAAACAGGTAAAGACTTTGACCGAACAGGGGATAGAAGTCGCCATCGTGATCGGCGGAGGAAATTTCTGGCGAGGCAGAACGAGTGAGACAATTGACCGTGTAAAGGCAGACCAGATCGGAATGCTGGCTACGATTATGAATTGTATCTATGTTTCTGACATTTTCCGTTCACTTGGTATGAGTACAAACGTATATACGCCGTTTTATTGCGGAAGTATGACAAAATTGTTTTCCAAGGATGATGCGATAAATGATCTGAAGTCCGGAACGGTGGTTTTTTGTGCCGGAGGAACGGGACATCCGTATTTTTCTACAGATTCAGCGACATCTCTGCGTGCGATCGAACTGGAATGTGATGTGATCCTGATGGCAAAAGCCATTGACGGTGTCTATGACAGTGATCCAAAAAGAAATCCAAATGCAAAGAAGTATGAATCACTTGCCATTAGCGACATTGTAGATCAGAAGCTTGGAGTAATCGATCTGACCAGTGCAGTACTCTGCATGGAAAATAGAATGCCGTTGCTTATCTTTTCACTGAATGCGGAAAACGGCATTGTAAACGCAGCAACAGGAACCGGAAACGGAACCGTAATCACAGTATAGGAGGAAGAGAAAAATGAATGAAAGAGTAAAGCCATTTGAAGATAAGATGACAAAGACCATGGAAGTGTTAAAAGAAGAATATGCTTCGGTAAGAGCAGGACGTGCAAATCCGCATTTATTAGATAAGCTTCGTGTTGATTATTACGGAACACCATCCCCAATCCAGTCCGTAGCAAATATTTCCGTACCGGAAGCAAGAGTGATCCAGATCCAGCCGTGGGAATCTAAAATGATCAAGGAAATCGAGAAGGCAATTTTAGCATCGGATATCGGCATTACACCGGGAAATGATGGAAAGGTAATCCGTCTTGTATTTCCTGAACTTACGGAGGATCGCCGTAAAGACCTGGTAAAGGATATTAAGAAAAAGGCAGAAGCTGCAAAAGTGGCAGTAAGAAATGTTCGCAGAGATGCAAATGACGCCATCAAAAAGGCAGCAAAGGCGAATGAAATTTCCGAAGATGAGCAGAAACAGATTGAAGATGAAATCCAGAAGATGACAGATAAGTATGTAACGGAAATTGATAAGTGTACCGATGCAAAAACATCAGAAATCATGACAGTATAAGTAAAATTTAGTGGACGTTTCCGCTTTCATTAGTTGGAAGCGTCCATTTTTCATAGGAAAGGGATTGGCATGGCAAAGCAGATAAACAATGCATGGAAAATTCCGGAACATGTGGCGATCATCATGGACGGAAACGGCAGATGGGCAAAAAAGCGGGGACTTCCGAGAAACATGGGACACCGGCAGGGAGGAAAAACCGTAGAAATGATCAGTGAAGCGGCATATAAGCTGGGCATTAAGTATCTGACACTGTACGCGTTCTCGACAGAAAACTGGTCAAGACCGAAGGATGAAATTTCTGCGTTGATGAATTTGCTGCGTTCTTATTTGAAAGATTGTGTGAAGCAGGCGGCAAAAAATAAAATGAGAGTAAAAGTCATTGGAGATATTTCTGCCCTGGATGAAGATTTGCAGGAAAGTATCCGTGTTTTAGAGAAAGAGTCTGCTGGCAATGACGGACTTCAATTTCAGATCGCGCTGAATTACGGAGGCAGAGATGAATTGCTCCGTATGGTAAAGGAGATCAGCAGCGAAGTCAAGGAAGGAACGTTAGAACCGGAAAATATTACGCCGGAATACATAGAGACACATTTGGATACGGCAGGAATCCCGGATCCGGATCTGCTTATCCGTACGAGCGGAGAACAGAGGATCTCAAATTTTCTGTTGTGGCAGGCGGCGTATGCCGAATTTTATTTCCCGGATGTTTTGTGGCCGGATTTTTCGGAAGACGATCTGATAGATGCCATCGCATATTATAATACAAGAGAACGAAGATACGGAGGCGTGACTAATGTTTAAGGAAAGGTTTATCAGCAGTGTTGTGCTGCTTGCAGTTATGCTGATTGTAGTGATTCCGGGAGGAAATGTGCTGCTTTTTGCAACAGCGGCAGTATCAGGAATCGCAATGATGGAATTTATGCGGATGATAAAAATTCATAAAACTCCCCTTGCCGTGCTTGGCTATGGTGCAGTTGCAACATTGTATCTGGCGCATTTTCTCGGAAAAGCAGAAAAAACATTACCGGTTTTAATTTTCTTTCTGCTTGCTTTGATGGCGGTATATGTGGTCGCTTTTCCTAAATTCAGATCAGAACAGATGATCTTTCTGTTTTTTGGATTTTGTTATACTGCATTGATGATTTCGTATATTTATCAGGTTCGTATGCTGGAAGGCGGGATGTTCCATGTGTGGTTAATCTTTGCGTCAGCGTGGGGATCTGATGTATGTGCGTACTGTGTCGGCGTATTGTTTGGAAAGCACCAGGCGTTTCCGGTACTGAGTCCGAAAAAATCAAAAGAAGGATGTATCGGAGGCATTGTCGGAGCAGCATTGATCGGTAGTCTTTATTGCCTGGCGATGAATACATGGTTTGGGCAGGACGGCTCTGTTTTTCAGTATGCACTGATCTGTGGATGCGGCTCCGTGGTTGCACAGATTGGGGATCTGGCGGCATCTGCATTAAAGAGAAATCATGATATAAAAGATTATGGGAAACTGATCCCGGGTCATGGCGGTATTTTAGATCGTTTTGACAGTGTTATTTTTGTAGCACCGATCATTTATTACCTTCTTACGATCACAGCATAAGCAGATAGGAGAAGAGATGAAGCAGGTATCAATACTTGGATCCACAGGATCCATTGGAACACAGACGCTGGATGTGATAAGAAAAAACGGAGACATAGGAGTGACGGCATTGGCGGCAGGAAGAAATATCGGACTGCTTCTGGAACAGATTCGCGAATTCCGGCCGAAACTTGTCTGTGTCTATGTAGAAGAGAAAGCAAAAGAACTGCAGGAAATTTTGAAAAAAGAGAAGATAGCGACTGAAGTCATGTGTGGTATGGAGGGACTGATCGCATGTGCTGTCATGCCTGAGGCAGAGATGGTAGTAACGGCATTTGTAGGCATGATCGGCATCCGCCCTACGATAGAAGCAATTCAGGCAGGAAAAGATATCGCACTGGCAAATAAAGAAACACTGGTAACGGCAGGACATATTATCATGCCGCTTGCTCAAAAGCACAAGGTAGCCATTTTGCCTGTAGACAGTGAGCATTCGGCAATTTTTCAATCGTTACAGGGAAAAGCGGACAATTCTTTCCGTAGGATACTGCTAACAGCATCCGGCGGGCCATTTCGGCTGAAAACAGAAGAGGAACTCAAAAAAGTGCAGGTAGAAGATGCACTAAAACATCCAAATTGGACGATGGGGAGAAAAATAACGATAGATTCCTCTACCCTGGTAAACAAGGGTTTGGAAGTCATGGAGGCAAAGTGGCTGTTTGGGGCAGAACCGGAACAGATCGAAGTGGTAGTACATCCGCAGAGTATTGTGCATTCCATGATCGAGTATGAAGACGGAGCAGTGATCGCACAGCTAGGAACTCCGGACATGAGACTTCCGATACAATATGCATTATATTATCCGGAAAGGCGCGGAGCAACTTCAGAACGCCTGGATTTTTATCGGATGCATGCCCTGGAATTCTATCCTCCGGATACAAAAAAATTTCCGGCACTTTCCATGGCATATGAAGCGTTGAGAACAGGCGGCAGCATGCCTACGGTTTATAATGCGGCAAATGAATGGGCGGTAGCAGCATTTTTAGACAGAAAGATAGCATATACGGACATTACGAAGCTGATACGCAGACAAATGGATCGGCATACCGTAGTTTCGGATCCTTGTCTGGAAGAAATTTTAGAGACAGAGCAAAAGGTATATGCTGACTTAAATCAGTGAAACAGGAGAAGACAGAATGAGTATTGTAGTTGCCATATTGATTTTTAGCATGATCATCATTATCCATGAGCTGGGGCACTTTCTGCTTGCAAAGAAGAATGGGATCGGTGTAGTGGAATTTTCTATCGGACTTGGTCCGACGATTGTCGGGATACAGCGTGGAGAAACAAAGTATTCCATCAAACTGCTTCCGTTTGGAGGAATGTGCCAGATGGTGGGAGAAGATTCGGAACAAAATACAACTGCTGAAAACGCCTTTTATTCTAAAGGGGTCTGGCAGCGTTTTTCGGTTGTTTTTGCAGGACCGCTCTTTAATTTTATATTAGCATTTGTATTATCATTATTTGTGATCGGGTTTGTAGGATATGATCCTGCAACGATTACTGAGGTATCACTGGATTATCCGGCAGATCAGGCCGGATTACGAAAAGGAGATCTGATCAAAAAGATAGACGGAGTTTCGGTTTCTATCGGACGTGAAGTTGGAGATTATTTTACGTACCATACACTGGACGGGTCCCCAATCGAAATCGTGTATATCAGAGAAGGCAAAAAGTATTCTGCAGAAGTAACTCCGGTAAAAGTAAAACAGTATCTGCTTGGATTTAAGTATTATGCCAATGAAACACCGGGAGCTGTTATCAGCGGAATTTATGAAGGATATCCGTTCCAGAAAGCAGGTATCCAGGCAGGGGATATCATTACGGCAATCAATGGATACGAAGTGGCAAACGGTGCGGAACTCTCAACATACATGGTGATACATCCTTTGGATGATTGCACTGCTTCAGTCCAAATCACATATGAAAGAGACGGAAAAACTACAACAGTAGAAGTCGTTCCGGATCCCGAATTATATAATGAGGGCTACACTGTCGGGATTTCCTATAATACTTCCAGAGAAAAAACAGGGATCCTTCAGACGATCCGATATAGTTTTACCGAAGTAAAGTATTGGATCGCCAGTACGGTCAAAAATCTTGGTATGCTTGTGACCGGAAAGCTTAATTCTACAGATGTAGGAGGACCTGTGGCAATCATCGGAACGATTGGTGATGTTTATAAACAGACACAGAAGACAGGAAATGTAATGGATGTTGTGCTGAATATGATGTATATTACCATTTTGCTGAGCGCGAATCTTGGTGTCATGAATCTGCTGCCGATTCCGGCATTGGATGGAGGAAAGCTGGTCTTTACTCTGATTGAAGCTGTAAGAGGAAAACCGATTGATCGTGAAAAAGAAGGAATCGTTCATCTGATCGGAATGATCCTTCTGATGCTGCTTATGGTATTTATTTTCTTTAATGATATAAAAAATTTATTTTTCTGATAGGAGAGAGGAACGATGGGCTGGTTACTTGATGAGAGGAAACGGAGAACTTCCAAAGAAGTTCAGATTGGCTCAGTGTGGATCGGCGGCAGTCATCCGGTTGCCATTCAGTCTATGACAAATACAAAAACAGAGGATGTAAATGCAACGGTGGGACAGATTTTAAAGCTGGAAGCAGCCGGCTGCGAGATCATCCGTTGTGCTGTTCCAAATATGGAGGCTGCCAAAGCGTTCTCGGAAATCAAAAAGCAGATCCATATTCCACTTGTGGCAGATATTCATTTTGATTATCGGCTTGCCATTGCTGCAATGGAACACGGAGCAGATAAGGTTCGCATTAATCCGGGTAATATCGGCTCAAAAGAAAAGATAAAGGCGGTTACGGATGCTGCAAAAGAAAGAAACATCCCGATCCGTGTCGGGGTCAATTCCGGGTCGTTGGAAAAACATCTGATAGAAAAGTATCACGGAGTTACCGCAGAAGGTTTGGTGGAGAGCGCGTTGCATCAGGCAGAGATGATGGAGGATATGGGGTATGATAATCTTGTTATCAGCATTAAATCTTCTGATGTTTTAATGTGTGTAAAGGCACATGAACTGATCGCTGACCGGACGGCACATCCGTTGCACGTAGGGATTACCGAATCCGGCACGGTGACTTCCGGAAATATCAAATCGTCTATGGGACTTGCATGGATCCTTGGTCAGGGCATTGGCGATACCATCCGGGTATCACTGACGGCAGATCCGACAGAAGAAATTTCTTCAGCAAAACAGATTTTAAAGACGCTCGGGTTAAGAAAAGGCGGAATTGAAGTTGTTTCCTGTCCTACCTGCGGAAGAACAAAAATTGATCTGATACGTCTTGCCGGTCAGGTAGAGCAGCTGGTAAGAGATTATCCGCTTGATATTAAAGTGGCAGTGATGGGCTGTGTGGTAAACGGACCGGGAGAAGCAAGGGAAGCAGATCTTGGGATTGCCGGCGGCATAGGCGAAGGTCTGATCATCCGAAAGGGAGAAATACTTCGAAAAGTAAAGGAAGCGGAACTTTTAGATGAGTTAAAGAAGGAACTTGATTTGTTGCTGTAGTTATATGGCAAAGGAAGAAGAATAGGTAAACGTATGAATTTGTTTGAATTATTTGAAGAACTTCAAGTAAAGAGCGAATTGAAGACGGCATTTTCAGAGGCAGAAGTTGTAAAACTTACTGCCTCAAAAAGTACCGGAATGACAGTGGTGCATCTGCAGTCAAAGCATCTGCTGGATCTTTCTGAAATCAAAGAAATGGAAAAAGTATTAACAGAACAGTTTTTTGGAAGAACAGGCAGCGGGGCAAAACTGGCGGTAGACTATCACTTGTCTTCACAATACACACCGGAAGCCGTGTGGAATATGCATAAAGAAAGTATCATAGAGGAATTAGCCTGCGAAACCAGAATGGCAGCTCAAATGCTCCATTCTTCTGAATTGGAATTTATTGACCGGGACGGGGAAACAGAATTACATTTAGAATTACCCGGAAGTTTTCTTTGCCGGATAATCTCAAAAACCATCAAAGAATATTTAGAGTACATTTTCGGAGAACGATTTCATTTTCCGGTCAGGGTAACGTTTTCGTTTCTTGACACAGAGCAGAGGGAAGGAGCGGAACAAGAGGAAACGTATACCTACGTTCCTACACAGCGAAAAGAAAACCGGAAGCAGGAGACGGCAGAAAAGAAGCCTGCGTCAAATGCAGAGGCTTTCAGAAAACCACTGAAAAAACAGTCGGATAACAGCTCCAGATTTATAAAAAAGAAACTGCCGGATGATCCGGATATTTTTTATGGACGTCCGTTTGAAGGAGAAACCATACCGATCTGCGAGATCCAGGATGAAATTGGTGAAGTTGTAGTATATGGAAAAGTGCTGTCCGTGGAAGAAACGGCAATGCGAAACGGAGAAAAGCTGATCGTAAAGTTTAGCTTTACGGATTTTTCTGATACGATCTCTGCAAAGCTGTTTGTCAAAAATGAAGAATGGGAAGAACTCAGACAGAAGTTAAAAAAAGGGATCTGTGTCAAATTAAAGGGTATGGCAGTGTATGACCGGTATGACAAAGAAATCTCGATCGGTTCTGTCATAGGGATCAAGACGATTCCAAACTTTATAAAAAAAAGAATGGATACTTATCCGGAAAAAAGAGTAGAACTTCATGCACATACCATGATGAGTGATATGGATGCCGTAGTTGATCCTAAAGTATTGGTAAAAACGGCGTTTGAGTGGGGACATCCGGGAGTAGCGATCACAGATCATGGTGTAGTGCAGGCATTTACGGAAGCAAATCATGTCCTGAACCCAAAGGACTATGCAGGGGATGAAGAAAAAATGCAGCGCGCCAAAGATTTTAAGATTGTCTATGGGATGGAAGCATATCTTGTGGATGATATAGAAGAAGTGGTTAAGAAAGACAAGGGTCAGTCACTTTCTGCTGCCAGTGTTGTATTTGACATTGAAACAACCGGATTTGATAAAATGACAGATAAGATCATTGAGATCGGTGCGGTAAAAGTGGTTAATGGTATCATTACAGAAAAGTTCTCCTCGTTTGTGAATCCCAAGGTTCCGATTCCGGCAAAAATTGAAGAGTTAACGCACATTTCCGATGAAATGGTAATTAATGCACCGGACATCCGCGAAGTACTGCCTGAATTTTTGGAATTTTGTAAGGATTGTATTTTAGTTGCCCATAATGCATCGTTTGATACGGGATTTATCCGTGTCAATGCAGAACAGCAAGGGCTGCCGTTTGATCCTACGATTGTAGATACTGTAGGGATGGCAAGAATCCTGCTTCCCGGATTGAGCAGATATAAGCTCAACATTGTAGCAAAAGAACTGGGCATCTCGTTGGAAAATCATCATCGGGCAGTAGATGATGCCGGAGCAACTGCAGAAATTTATGTAAAGTTCCTTGCAATGCTAAAAGAACGCGGAGTAGAAACTTTGGCAGGAATTCAGGAAAACGCACACCTTTCTGCGGATGTGATCAAGAAAATGCCGTCTTACCATTGCATTCTTTTATGTCGCAGTGATGTCGGACGCGTAAACCTTTATAAGATGGTATCACTTTCTCATTTGGATTATTATTTTAAGCGGCCAAGGATCCCAAAAAGTCTGTTAATGGAAAACCGGGAAGGAATCATTGTCGGGTCTGCGTGCGAAGCGGGGGAACTTTATCAGGCTCTGCTGAAAAATGAGACAATGGATGAAATAACCAGACTCTGTGAATTCTATGATTATTATGAGATACAGCCGCTTGGCAACAACAGATTTATGATCGAAAGTGAGAAAATAGAGCAGGTTACCGGAGAGGAAGACCTGATCCGTCTTAACAAGCGGATCGTCGAACTGGGAGAACGGTTTGAAAAGCCGGTGGTTGCTACTTGTGATGTTCATTTCTTAAATCCGGAAGATGAAGTGTATCGGCGCATTATCATGTCCTGCAAAGGATTTGCGGATGCAGATAAACAGGCACCGCTGTACTTTAGGACGACGGAAGAAATGTTAAATGAGTTTGCATATCTGGGAGAACAGAAGGCACATGAGGTTGTGATCGAAAACTCCATTAAAATTTTTGACCGGATTGAAAAAATTTCTCCGGTCCGTCCGGACAAATGTCCGCCGGTAATTGAAAATTCAGATGAAACATTAAAAACCATTTGCTATAATACAGCGCATGCAATGTATGGAAATCCACTGCCGCAGGTGGTAGAGGCGAGACTGGAAAAGGAATTGAATTCCATTATCAAAAACGGATTTGCCGTAATGTACATTATTGCACAGAAACTGGTATGGAAGTCCAACGAAGACGGATATCTGGTTGGTTCCAGAGGTTCGGTCGGTTCTTCTTTTGCAGCAACGATGGCAGGAATAACAGAAGTAAATCCGCTGCCGGCGCATTATTATTGTCCTGAATGTTTTTTCTCGGATTTTGATTCGGAAGAAGTAAAGGAAAGCCAGAAAAAAGGTGTATGTGGCTTTGATATGCCGGACAGGATCTGTCCGAAATGCGGGAAACCGTTAAAAAAAGACGGAGCGGATATCCCGTTTGAAACCTTCCTTGGGTTCTATGGAGACAAGGAACCGGATATCGATCTGAACTTTTCCGGAGAATATCAGAGTAAGGCACATGACTATACAGAAGTTATTTTTGGAAAAGGACAGACGTTCCGTGCAGGAACCATTGGTACACTTGCGGAAAAGACGGCTTATGGTTATGTGTTAAAATATGATGAAGAACATGGAATACAGCATCGCAGAGCAGAAATTGAGCGGATCGCATCAGGGTGTGTCGGAGTCAGAAGGACAACCGGACAGCATCCGGGAGGGATTATCGTACTTCCGATCGGGGAAGAAATATATTCTTTTACACCGGTACAGCATCCTGCTAATGATATGACGGTTGCTACAGTAACGACACACTTTGATTACCATTCCATCGATCACAATCTTCTGAAGCTGGATATCCTCGGCCATGATGATCCGACGATGATCCGGCGGCTGGAGGATCTGACCGGGATTGATGCAAAAACAATTCCAATGGATGATCAGAAAGTGATCTCCCTGTTCCATAGTACCGAAGCACTTGGAATCCGCCCGGAAGATATCGGAGGATGTGATCTGGGCAGTCTCGGATTGCCGGAACTTGGAACAAACTTTGTTATGCAGATGCTGCGTGAAACAAAACCGAAAAGTTTCTCTGACATGATCCGGATTTCAGGCCTTTCTCATGGAACAGATGTGTGGACGAACAATGCACAGACCCTGATCAACGAAGGAACATGTACTTTGGAGAGTGCAATCTGTACACGAGATGACATTATGACGTTCCTGATCTATCAGGGGGTAGAAAACGGTCTTGCATTCAAGATCATGGAAAGTGTGCGAAAAGGAAAAGGTCTTCAGCCGGAAATGGAAGAAGCAATGAAAGCAGTCGGAATTCCGGATTGGTATATCTGGTCCTGTAAAAGAATCAAATATATGTTCCCGAAGGCACATGCTTGTGCGTATGTTATGATGGCATTTCGAGTGGCATATTTTAAAGTATATTATCCGCTGGCTTATTATGCAGCTTATTTCGGAATCCGTGCATCTTCCTTTAACTATGCTTTAATGTGTCTTGGAAAAGAAACTTTAGAGAAGAACATGAAGGAGGTCAAAGCAAGAATCGACCATAAGGAGAATACTCCGAAGGATGTGGATGTTTATGAAAATATGCGTATTGTACAGGAAATGTATGCCAGAGGGTTTGAATTCCTTCCAATTGATATCTTTAAGGCAAAGGCGCATGAATTTCAGATCATCGACGGAAAATTGATGCCGGCACTGGATACGATTGACGGATTGGGAGAAAAAGCAGCCGATCTTATTGTAGAAGCAGTAAAAGACGGACCGTTCTTATCGAGAGATGATTTTAAAACAAGATGTAAAGTCAGTCAGTCTATCACGGATACCATGGGAACGCTGGGACTGCTTGGAGATATTCCTGCTTCCAACCAGATGTCTTTGATGGATCTGTTTGAACTATAGACGGAAGAAAAGAAGGATGGGTGTCGAAAAAATCTGATTGTTCAAAAAATACATGAAATTTATCAAAAAAAGTACTTGCATTTTTTTGCCGGATGGTGTATATTATATCTTGCTTGAAGGAAAGCAACATCCGGTAAAGCAAGTATGGCTCGTTGGTCAAGCGGTTAAGACGTCGCCCTCTCACGGCGAAAACAGGGGTTCGATTCCCCTAC
>CAZWCZ010000005.1:0-76381 GCA_964632165.1 uncultured Lachnospiraceae bacterium | reverse complement strand
GGATTTGCTGGAAAAAGAGGAAACGTTAAAATAGTTCAAATTATATATAAAATTTGCAAAAAAAATTGCTTGCAATATGATTCGAAATATTGTATAATAACTTTTCGTGAGATAAGATGTTCCTCTGTGTCAGATGGGCTGACAGTAAGAATGTCTGCAAATATTAAGGAGGTCACAAATGAACGACATTATTAAAAACATTGAAGCAGCTCAGATCAAGAATGAAGTTGCAGATTTTAACGTAGGTGATACTATCAAAGTATACGCTAAGGTTAAAGAAGGAAACCGTGAAAGAACTCAGATGTTCGAAGGTATCGTACTTAAGAGACAGAACGGTGGAGCAAGAGAAACATTTACAGTTAGAAAGACTTCTAACGGTGTAGGTGTTGAAAAAACATGGCCATTACATTCCCCACACGTTGAGAAGATTGAAGTAGTTCGTCATGGTAAAGTAAGACGTGCTAAGTTAAACTATCTCCGTGAGAGAACCGGTAAGAGCGCTAGAGTAAAAGAGCTCGTAAAATAGTTTTGCGAAACAAACTGGCTTCAGGAAAACCTGAAGCCTTTTTTTCTCTGTAAGCGAACTCCTTCTGGCTTTACAGAAAAGGGGCTTCATGATATAGTTAGAAAAAGCAGGGAAAAGGGGAAATAACGAATGGATATGTATTTGCACAGTAAAAAACCAAAATGGAAGAAAATCCTGCGCTCTGCCGTTTTGTGGCTGATTGAGATACTTATTGTGGTTCTTGCGGCGTATCTGATCATTACGTATGCGCTGGAGAAAACAACAATGCCGGGAAATTCAATGAGCGGTGCTTTGGAAGACGGAGATAAGATCATTATCAATAAGCTTGCCTATTGGAAAAATGATCCGGAACGTTACGACGTTATTGTTTTTAAACAGAGCAATAGTGAACATAAGTATTATAATATCAAACGCGTCATCGGCATTCCGGGTGATACGATTGAAATAGCAGATGGGTATATTTATATCAATGGTGAAAAACTGGAAGAAGAAATCAATACGGAACCAATGCAGCTTTCCGGTCTTGCTCAAAAACCTGTTTTATTACAGGAAAACGAGTATTTTGTGTTAGGAGATAACCGTAATCAGAGCGAAGACAGCCGTTTTGCGAACATTGGGATTGTTGTTAAGAATGACATTATCGGAAAAGCATGGCTGAGACTTTCACCATTTTCCGTAATTGATAAACTGAACAGAAAATAAGGATCAGACAGGAGGAAGAAAAAATGCATTATCAGTGGTATCCGGGGCATATGTCCAAAGCGAAAAGACAAATGCAGGAAGATATCAAACTTATAGATGTTGTGATTGAACTGGTGGACGCACGTATACCGTACAGTTCGAAAAATCCGGACATTGATACTCTTGCAAAAGGGAAGGCGCGAGTGATTTTACTGAATAAGTCCGATCTTGCCGATGAGGCAGTGACTGCACAGTTTAAACGGTATTATGAAGCGATGGGATGTTATGTGGCTACTGTGAATTCCAAGGGTGGAAACGGCGTAAAAGCGGTGATGAATACCGTTCGGAATGCATGCAGGGAAAAGATAGAAAAAGACCGTGCCAGAGGGATCATAGGAAGACCGATCCGTGCAATGATCGTGGGGATCCCGAATGTAGGAAAATCAACCTTTATCAACTCCTTTGCAGGTAAAGCGTGTGCAAAGACGGGAAATAAGCCCGGAGTTACAAAAGGGAAACAATGGATACGACTGAGTAAGGAATTGGAATTACTGGATACTCCGGGAATCCTATGGCCAAAATTTGATGATCAGAAAGTAGGACGGCACATTGCAATGATCGGTTCCATTAATGAAGATCTTTTGGATCAGGTGGAGCTTGCCATTTTTCTTCTTTCCTATATTTCCGGGGAGTATCCGGGACTTATCCAGGGAAGATATCATGTTGAAGAAAAAGGAACCGGAGAAGAAATTCTTTGCAGAATTGCCGAAAAACGTGCGTGCAGGAAAAAAGGCGGAGAACTTGACATGGAAAAGATGGCTTCGTTTGTCGTAGATGATTTCCGCGGCGGACGTATCGGAAGGATCACGTTGGAACATCCGGAAGATTTTACAGAATAGGGCAGGGACTATGGAAAAAATATCAGAGATAAAAGAAAGACTGGAACAATGCAGCTTGACTCAGCTGCCGCAGATAATGCTTTTGTATGAAAATGATGAGCGGGAAGGAGTCAAAAAACTTCTTCAGCGTGCCCGCAAAAAGGCAGATGCTTATGAAAAAGAAAAGGCACGGATCGAGCAGCTGAAGATATATGAAAGAAAATATCAGGATTTTTCTTATATCTGTGGTATTGATGAAGTAGGCAGAGGACCGCTTGCGGGACCTGTTGTAGCTGCAGCGGTTATTTTACCGAAAGAGTGTAACATTTTGTATATCAATGATTCTAAGCAGCTTTCGGAAGAAAAGCGTGAAAAGCTGTTTGATGAGATCATGGCACAGGCAGTCGGAGTAGGTATCGGGGTGGTTTCGCATGAAAAAATAGATGAGATCAATATCCTCCAGGCAACTTACGAAGCAATGCGGCAGGCAGTTGCAAAGCTTCCGGTGCAGCCGGATCTGCTTTTAAACGATGCCGTGACAATTCCGGGACTTGCCATGAAACAGGTTCCTATCATTAAAGGAGACACAAAAAGTATCTCCATCGCTGCTGCAAGCATTGTTGCAAAGGTAACCAGAGACCGTATGATGACAGAACTGGATCGTTTCTATCCGGAATACGGATTTGCCGGAAATAAAGGATACGGTTCTGCAAAACATATTGAAGCCATAAAGGAAATCGGGCCTTGTAAGATACATCGTAGAAGTTTTATCAAAAATTTTCTATAATTGATAAAAATTGGAGAAGAGCATGGAAAATAAACGTGCCATTGGTTTTCGAAAAGAAGAAACAGCGGCAGCCTTTTTGAACGAAAATGGTTTGGAAATTTTAGATCGGAACTATTATTTTCCGGGCGGTGAGCTGGACATTATTGCAAAGGACGGAGACTATCTTGTTGTTATAGAAGTAAAATACAGGGCATCTTTGCGTTATGGAGATCCGGCAGAGGCAGTTACCAGGGAAAAACAGAAAAAAATCATACGCGGCATCAAATATTATTGTACAGAGAGGAAGATTCCCTTTAATACTCCGCTTCGTTTTGATGTAATTGCAATCTGTAGGAATGATATCCATTGGATTAAAAATGCATTCTGCTGACAGGCAGATGCAAAAAGCACAGATACCTTGCGACAGAAAACTCAAGATTTGACATAATTTATTTCATATTGTAAAATAATAAAATACGAGAAAATGGAAATACCGCAAAGGTAAAGAAAGATAAAGAGGTAGATAACATTGAGCAAACCGATTGTAGCAATAGTAGGAAGACCAAATGTCGGAAAGTCTACATTGTTTAATGCACTTGCAGGAGAGAGGATTTCGATTGTAAAGGATTTTCCGGGAGTAACAAGAGACCGTATTTATGCAGATGTAAACTGGTTAAATTATCAGTTTACCATGATAGATACCGGCGGTATTGAGCCGGAGAGCAAAGATATGATGTTGACATACATGCGTCAGCAGGCACAAACAGCTATTGACACGGCAGATATCATTATTTTCGTTGTCGATGTGAAACAAGGACTGGTAGATGCTGATTTTAAAGTAGCTGACATGCTCCGCAGAGCGAAAAAACCGGTACTTCTCTGTGTAAATAAGGTGGACGATTTCAATAAATATATGGCAGATGTTTATGAATTTTATAATCTTGGCATTGGTGAGCCGAGACCTGTTTCTGCGGTCAATATGCTCGGATTCGGTGATCTTTTAGATGAAGTGGTCAGTCATTTCGATGAAGATGCATTAAAGGAAGAAGAAGATGAACGGCCACGGATTGCGATTGTCGGAAAACCAAATGTCGGGAAATCTTCGATCATCAATAAACTTCTTGGTGAAGACCGTGTGATCGTTTCCAATGTTGCGGGAACGACAAGAGATGCCATTGATACCGTGGTCAGGTTCAACAAAAAAGAATATATATTTATTGATACGGCAGGACTGCGGAGAAAGAGTAAGATCAAGGAAGAGATTGAACGGTTCAGTATTGTACGTACGGTAACCGCGGTAGAGCGTGCTGATGTTGTCGTTGTGGTGATCGATGCTACAGAAGGTATTACAGAACAGGATGCTAAGATTGCAGGAATTGCTCATGATAACGGTAAAGGTGTGATTATTGCCGTTAACAAATGGGATGCCGTAGAAGATAAAGATGATAAGACAATTTATCGTCATCAGGAAAAAATCCGTGAGGTATTGTCTTTTGTTCCATATGCAGATATTTTATTCATTTCTGCTCTGACCGGTCAACGTATGCCAAAACTGTTTGAACACATTGAAACCGTCATCCAAAATCAAAATCTTCGTATCGGTACGGGGGTATTAAATGAGATCATGATGGAAGCGGTAGCATTACAGCAGCCGCCTTCAGACAAAGGAAAGCGTCTGAAACTTTATTATATGACACAGGTTGCCGTAAAACCGCCGACATTTGTTATCTTTGTCAATGATAAAGAGTTAATGCATTTTTCTTATACAAGATATATTGAAAACAAAATTCGTGAAGCCTTTGGATTTTCCGGTACTTCTTTGAAATTTATCATCAGGGAACGTTCTGAAAAAGACGGACTTATGTAATTGCAATAAAGGAGAGGACTCATGTTTCGTGATATTTTACTGTGTCTGCTTGTCGGATATTTTTTTGGCGGCATATCCGGGGGACATATTACCGGGAAATTGTATCATACTGACGTAAGAGAGAAGGGCAGCGGAAACCTCGGTGCGACGAACGTGCTGCGTGTGCTCGGGAAAAAAGCGGCGGCGCTTACTTTTAGCATTGATATTGGAAAAGTCATTGTTCCGATCCTGCTTGTACGTTATGTCATTTTCCCTGAATTTACCCCGTTTTCTCAGGAAAATCAGCTGATGATACTTTATCTGGCACTTGGAACGGTGTTCGGCCACAATTTTCCGTTGGGGCTGGATTTCCATGGTGGTAAAGGGGTAGCCTGTATGGCTGCTACAATGCTGATGTTTGACTGGCGGCTGGCAATCGTCGGTTTGCTGACATTTTGTCTGATTGTCGGAATTACAAGATATGTTTCCCTCGGATCAATGTTTGAAGCAATCCTGTTTTTGCTCTGGGTCATTTTTGTTACGGATTCTACCCTGCATATGATGATAGTAACAGCAGCTTTTCCTATCCTGGTTATTTTTATGCATCGAACCAATATCGTTCGTTTGCTTAATGGAACGGAAAATAAGATTGGTCAGAAAAAGGAGGCATAAGTATGAAGATATCCATTCTTGGTGCCGGAACCTGGGGAACGGCACTTGCAATATTGCTTGCGGAAAATCATCATGATGTAACAATATGGTCAAAACTTGAAAAAGAAGTAGAAGAGCTGGCTGCTCACCGCTCAGAAATTAAAAATTTGCCAGGAGCTGTTTTGCAGGATTCCGTGCGGATAACGAACGATTTGGACAAGGCACTGGAAAAAACGGAGTTGATCGTAACTGCCGTTGCTTCCATTTATGTGCGTGATGTAGCAAAAACAATAACAGACAAAGTACCTGCCGGTACCATCATTGTAAATGTTGCAAAAGGAATCGAAGAGGCAACGCTGATGACACTGACGGAAGTAATAGAAAGCGAAATCCCGCAGGCAGAAGTAGCTGTGTTATCCGGGCCGAGTCATGCAGAGGAAGTCTGTCGTAAACTTCCGACAACGATAGTCGCAGGTGCAAAAAAGAAATGTGTTGCCGAAACGATACAGGATGTATTTATGACAGAGTTTTTCCGTGTATACACAAGCTCTGATGTGATAGGAATCGAATTGGGCGGAGCTCTGAAAAATGTCATTGCACTTGCAGCAGGGATTGTTGACGGATTGGGTTATGGCGATAATACCAAAGCAGCACTTATGACCCGCGGAATGACAGAAATATCCCGGTTGGGAGTCCGCATGGGAGGAAAATATGAAACCTTTGCCGGATTATCCGGAATAGGAGACCTGCTTGTTACCTGCACCAGCAAGCATAGCCGTAACCGCAATGCCGGATATCTGATTGGTCAGGGAAAGACTTCGCAGGAGGCAATGAAAGAAGTAGGTCAGGTAGTTGAAGGGGTTCTGTCTGCAAGAGCCGCATGGCTTCTTGGGAAAAAATACGAAATAGAACTTCCGATCGTAGAACAGGTAAATGAAGTTCTGTTTCATCAACGGCCGGCAAAAGACGCCGTATATCAGTTGTTAATGAGAGAAAGAACGGAAGAACATTCTTCCTGCTTATGGGACGCATGATATGCGTCCTTTTTTTGCGAAAATATTCCGCATCTTTTCCTGCTCATTTTTTTACCGCCTTTTGCATATAGTATGGTAAACATAATTCCGCAAAATGGAATTACCGGAAGGCAGGAGGGCGTAATGAGCAGTTTTCAGGAAAATACATTAAATGTATATAAGGATATCCGGACAAGAACAAACGGAGCACTATATTTGGGAGTAGTCGGACCGGTACGTACGGGAAAATCAACATTTATCAAACGATTTATGGATGTTCTTGTACTTCCGGAAGTGCAGGATATCAATGTCAGGCGGCAGATTACAGATGAACTTCCGCAAAGCGGAAATGGGAAAACCATAACGACAACAGAGCCTAAATTTATTCCGATGACACCGGCGGTCATGCATTTATCCGATGACTCAGAGATAAAACTCCGTTTTATTGACTGTGTCGGATTTATGACAGAGGGTGCGATCGGACACAAGGAAGAAAATGCCGAACGGATGGTTAAAACCCCATGGAGTAAAGAAGCGATCCCGTTTGCACAGGCTGCAGAAATAGGAACAAGAAAAGTGATCGAAGATCACTCTACCATAGGGATCGTAGTGACGACAGACGGGAGTTTCAGCGATATACCGCGGGAAAATTATGTTGCTCCTGAGGAGAAAACGATACAGGAATTAAGGAAGATCGGAAAGCCGTTTGTCGTCCTTTTAAATTCAGAGCATCCGGAAAGAGAAGAAACAAGGCAATTAGCGGAAGAAATGGAAGAAAAGTATCATGCGTCGGTGCTTCCCGTTAATTGCATGCATCTTGGAAAAGAAGACATTACATATATTCTGGAACAGATTCTTGCTTCGTTTCCGATAAAAATGATCTGCTTTTCCCTGCCGAAATGGATGGAACTGCTTCCTGCTTCTGATACGGTAAAAACAGGCGTGCTAAAAGGGATCCGCGACTATTTGAAAAATATAGTGAACATGAAAGATGTGTCGGACGGACCGCAGGAAGAATGTGATTACATTGATAAATTTGCAGTGCAGAAACTTCAGCGTGAAAACGGAGAGGCAGTCATAGATGTAAGGATATGTGAAAAATATTATTATGACATGTTAAGCAGAATGACCGGAGAATCCATTGAAAACGAAGCTGATTTCTTAAATATTCTCCGACAGCTTTCTGCTGCCAGAAGAGAGTGTGAAGGAGTCGGCGAGGCATGGAAAGAAGCAAAAGAAGAGGGTTATGGTGTTGTGAAGCCGTCTGCGGAAGAAATCCGCATTTCAGATCCTGAACTGGTAAAACATGGAACGAAATATGGTGTCAAATTAAAAGCCACGGCGCCTTCTACGCAATTGATTCGTGCGGATATTGAAATTGAAATCGCACCGATCGTCGGTACGATGGAGCAGGCGAATGATCTGATCGCTTATATGAAAGAACAGGCAGAAGAAGGTCAGAATGCCATTTTTGATACAAATATTTTCGGAAAAACAGTGCGTCAGCTGATCGAAGACGGAATTGAAACAAAAATTAAGAATATTACAAAAGAAAGCAGAGACCGTCTTCAGAATACAATGCAAAAAATTGTAAACGAAAGTAACCATGGGATCATCTGCATCATACTGTAACAGTAAAAATTGACAAAATCAACAAAAAGAGTAAAAACAGGTTGACATCAATTGGTAAGTTTGCTACAATGTATGCGGTCGTTGAATTTAATAATTGTGTAACATTTTGTAACATATTCTATAGAAAAGGTTCAGGAGGCACTGATGAATAAGTTGATCAAAAGTCTGGTTTGCCTGGTTATTGCCGGGTTTGTTATCATGCAGACCCCGGCTTCATATGCAAATGCGGATGTTGTTGGCGGTGAAGTTTCTTTAGGAGGAATATCGGAAGCACTCAGCAATTATTACGAAGCCGTAAAGCTTTCCAGAGGTAAAACAGATACGACGGAACTCTATTCCAAAGAGTATACAGCACCTGAAAATATTGCTTATGCAAATGTTTCAGAACTCCTGAATGTTCGGCAAAAACCGGATGCCGGGTCTTCTAAGGTCGGTATCCTTTATAAAAATGCATTTTGTCTTGTGGAGAGCATAGAAAACGGATGGGCGAAGATTACATCCGGAGATGTCAGTGGATATGTTAAGGCATCTTATCTTGTCATGGGTGAAGAAGCTGCAGAACTTGCAAAAGATACTGCTACTTTATATGTTGTCGTAAATTCTTCTGTCAATGTATTGAATGTCCGGAAAGCACCAAGCACTTCTGCTACAAAAGTGGCCAGGGTAGCGGCCGGAGAAAAGCTGCTTGTATCCAAAGAAGCCGTGATCAATAAAAGTGAAGAGGTTTCCAAAGTATGGGTAGAGGTTAAGCTGAACGATGACGAGAATGAAGAAATCCTGGCGTATGTTGCTTCGGAATATGTTACGTTTTCTTATGAACTTCCTTGGGCAGTCAAGTATACTCCTTACGGAGTCGGTGTTTCGGATCTTCGAGTTGCCATTTGTGATTATGCAAAGAAATTTATCGGTACCAAGTATGTGTGGGGCGGTGAAAGCCTTACAAAAGGGATTGACTGTTCCAGCTTTGTTCAGCAGGTGTACCGCCATTTCGGATATTCGACAGAGCGTAATTCCCGTATGATAGCGAAGCAGTTTGAAAAGATTTCTGTTTCTGAACTGCAACCGGGAGACCTTGTATTTTATGGAAAAGTGGCATCGAATTACATCAATCATGTTGCGATTTACATTGGGAACGGACAGATCATCCATTCCAGCACAAATTTTAACGGTGTGGCAATTTCAAACATGTATTTCAGTTCTAATCAGAATGTATATTCTGTTTTAAAGTGTTGTCGCATCCTTGATGAGGATCAATGATCAATTAGGAAAGAATCAGAAAAAGCAGTTGTCAATCTTGGCAATTGCTTTTTTTTGTGATACTATTAAAAGGTCGAAAAAGAAGCCTGTCAGATCAGGATTCTAAAAAAGGAGAACACAACATGGAACTGGCATTGTTCATACTTTGCTGCTTTATCTTTTTATGTATCAAGGGCATTTTTGACAGAAAGAAGGCAAAAGAACAGTTACAGAAAAAATTGAAGGAACGTTTTGGAAGATTTCCTGCAAATGAATATACAGAAGAAAAATATTGTTCCATTCAGTATTACTATCGGAAACAGATTGCACCGAACAGGGAAGAAAGCTCTTTGGTCGATGAAATTACATGGAATGATCTGAACATGGATCATTTGTTTACAATCATGAATGCTTCGGTCTCTTCGATGGGCGAAGAATACTTATGGGCATTGCTTCATGAACTACAGATGAAGGAAGACATTCTGAAGGAAAGAGAACAGATTATTACCTTTTTTTCTTCCCATCCTGAAGAACGTCTGCGTTTACAGACAGCACTTGCCATGATCGGGAAAAATAAAAAGACTTCGGTTTATGAGTATATGGCGCAGATGAAACACGTGAAAAAGGAAAGCAACGCAAAGCATTTTGGCATGATTGCCGTAATTGCAGCAGGAGTGGCACTGCTTCCGTTTTGCGGAGCAGTGGGCGGCGGTGTTTTGATCTTCGCCATTGCAGCAAACATTCTCGGATATTATAAGAGAAAAGGGGAAACAGCACCGTACTTTACGGCAATGTCTTATATTATCCGCATGCTGGATCATGCTGCTGAGATTTCAAAAGAAAGATCGGTAGAGTTGCAGCCGTATACGGAAAAACTGAAAAAAGCCACTTCTGAGCTGAAGTCGCTTTGCAAAGGAGCACCGGTCGTTGCTCCTCAAAACGTTACCGGAGATATGTTGTCCATGTTTCTTGATTATGTCCGGATTTTATTTCATACAGACCTGATTCGATTTAATCATATGATTGCCAAATATGAAAAGAAAGAAGAAACGATCGCAGAAGTATTTGAAAGTATAGGTTTTTTGGATGCAATGTGTGCGATAGCATCTTTTCGTGCCATGCTTCCGTATTATACACAACCGGAATTTTTATCGCAGAAACAGGTAGTGGCAGAAGAATTATTTCATCCGTTTTTAAGCAATCCTGTTCCATCCGGGTTCGTTGCAAAGAAATCAATACTTCTTACCGGATCGAATGCTTCCGGTAAGTCAACATTTTTAAAATCAGTTGCTATTAATGCAATCCTTGCCCAGACGATCCATACTGTCTGTGCAAAACGCTATACAGCTTCTTTTTTCAGAGTATTGTCAAGTATGGCATTGTCAGATGATCTGTTGGGAGGAGAAAGCTACTATATCGTGGAAATACGTTCTCTAAAACGTATTCTGGAAACATCCAAAAAGGCAGGCCCTCCGGTTCTCGGATTTGTTGATGAAGTATTGCGCGGAACGAATACGGTAGAAAGAATTGCTGCTTCTTCAAGACTTCTTGCTTCGGTTGCGGAAGAGAATGCTCTGATCTTTGCAGCGACGCATGATATAGAACTGACGTATATGCTGGAAGAAATCTTTGAAAACCATCATTTTGAAGAGAAGATAACCGAAGGAAGGATTTCTTTTGATTATCGGTTAAAATCCGGACGGGCAACATCACAGAATGCAATACAACTGCTTTCAGTGATGGGATATCCGCAGGAAGTTGTAGAAAAGGCACAAAGGACAGCAGTCCGGTTTATGGAGACCGGCAAATGGAGGAAGATTGAATAAATGAACGTAATAATGTATACGGATGGATCGGCACGAGGAAACCCGGGACCCGGAGGGTATGGGACCATTCTCAAATATATTGACAATACCGGAACGGAACATATACGGGAATACTCCGGAGGATATCGAATGACGACAAATAATCGCATGGAACTAATGGCGGCCATTGTCGGACTGGAGCATCTGATCCGTCCATGCACGGTAACGGTATATTCCGATTCCCAGTATCTTGTAAAAGCATTTAATGAAGGGTGGATTGACGGATGGATAAAAAAAGGATGGAAACGTGGGAAGAACGACCCGGTAAAGAATGTGGATCTTTGGAAACGTCTTTTGTCGGCAATGCAGCCGCACAAAGTAGAGTTCTGTTGGGTAAAGGGCCACAACGGACATCCTGAAAATGAGAGATGTGACTATCTTGCAACGACAGCAGCAGATGCCGATGAACTGGATGAAGATCATGATATAATGGAAAGTTAAAGAAAGCAGAGGAAAAAGCAATGGCAGAATTTACGCCAATGATGATACAATATTTGGAAACAAAAAAGAAGTATGAAGACTGTATCTTATTTTATCGTCTTGGAGACTTCTATGAAATGTTTTTTGAGGATGCAGTAACCGTTTCTAAAGAACTGGAACTTACTTTGACCGGAAAAAGCTGCGGGCAGGAAGAACGCGCCCCGATGTGCGGGGTTCCGTATCATGCAGCAGAAACTTATCTGACGCGTCTTGTAAATAAAGGATACCGCGTTGCCATATGCGAACAGGTGGAAGATCCAAAAACCGCAAAAGGAATTGTAAAAAGGGAAGTTGTACGTATTGTAACACCGGGAACCAATACAAATACACAGATGCTGGATGAAGGGAAAAACAATTATCTGATGTGCATTTGTTACATGGAGGGGATTTATGGAATTTCTGCAGTGGATGTTACGACCGGTGATTATTATGTAACCCAGGTAAAAGAACTTCGACAGGCACAGGATGAGATCATGAAATTTATGCCGTCTGAGCTTGTTTATCATCCGGCACTTCCAATAAGCGGACTGGATCTGGGCGATTTACGGGAACGTCTCGGAATTTCGGATCATCTTTTGGAAGAATGGTATTTTGATGAAGACACTTGCTGCAATCAGTTAAAAGAGCATTTTAAGGTTGGAACGATCTCAGGACTCGGATTAAAAGAATATGGAACCGGCACACTTGCTGCCGGAGCAGTTCTGCGTTATTTGTACGAAACACAAAAAAATTCACTGAGTCACATTACCCGTTTGATTCCTTATTCTACGGGAAAATATATGGTGATTGACAGCTCTACCAGAAGAAATCTGGAACTGACGGAAACTTTACGTGAAAAGCAGAAACGAGGGTCACTTTTATGGGTTTTGGATAAAACCAAGACTGCCATGGGGGCCAGGATGCTCCGAAATTTTATTGAACAGCCACTGATCTACAAGCAGGATATCGAAGATCGTCTGGATGCAGTCGAAGAATTAAACAAGAGTGTTATCACGCGGGAAGAACTCAGGGAGTATCTGGATGCCGTGTATGACTTGGAGCGCCTGATGGGAAAAGTAAGTTACAAATCAGCAAATCCAAGAGATCTGATCGCTCTAAAAAATTCATTGCAGATGCTTCCGCATATCCGACTGCTTTTATCAGAACTGGAAACATCGGAATGGAAGAGCATTTATCAGGATATGGACAGCCTTCAGGATCTGGAAGAACTGATTTCTGCTTCGATAGAAGATGATCCGCCTCTGACCATCAAAGAAGGCGGTATTATAAAAAGCGGTTATAATGAAGAAGTAGACCGTCTGAGACATGCAAAAACAGATGGGAAAAACTGGCTTGCGGCTTTGGAACAGGAAGAAAGAGAACATACCGGGATCAAAAACTTAAAGATCAAGTTTAACCGCGTGTTTGGTTATTATCTCGAAGTGACCAATTCTTATAAAGATCTGGTGCCGGAAACCTGGATCCGAAAACAGACACTGAGTAATGCAGAGCGCTACACAACTCCGGAATTAAAAAAGATGGAAGAAGATATCCTTGGTTCGGAAGACAGGCTGTTTTCACTGGAATATGATCTGTTTACTGAAATTAGGGAGCGGATTGCACAAGAAGTACTGCGCATACAGAAAACGGCAAAAGCAGTAGCAAAGACAGATGCATTTGCGTCGTTAGCATTTGTAGCGGAAAGAAACAATTATGTTCGTCCCAAAATCAATACAGACGGAGAAATTTCCATAAAGGGCGGACGCCACCCGGTGGTTGAACAGATGATCCCGGATGATATGTTTGTGGAAAATGATACGCTATTGAACAATTCCGAAAAAAGAATTTCTATTATTACCGGGCCAAATATGGCAGGAAAGTCTACGTATATGCGTCAGACGGCATTGATCGTACTGATGGCACAGATTGGAAGCTTTGTTCCGGCAGACAGTGCACAAATAGGAATCGCAGACCGTATTTTTACAAGAGTAGGTGCCAGTGATGATCTGGCTTCCGGTCAAAGTACATTTATGGTGGAAATGACAGAGGTTGCCAATATTTTAAGAAATGCAACAAAAAACAGTCTTCTGATTCTGGATGAAATCGGAAGAGGCACAAGTACTTATGACGGACTCAGTATTGCATGGGCGGTAGTAGAACATATTGCAGATGCAAAAAAACTTGGTGCAAAGGCTTTGTTTGCGACACATTATCACGAACTGACGGAGTTGGAAGGCAGACTTCCCGGTGTCAATAACTATTGTATTGCCGTAAAAGAACAGGGAGAAAATATTATTTTTCTCAGAAAGATTCAAAAGGGCGGTGCAGACAAAAGTTACGGAATCCAGGTGGCCCGCCTTGCAGGCGTGCCGGAAGCGGTATTACAGCGTGCAAAAGAAATATCAGATCAGCTGACGGATCATGATATCACTATCCGGAAAACTACTTTTGCAGAAAAGAAACCGTCTCATTTCAAAAAAAAGGAAACGGAAGGCCAGCTGAGTATGTTTGACGTACCGGAGTATCCGGAGGTCATAGAAGAGATACGTTCCATTGATATTTCCGCATTGACACCGTTAGAAGCATTAAATAAGTTATATCAGCTGCAACAAAAAATAAAGTAACCTGCCATGTGCCGGAAATAAGGAGAACCTATGGCTAAAATAAATATATTAGACCAACAGACAATTAATCAGATTGCTGCCGGTGAAGTAGTGGAACGTCCTGCTTCTGTAGCAAAAGAATTGGTAGAAAATGCAATAGATGCCGGAGCGTCTGCCATTACGGTAGAGATAAAAGAAGGTGGTATTTCTTTGATTCGTGTCACGGATAATGGTTCCGGTATTCCTTATGAAGAAATTCCTACCGCATTTTTACGTCACGCAACGAGTAAGATTCATTCAGCACTGGATCTTCTGACGGTTGGGAGTCTTGGCTTCCGCGGAGAAGCTCTTTCAAGTATTGCTGCTGTTGCACAAGTAGAACTTCTTACGAAAACAAAAGAAAATTTTGCCGGATCGCGTTATATAATAGAGGGCGGAAAAGAAAAAACAATGGAAGAAGCGGGATGCCCTCAGGGAACAACATTTCTTGTCCGTAATTTGTTTTACAACACGCCTGCCAGAAAAAAGTTTCTGAAAAGTGCGGCGACAGAGGGCGGATATATCAATGAACTGATGGAGAGGATGGCATTATCACGACCGGATATTTCATTTAAATATATGAATCACGGAAAAGTTCTTCTTCATACAACGGGCGGAAATTCTTTGAAAGACATTATTTATCATATTTATGGACGTGAAATCACTACATCAGTTCTTCCTGTAAATTATCCAAAAGATGAAAAAGGTATTTCCATGACCGGATATATCGGCAAACCGGTTATTGCCAGAGGAAACCGGACACAGGAGAATTACTTTATCAATGGAAGATATATTAAGTGTGCCATCGTTGGAAAAGCCATAGAAGATGCTTATAAATCTTACATGATGGGACATAAATATCCATTTACTGCGATTCATATTACCGTTCCGCCGGAGTTTATTGATGTCAATGTACATCCTTCAAAAATGGAACTTCGATTTGCGGATAATGAGGCAATTTATCACGCTGTTTACCAGATGATACAAGATGGTCTGTCCGGAAAAAACATGATTGTTCCCGTTTCGCTTTCAGAAAGAGAGGACAGAAAAGAACAGAAACAGCAGATATTAATGCAGCAGAAAATTTCAGTACCGGAACCTTTCGAAACAAGAAGAAAAGAATTGATTTCTTCAGAGATTCGAGAAGCAAAACCGGTATATCAGTCAAAACCTTCATTAACGACAGATTCCATGCCGGTTAAACCGGAGTTAAAGCAGGAAGCTGTTTCCAAAACCCGTCAGGAATTTGTATCGGACACAACACAGAAAACAGCACCAGAAACAGTGCAGAAAACAGAAATCCCTTCTCTGCAGCTTCCGGCAGCAAAAGAACATCAGCTGGAACCGGAACCAAATCTGCTGTCAAAGGAAAACAGGAAAGAATTCCGACTGATCGGACAGTTGTTTGCAACATATTGGCTGATTGAAATGGATCAGGCGATGTTTATCATTGATCAGCATGCGGCACATGAAAAAGTGCTGTTTGAGAGAACTATGAAACGACTGAAAGAAAATCAGGAACAGATTACGCAGACCCTGTTTCCGCCGATGATCGTTTCTCTTACTGCGAGAGAAACGGATTGTCTGAAACAGAATCTGGAACTTTTTTCCCGGCTGGGTTTTGTGATCGAGGAATTCGGAGGACAGGAATTTAAAATTACGGAAGTGCCTGCGTATTTTGTCAGCGTTGACAGTAAGGAACTTTTATCAGAAGTGTTGAATACATTGCTGTCAGAACGCGAATACAAAAGTTCTGATCTTATATTGGAAAAGGTAGCGTCTTTATCATGCAAAGCTGCAGTCAAAGGAAATCATCGGATGTCAGAAGAAGAAGCAAGGAAACTTATTTCTGATATGCTGACACTGGAAAATCCTTATCATTGTCCGCATGGCAGGCCTACCACGATTTCAATGTCAAAATATGAACTGGAAAGAAAATTCAAAAGGATTGTAATATAAAAATATGAAGAAACCATTGATCATTCTTGCAGGACCGACTGCTGTAGGAAAAACGAAACTGTCGATTTCGCTTGCAAAAGCAATAAACGGCGAAATCATTTCTGCCGATTCCATGCAGGTGTATAAGACAATGAACATCGGAACAGCCAAAATCCGTCCGGAAGAAATGGAAAAAATCCCTCATCATCTGATCGACATTTTGGAGCCGGAAGAAGAATTTAATGTGGTACTCTTTGCAGAATATGCCAAAAGGGCATGTGAAGATTGCTATACAAAGGGGAAGATCCCGATTCTTGTCGGCGGCACCGGATTTTATATTCAGGCATTGCTATACGATATTGATTTTACCGAAAACGATGACGACAGATCGTATCGTGTTTTTCTGGAATCGCTGGCAGAAGAAAAGGGAAATGAATATCTGCATAAAATGCTAGAGAAAGTGGACAAAAAAGCTGCAGAAAGCATTCACTGTAATAATCGAAAGCGTGTCATCCGTGCATTGGAGTTTTACGAAAAAAGCGGACAGAAGATATCAGAACATAACGAAGAACAACAAAAGAAAATTTCACCTTACCAGTATGCTTATTTTGTTTTAAATGATGAACGGAGTCGTTTATACGAAAGGATTGACGCCCGCGTGGAGCAAATGCTGGCAGAGGGATTAGAAGAGGAAGTTAAAGCATTACTGGATCGGGGAATCAGTCGGAACTGTGTTTCCATGCAGGGACTCGGATATAAAGAAATGGCTGCGTATCTTCAAGGAGAACTAAGCTACGAGGAGGCCGTCTATATCTTAAAAAGAGACACCCGACATTTTGCAAAGCGACAGATCACGTGGTTTAAACGTGAAAAAGAGAGTATCTTTCTGGATCGACAGCAATTTCAGCAGAATGAAGATGCAATATTAGATGAAATGCTCAGTATATTAAAACAAAAAGAAATTATATGATAGAAACAGCCTGATTTTTTAGGATTGTGTGTTCAGAAAAGGGGAGTAAAATGTTACAGAAGATTCAGACAATGTATAAAGATTTATCCATTTCTAATGATGTGCTGCAATATTGCACAAAAATTGAAGAACAGTTAAACGAACGTTTTGAAGAAATTGATGCAGTGGCGGAATATAACCAGATGAAAGTGATTTCTGCCATGCAAAAAAACAGATTGAGTGATATTCATTTTGCGGCAACTACCGGTTATGGATATAACGATTTGGGACGGGATGTCCTGGAAGCAGTTTATGCAGACATTTTTAAGGCGGAATCTGCTCTGGTGCGGCCTTCGCTCACATGTGGAACGCATGCTCTTACAATTGCACTTTCTGCTAATCTGCGTCCGGGAGATGAAATCCTTTCTCCGGTTGGAAAACCATACGATACGTTGGAAGGAGTTATCGGCATCCAGGAAGCAAAGGGATCGTTGGCGGAATTCGGGATCACTTATGCACAGGTGGACTTAAAAGCAGACGGAGGTTTTGACTATGATGGTATCCGTGCTGCAATTAACGAGAGAACAAAACTGGTAACCATTCAGCGTTCCAAAGGATATCAGACAAGACCTACTTTATCGGTAGAACAGATCGGTAAAGTCATTTCTTTTGTGAAAAGTATCAAACCGGATGTGATCTGCATGGTAGATAACTGCTACGGGGAATTTGTGCAGACAATAGAACCAACGGAAGTCGGAGCGGATTTATGTGTCGGTTCACTGATTAAAAATCCCGGTGGCGGCCTTGCACCTATCGGCGGATATATCGTAGGAAAAGAAGAATACGTAGACATGTGTGCTTATCGGCTGACGGCTCCGGGACTTGGCAAAGAAGTGGGAGCAACGCTTGGATTAAATCAGCAGTTCTTCCAGGGATTGTTTATGGCGCCGACTGTGGTAGCAGGTGCCCTGAAAGGTGCTGTTTTTGCTGCAAATATCTATGAAAGGCTGGGATTTCCGGTTATTCCGAACGGAACAGAACCTCGTTATGACATCATTCAGGCGGTTACGTTAAAGAGTCCGGAAGGAGTCATTGCATTTTGTCAGGGGATTCAGGCAGCAGCACCGGTAGACAGTCATGTTACTCCGGAACCATGGGCAATGCCGGGATATCATTCTGACGTTATTATGGCAGCCGGAGCTTTTGTACAGGGTTCTTCCATTGAATTATCTGCTGACGGACCAATTGCTCCGCCATATGCAGTGTACTTCCAGGGGGGACTGACATGGTATCATGCTAAATTCGGTATTATGATGTCAGTACAAAAAATGAAAGAGGCAGGGCTGATCCGTCTGTAAAAATGAGAGGGTTCTTCTTTTGGGAGAGATGAGGAAAGAAGGATTCATGATAAGCAAAAAAACAATGAAACAGCTGCCGTTATCAGAACGGCCTTATGAAAAAGTACAGATTACCGGTGCGGAAAAGTTGTCGGAAAAGGAATTGCTTTCCGTCATAATCCGTACCGGAACAAAAGAAGAACGTGTTGACCAGATTGCCCTTCACCTTTTGGAAAAATGCGGCGAAAACGGGATTCAGTCCCTTTTTTCCATGGGAATAGATGAACTGACCCGGATTCCTGGAATTGGTACGGTAAAAGCAATCCAGATTGTCTGCGTCTGTGAACTTGCCCGCAGGCTTGCAAGCGGGAAAAGGGTTCTGGGATCAAAAATTTCTTCTCCTGATGATATTGTGTCCTATTATAATGTACATCTGAAATTTCGTGAAAAAGAATGTCTGATCCTGCTTGTTCTCGACAGCAAAAACAGGATCCTGTCAGAAGAAATCTTATCTATTGGGACAATTCAGTCCGCCATTGCCGATCCCCGTGAAATTTTTCTTGTTGCATTACGCAAAAACGGAGTGTCCGTTATTTTACTGCATAACCATCCAAGCGGAGACCCAACACCAAGCAAAGAAGATATACTTGCAACAGAACGAATCTGCAATGCAGGAAAAATACTTGGAATTTTATTGATTGATCACATTATCATCGGACAAAACTCCTATGTCAGCCTGCGTGGTGAAAAATATCTCGAATTTTAGTGATACTATTTTTTTGAATTTGATTGAAAACAGTGCTCAAAAGTGTTAAACTTAACTCGATTGCACAACCGGAAAACAGGAGGAAACAATTCATGAATACAAAAGTGTTTGGTATTGATTTTGGGACAAGTACAATTAAAATATATAGGAAACATGAGGGAGTTATTTTCGATAAGAAAAATATCATTGCCTTATGTAATAATGAAGTTATGGCAATTGGCGATGAGGCATTCGAGATGCTCGGAAAAGCTCCGGATAATTTTTTGGTCACATATCCGGTAAAGAACGGCGTAATTGCAGATATTGCAAATATGCTCGCACTTTTAAACAATGCATTGAAGCAAATTTCTGAAAAGAGTGGAAAGATAACAGGCGCAGATATTATCGTGGCCGCTCCGACAGATATTACCGAAGTAGAAAAAAGGGCATTTTTTGATCTGGCAGCAAATTCCATTGCAAAACCCAAAAAAGTCCGTGTAGTTGAAAAACCGGTGGCAGATGCCCTTGGCGCCGGTCTTGACGTAATGAATGCAAGCGGTGTCATGGTTGTAGATATCGGTGCAGATACTACCGAAATTTCCATTATGTCTTTAGGTGGGATCGTTCTCAGTAAACTGGTCACCATCGGCGGAAACAAATTCGATGAAAGTATCATCAGTAATGTCCGAAAAAAATACAATCTGGTAATTGGGAACAAGACGGCAGAAGTGATAAAGAAAAAGCTTGCATATGCCATTGAACCGGAACATGAAACCATTAAAGTTTACGGTCGGGATGTCATGACCGGACTTCCGACAGAGGCAGAGATCGATTCGGAATTTGTATATGAGACAATGAATGAAAGTCTGCATTCCATTGTGGATGCTGTAAGGATCATTTTAGAAAAGACTCCACCGGAAATTTCCTCAGACATTATTGACTCGGGGATCTACATTACCGGAGGCTCTGCAAATATCAAAAAAATTGCTCAATTATTCGAAAAAGAGACGGAACTTCCGGTTCATATTACGGAAGACCCGGCAAATACCGTAGTAAACGGGCTTGGCAAAATTTTAGAAGAAAGTGCAAAATATAATTGTCTTGCTTTTACCCTGAAGCAGACCTATTACGGAGGCTGATATGCCAAAAAGACGCAGAAGACGCAGAAATCACGAAAAAAAGACGATATCGGTTCTGCCAAAGCATGTATTGTTTTTGCTTTTATTTCTAACAGCGATACTTTTATTTTTATCTTATCGCTTTCCGGATTCCTTACTTCCGGTCAGAAATGCGGTAGATGCCGTTGTTATCCCGATGCAGCGGGGGATCAATGTTGTCGGAAGTTCTATTTCTGATCGTCTGGATACATTGGAGAGCAAAAAAGATCTGAAGGCGGAAAATGAACGTCTGAAAGCAGAATTGGAAATTCTGCAGCAGAAAGCAACGATGACTGCCAGCGATAAATATGAGTTGGATGCCATGCGTGAACTTTATAATCTGGATCAGAAATATCCGGATTATGAGAAGGTTGCTGCCAGAATCATTGCAAGAGAAAGCAATGGCTGGTACAGCGTTTTCACGATTGATAAGGGATATGAAAACGGTATTCAGAAGGATATGAATGTAATTGCCGGAAACGGGCTGGTCGGCATTGTAACGTCGGTACGCAAAAACTCTGCCACGGTACGTTCCATTATTGATGACAGCAGCCATGTCAGCGGAATGTTTTTACGCACGTCAGATACCTGTATGGTATCCGGAGATCTGAACATGCTTACAACCGACGGGAAAATACGTATTACCATGATTCCGCTGGATTCTGAGGTTACAGAATACGAGGAAGTAGTTACTTCCCATATCAGTGATAAATATCAGCAGGGAATTCTGATCGGATATATATCCGATATTAAGGTAGATTCCAGCAATATGACTAAGACTGCCTGCCTTACTCCTGCGGTTGACTTTGAACATCTGGACGAGGTACTTATCATTACAAAATTGAAAGAATCATTTGAATTAGACGATTAAAGGAAGGAAAGAAATTTGGTACGGACACTGGTAACTTTAATAGAAATTGTTTTTTGCTTTCTGCTGCAGACTTCTTTGTTTTCCTTTTTGCGCATTTCGGGTGTAGTTCCGGACTGCCTTTTGATTCTTGTCATTACAATAGCTTATACAAGAGGGCAGATCCCGGCTATTGTTACCGGTTTTTTTTCAGGACTTTTATTGGACCTGTGTTTCTCAGAAACAATAGGATTTTGTGGGATCCTTTATATGCTGGTAGCTTTTTTGGCAGGATATACGCATCATATTTATGAGAAAAGAGATTATTTTATTCCCGGACTGCTTGTGTTCGCTGGAGAATTTGTCTATTCTTTTTTGTATTATGTCATATTTTTTCTGATGAGGGGACGCTTGGAACTGCAGACATATCTTATTTACACCATCATTCCGAGAATGTTGTATACACTCCTCATAATGTTGGTGCTGTATCCGATATTTCATGCCATTCATCGGATTTTGCTGAAACTGGAAGGAAGAGAAGATGATTAGTTACATTTTTGATAAACTAAAAGAGATCCTGACGTCCCGACTGTTTTACATAGCAGTCGTTTATTCCGTGTTTGCCGTTATTCTCCTGCATCGGATGTTTGAACTGCAGATTGTCGAAAGCGAGGAAGCGGAAACCCAGTCAGAATACCTGAATGTAGTGGAACGCAGCATTCCAAGTACGCGAGGCATGATTTATGACAGGAATGGTGTCCTGCTTGCCTACAACGAACTTTCCTATTCCATTATGCTTTCCGATAATGCCTCCTTAACGACAAATGCGCAAAAAAATGCGTCCATCCATACTCTTTTAACGATTCTTGAAAAATATGGTTATTCATTAGAATTAGATTTTTCTATTGAACTTGATGAAAACGGAGAACTTGTCTTTAACGAAAGTGGAACTGCACTGCTCCGTTTTAAAAAGAATGCCTACGGAAGGCGTTCCATCAATGAACTTACGGACGAAGAAAGGAATGCAACGGCAGAAGAAGTGTTTGCATTTTTGTGTAAGGGGAACCGTTCCAGTAAGATGTTCCAGGTATCGGAGGAATACACTTTAGAAGAAGCTTTAAAGATTGTTACGGTCCGGTATCATTTTTTCAGTACAGCAGATAAATCTGCCCAGCTTACCATTGCGTCGGATGTAAGCGATCCTCTGATCGCGGCAGTAATGGAAGCTCAGGAAGAGATTCCGGGAGCTTCTGTTGTTCAGAAAACTCGGCGTGTGTATGATTACGGATTTTATTTTGCGCATATTATCGGCTATACCGGTCTTGCAAATGAAAGTGATTTGGAAAAGTGGAACACAGAAGACGGATCAGGCACTTATGAAACGTCCGATTATGTAGGAAAAACCGGGTTGGAAAGAGAATTGGAGACAATATTGGCCGGAACAAAAGGCAAAGAGCAGATTACATTGAACAGTTCCGGAAAAGTAGTCAGCACAAAAGTGGTGGAAGAACCGGTTCCGGGAAACAATATTTACCTTACGCTTGATGTAGAAACACAAAAAGCATACTATTATATCATCGAACAAAATCTGGCAGAAATCTTGTGCAATGTCATCGTAGAGGAGCTTGATTACGGTACTAAGGGAGAATCCAGTGAGGATATTAAAATACCGGTATATGAAGTATATTATGCTTTGTTCAGCAATCATGTTCTTTCTATGGAACATCTTTATTCGGAGGAAGCCGGAACATACGAAAAAAAGACATACGATTATTATGCGAAGAAGAGGGAGGAAGTGATACAACGACTGTATCAGCATCTTTCCTACGGAAGTACCGAATTAAAAGGCCGATTAAGCGAAGAAATGCAGAACTATCTGTCTTATTTTATTTCCCAGATGCAGACACTCGGATTATTGCCGAAGGAAAATATCAAAACTTCTGACAGCACGTATAAAGCTTATGTCAACGGAACAATCAGCACTGCAGAATATCTGACGTATTGTATCAATCAGCAATGGGTGGATCTGAATGCACTTGGTGTGGAAAATGATTACTACAGCACCGATGAAATTTATGAAATTTTGTTGGATCTGACATTTGAATCTCTCTATGATAACGAAACTTTTGATCTGAAGCTGTACCATGATCTGATCTTCAGTGATAATTTATCAGGAAAGGAAATCTGCCTTTTATTATTCGAGCAAAATGTGTTAGAATATAACGAAAAGGATCAGGAGGCTTTAAAGAAAAATACTATTTCTGCGTATGAATTTATTCTTGAAAAGATAAGAAACGTAGAAATCACGGCAGCACAGCTTGCCTTGGAACCGTGCAGTGGTTCTGTTATCCAAACAGATACCAAAACCGGAGCAGTTACGGCACTTGTCACTTATCCAAGCTATGATATCAATCAGCTTGCCAATAAAATCGACTGGTCCTATTATTCGGGGTTACTTGCTGACAAATCAAATCCGTTGTATAATCGGGCGACGCAGCAAAGGACGACCACCGGTTCAACGATCAAAATGATGACAGCGGTTTCAGGATTGATGAACCACAAGGTATCTATCAGCGAAAAGATATACGATAACATAACTTTTACAAAAATAGTTCCTTCTCCAAGCTGCTGGTCTTCCAAAGGTCATGGAGATCAGGATATTGCCAGCGCGATCATGAATTCCTGTAACTATTTCTTCTATGAACTCGGTTATCGGCTTTCTACAGATGTAAGCGGCAAATATTCAGACAGTCTCGGTATTTCAAAATTAAAAGAGACCGGTGCGCTATTTGGATTAGACAGTACTTCAGGAGTAGAACTCGGCGAAGCATCGCCGGAATTTGCCACGACGGATGCGGTACGTGCTTCTATCGGGTATGGATATAGCTTTACACCGCTCCAGATTTCCAGATATGCAACAACAATTGCTACAAAAGGTATCTTGTATAAATATACGATTATTGATAAAATAGAAGACAAAGACGGAAATACCATTTATGAATTGGATCCGGTTGTTGAAAACCGTATTACGGAGATCACAGACAACGAGTGGAATAAAATTCATGAAGGTATGCGTGACGTGATACTGAAATACTCCACAAAACTGCGCAATGCGTATGCTGATATCCCGGTTTCGGTTGGAGGGAAGACCGGATCGGCGCAGGCCGGTGTCAGTACTCCTGCACATTCCGTGTTTGTATCTTTTGCACCACTGGAGGATCCGGAGATCAGTGTTACGGCCGTGATCGCCAATGGTTACTCCGGTAATTATTCCGGGCTTTTGTGCCGAGATATCTACGGCTACTATTACAATGGGGAATTTAGGGAATATTTAAACAGTTCCAATGAGGAAGGTGAAAATTAAATGGCTTCATCAGTAACGATCAAAGGAAATCAATATGGCATCCGGGTTATATTGTCCCCGGTTGCTTCCTATGATGAGATCAAGCAGGAGATTGCGGTAAAATTCAAAGAAATGGATCATTTTTTTGGCAACGGGAAAATGGCAATCAGCTTTGAAGGGTGCTTGTTGAGTGACCGCCAGCAGGAAGAACTGATTGGTATCATTCATGAGAACTGCAATATCAGCATTGTCTGCATCATGGACAATGATCCCGTGCAGGAACAGCGTTTCAAGCAAGGGGTTTCTGCTGCGATTGCAGAATTTGATGCATCTACCGGACAATTTCACAAAGGAAATCTTCGTTCCGGACAGTCGCTGGAATTTGAAAAAAGTGTTATTATCATAGGGGATGTGAATCCGGGAGCAAATATTACTTCCAAAGGGAATATTGTTGTTCTCGGTTCATTAAAGGGAAATGCGTTTGCAGGAGCTTCCGGAAATCCTAACTGTTTCGTCGTGGCGCTTTCCATGCAGCCAATGCAGATACGCATTGCTGACAGCATTGCACGTGCTCCTGATAAGCCGGAAGAGATCAGAGATCATGAACCGAAAATCGCTTTTTTGGAAGAAGGAAACATTTACATAGAACCTTTGACCAAATCGGTTCTTAATGATATTAAACTTTAAAAACAAGTGGAGGAATTCATGGAATGGGTGAAGTAATCGTAGTTACATCTGGAAAAGGCGGAGTTGGTAAAACAACTACAACAGCAAATGTTGGTACCGGACTTGCAAAATTAGACAAAAAGGTTGTATTGATTGATACAGATATCGGTCTTCGTAACCTTGACGTGGTTATGGGACTTGAAAACCGCATTGTTTACAATCTGGTTGATGTTATTGAAGGAAACTGTAAGATCAGTCAGGCATTCATTAAAGTAAAAGGATTTAATAATTTCTATCTGCTGCCATCTGCCCAGACGAGAGATAAGACTTCCGTAACACCGGAGCAGATGAAAGAACTGACAGACCGCTTAAAGGAAAGTTTTGATTATGTGATCATTGACTGCCCGGCGGGAATTGAACAGGGATTTAAAAATGCCATTGCAGGTGCAGACCGTGCTTTGGTTGTTACTACGCCGGAAGTTTCTGCAGTACGTGATGCAGACCGTATTATCGGGCTTTTAGAGGCAAATGAGATCCGTCAGACGCATCTTGTTGTCAACAGACTCCGTATGGATATGGTAAAACGCGGCGACATGATGTCAGCGAATGATGTTGTTGAAATTCTATCGGTTGACCTGATCGGAGTTGTTCCTGATGATGAAAATATCGTTATTTCCACAAACCAGGGTGTACCTCTTGTAGGTAACAATACTCAGGCAGGAAAAGCTTATATGAATATCTGTCATCGAATCCTTGGTGAAGAAGTTCCGTATCTTGATCTGAGCAAAGGCGGATTTTTCAGCAAATTATTTAAGAAATAAGAAGGAGGGCAAGAATATGTTATTTCCAGATTTTTTCAAGAAAAAGTCCGGCAGCGTTGCCAAGGATCGTCTGAAGCTGGTTTTAGTATCAGATCGTTCCGGATGTTCCCCGGAAGTTATGGAAAAGATTAAAAATGATATCATTGCCGTTATTTCCAAATACATAGAAATTGATTTGGAAAATTTGGATATCAAGATCCAGCAGTCACCGGACGGAACAAGCAACGGTCCTGCTTTATTTGCAAACATTCCGATTAAAGACATGAATTCAAAAAAGTAATAGGATATAAGGACTTTATCAATGATCAAAAAACTCAGACAATATGATTTTAAAAAATACAGCATCGGTATACTGCTCATTGCGATTATTCTTGGAGCTGTCGGTGCATATATGCTAAAAGTAATCCCCGGTGTAAAGGAAGGGGCTTATCTCAAACAGCTGTTTGGCATTGCGTTTGGCGTATGCCTGGCTGTTTTTGTATCCTTGTTTGATTATCATTTCATTGCGAAGTTCTATATTCTTATGTACATTTTTAACCTGATAATGTTATTCATGGTAAAATTTACACGTTTTGGCATTTCGGTATATGGTGCAAAACGATGGCTGGGACTGGAAGACGGGCCGTCTTTTCAGCCTTCAGAACTTACTAAAGTCATTATGATCGTAGTGATAGCGAAACTGCTGGATTTACTAAAGAACCGTTTAAACAAATTAAGCACGTTGTTTATTGTAGGGGTTGTTATGGCAATACCCACATTCCTGGTTCTGATCCAGACGGATCTTTCTACCAGTATTGTTTTATTTGCCGTTTTTGCGGTCATGATATTTGTATCCGGATATTCCTTAAAAATACTGGCTATACTGACTGCGGTCTTGGTACCTGCCGTGTATGGAACTTTTTGGTATATTTTACAGCCGGATAATCTGTTCATCAAACTTAAAGTATTAAAAACATATCATCAGGAACGAATCTATTCTGTGATCAATCCGGAATTGTATCCGGATTTGATCTATCAACAGCAGAATGCCACAAAAGCGATGAGTTCCGGAGGTCTTTTAGGAAAAATACTGACCGGCGATACAGGTACAAGAGGAACGGCATATGTTCCTGTTGTAGAAAGTGACTTTATCTTTACCGGAATCGGCGAAGAACTTGGTTTTGTCGGAGCAGCAGCAGTGATCCTGCTTATCATGGTGCTTGCTTTCAAAATAATACTTGTTGCAAAAAATGCACCGGATCTGCTTGGAAAGATTATTGCGGCAGGATGTGCTTCCGTAATTATGGTGCAGGCATTTATTAATATTGGGGTAGTTTCCTGGATACTTCCGAATACCGGAATTCCGCTTCCTTTCGTCAGCAGCGGATTGAGTTCCGTCGTCGGAAGCTATACCATGTTGGGAATGGTTCTTAACATTTCCATCCATTCACAGAGAGAGAAACAAAGAGGGGGTATCACGAATGATTATTGGTTTGATCGCACATGATGCCAAGAAAAAACTGATGCAGAGTTTTTGCATTGCATATCGTGGCATTCTGGCTAAACACGAGGTATACGCAACAGGTACAACCGGTCGCCTCGTTGAAGAAGTTACAAATTTGAACATTCATAAATATCTTGCAGGACATTTGGGCGGACAGCAGCAAATGGGGGCACAGATTGAAAATAATGAAATGGATATGGTCATTTATTTACGTGATCCGCTTTCGCCAAAACAGCATGAGCCGGATGTAAATAGTGTTGTTCATTTGTGCGATGTTCATAATATTCCGATCGCAACCAATCTGGCAACGGCGGAACTGTTGATACGTGCTCTGGACAGAGGAGATCTTGACTGGCGTGAACTGTATAAAAAACAGATATAGAACAATCAGATGGTATTTTGGGGCGGTAGTGATCCTTTGTCTGCTCTTAGGAATAAAAATTTTCGCAAAAAACAAGACGTTGTATTTTTTGCCGGAGCAGCCGGCGGGTTCCGAACAGATGCTGACAGCAGCGGCTTTGCCAACAGAATCTGCTGCACAGAATCCGCTGCCTACCGTGTTTCTGACACCAACGCCTGCGGTGACTTTGACATCAACTCCGACACCCACTTCTACGCCAACATCAACGCCTACGCCAACACCCGCGATACGCGAGAAAATTGATAATTTTGAAAACTCGGCTCAAAATTTACAGAAAATTTTAAATTCTGATGCTTTTTTGCTTGTCAATACGACCCAAGATGTAGTATTATATTCTTATAGAGCATGTGAAGCATTATATCCGGCAAGCATTACAAAACTGATGACTGCATATCTTGCATTAGTACACGGCCATTTGGAAGACACTGTTGTTTTTAGCAGGAATGCCGTAACACCGGTCATACCGGATGCGATGATGTGTGGCTTTCAGGAAGGAGATGCGATATCACTACATGATCTTCTGATCTGCATGCTCCTTTCTTCCGGAAATGACACTGCTGTTGCGATTGCAGAACATATCTCCGGAACAGAAGCCGATTTTGTTGCATTAATGAATCAAACGGCATTGGAGCTTGGTATGACGGATACAACATTTTGTAATCCTCACGGGCTGCCGAATGATGCTCATATAACAACAGCATATGATATTTATCTGATTATGGAAAAGCTTTTTAACTATGACGAGTTTCTCGAAATCGTAGGCTTACCGTCGTATACGGCACCGTATACTGATAAAGACGGTCATGCAAAAAAGCAGAATGTTTCCTCCACAAACCTGTTTCTTCATGGACAGTATCAGCTGCCGGAAGGGATTCAGATGTACGGAGGAAAAACCGGAACTACCAATAAAGCAGGGAACTGTCTGGTCATTTATGTTTCGGATGACGCAGGAAACTGCTATATTGCTGAAATCTTTGGTGCAGATACCAGACCCGAACTATATTCGGATATGATACAATTGTTAAAAAAGATTTCAGATTAATATTAAACACATTTAAGGAGGAAGGCTATATGATTCAGATTATTGCGGGTGAAAAAGGAAAAGGGAAAACAAAAATTCTGCTGGACAAAGCAAATGCAGAGGTGCTGACAACCAAAGGTACTTTGGTATTCATTGATAAGAATAATCGCCATATGTACGAATTAAATAATAAGATCCGTTTGATCAGTGCAAAAGATTATTTTATTAATGATGCAAAAGAATTTACCGGTTTTATTGCCGGCATTGTATCTCAGGATAATGATCTTGCAAAAATTTATCTTGACGGCTTTTTATCCATTGCACCGATGGAGAATGATGATATTGCACTTATGGTAGAAAAACTTTCCGCGTTATCTAACGCTTTTGATGTTGATTTTGTGATCAGCATTTCAAAAAATGAAAATGATCTGCCGGAAAATGCAAAACCTCATGTAATAGTCTCTCTCTAAACAATAGAATCTTTTACCTGCACCGGATACTTGTTCCGGTGCAGGTTTTTTCTGACATCACATATCATTCTTTAATCTGCCAAAATAGGATAGTGCATAGAGACCGGAAAGACCGACTAATGCATATACGATTCTTGACAGTAAACTCATATCTCCAAACAAAACTCTGACGAGGTCAAAACTGAAAAATGCGATCAGTCCCCAGTTAACAGCCCCAATGATAACAAGGGCAAGTGCCGTATAATCTAACGCCTTCATAATAAACTCCTTTCAAGAAAATTTAATTACTGATAGTAGTATTACATTTTTTGTTTGATATATTCATCTGAAACAGTTATAATTAAGATATTATCAAACTGAGAGGGGAAAAAGTTGCAGGAAAATATCGTTTTCTTTCGTAAAAACAAAGAATTAAAGATCGGCATTATCATTACAGCAGTCATATTGCTTTATATATCGTTCCATATCTATACTTTTCTGACAAAGGTGGAGCTTCCGATTTATGAAGTACAGCCAGGATCCATATATACAGTTTCCGTGGCAGATGGGATTATTTTACGTGATGAAACTTTAGTCACTACGGACATTGCTGGGTATATCAATTACTATTTCAGTGAAGGCTCCCGTATTTCCAAAAACAGTACGGTATATTCGATTGACAGCAACCGCAATATGTATGATCTGTTGGCGGGAAATTCTTCTGAGATCAAACTTACCGGGCATAATCTGCAATCATTGAAAGAATTGCTGCAGAAAAACCTTACAAATGTAACAGCTGACCGGCTTGCAGAAGCAAAAGAAAGCATTATGACAGGCTATCAGCGTATGATCGATGAAACTTTAATGGAACAGCTGACCGAAATTGTAACACAGACAGGGATTACTTCAAATTTTCATGTAGTTTCTTCTGTGGGCAGCGGGATTATTTCTTACATCTATGATGAGTATACCAATTTTTCGACGGATGATATTACACAGTTCTGCTTTACCAAAGAATATGAGGCACATTCTTTATACAGTTTGGAACTGATCCCGGCAAATTCTCCCGTGTATAAAATCATCTCCGGAGATACATGGAAGATCATAGCTTCTCTGAATGAATCCCTGTATGGAGAATTGCTGGGCAAAACATCTGCGACATTATATATTAATAATCAGACCAAAGTTACGGCTCCCATAGAATGCTTCCGAAGAGGAGACGGCTGCTTTGTAGAAATTTCATTGGACAAATATATTTCTAATTACGCATCGGAGCGGTTTGTTTCTGTTAAGTTTGAATTGGAAGAAATTGAAGGACTGAAAATTCCGGAAACTGCCGTAACGCAGAAAGACTATTACAGGATTCCTGAAAGTTACGTTGTACAGGGAGGAAATTCCGGCGAAAAAGGAATTCTGATAGAAGAATTTAATGCAGAAACCGGGACAGCACAATATACGTTCAAGGAAATCAACATCTTTTATTCGGAAAATGGTTTTGTTTATGTGGATTGCAATGATTTTACAAAAGAAACTTACATTTATGACAGCAAAGAATCCAATCGTGTCATGCTGTATACCTTCCTTACAAAGCTGGAAGGAGTCTATAATATTAATAAAGGATATGCTGTTTTTAAGCGAATTGAGCGTTTGAAAACAGAAAACGGATATCTCATTATTAAAAAAGGAACTATTTCCGGTCTTTCTGCTTATGACCATATTGCGTTGGATGCATCTGTCGCAGTGGAAGGTTCGGTCATCTATTAGAATGGAGGAGAAAATTTGATTCAGAACGCAATAGCAGAAACGCAAATAAAGATCCGGAATGCCTGTCAAAGAGCAAACCGTGACAGCTCGGAGGTAACGTTGGTTGCCGTCAGCAAAACTAAGCCACTGGAAATGATCCGGGAGGCATTTGATCTTGGTTTACGCGAGTTTGGTGAGAACAAGCCACAGGAACTGCGCGATAAAGCCGCAGAGATGAAGGAGTCAGTTCAATGGCATATGATCGGCTCTCTGCAGAAGAATAAAATAAAATATGTGGTGGGAACCGCCTGCCTGATACACTCGGTTGATTCCGTGGAATTAGCAGAAGCTATCCAAAAGGAAGCAGAAAAAAAACAATTGGTCTGCGATATCCTTTTAGAAGTTAATATTGCAAAAGAAGAATCAAAGCACGGTTTTTTAAAAGAAGAACTTTTAGCGGCATTACCTGGACTTGCTACTCTTAAAAACGTGCATATCCGAGGTTTGATGACGGTTGCGCCATATACGGAACATCCGGAAGAAAACCGATGTTATTTCAGAGAAATGAGAGAATTGCTTATTGACATAAATCATAAAAACATTGATAATATTTTCATGGATGTTTTGTCCATGGGAATGACTGCGGACTATGAGGTTGCAATAGAAGAAGGGGCAACGATGGTGCGTGTCGGAACCGGAATATTTGGCGAAAGGAATTATTCTCAAAAAGACTGAGAATAGCTGGGAAATACAATGGCACATCTAGTACAAAAAATGTTGGATTTCTTTAAACTGACAGATGAAGAAGAAGATTTTGAAGAGGAAGAAGAAATGATCGAATCTTCACGCATGATTAAGAGAGACGCAAAAAGAGAGACGGAATTTACCGAACGTTCTCAGCCGCAGCATGCTCCGAAACGTTTTGAAACAAGGCCAATGCGTTCGGCACAGGCGCAGACTGTTGCTAAAGAGGAAGAAACCACTCCGGAACCTAGGCGCGTGCCGATGCGTCAGGAACGGCAGCCGATTCCGTTGCGTTCTGCATCACAGGGATTGGAAGTAAGCATCATGAAACCTACTAACTTTGATGACTCTAAAGAAATCTGTGACATGCTGAAAGAAGAGCGAGCCATCATCATAAATCTGGAAGGATTGGAAGCAGAACAGGCACAACGAATGATGGACTTTATTTCAGGAGCGATCTATGCACTGGATGCAAAAATTCATCAGATTTCCGGCTATGTATTCTGTATATCTCCTGCAAAGGTTGATATTAGCGGAGATTACATCAATATGATTTCTGAAAGTACCGGATTCCAGATTCCAAATCTTTTGAGATAGATATGAATACCGAAAAAGAAACATTATTTTTTCAAAAAAGATTGTTAGAATCAGCAGAACTTGCTTATCAAAAAGGTATTACCGTCTATACTGATTTTCTTGGTCTGGCTGAGCAGGATTTATTTTATCGAAATCTGTATCAGTTTCCTCCGGTTTTATATTCCTGTTATGGAGGAAAGGAAGAAGCAGAGCGGTATTGTATCTGTTTTGACGGAAGTGCAGGTGCCCTTTCTTTGCAAAAGACTGTTGTTAAGGAAACTCAGTATTTTCCTGTTGCCTGCATCAAGATTACACCTTCCGGTTTGAAATTTAGTGAAGTTCTGACACATAGAGATTATCTCGGTGCAATTCTGCATTTAGGAATCACACGTGCAAAAATAGGCGACATCTATGTTAAAGAAAAGGAAGCATATGTATTTTGTATCGCATCGATTGCCGATTTCTTATGCAGAGAGTTGATCACCGTAAAACATACGGCAGTACATACAGAAATTGTTCTTCCGGAGGAAGAGCTGCTTAAAACTGTTTTTAAAGAAGTGTCAGGGACTGTGGCATCCTTACGTTTAGATGCTTTTCTTGCACTTGCATTCCAGGCTTCGCGCAGTTCTTTAATATCATATATTGAGGGCGGAAAGACTTATATCAACGGACGGCTTACCACAAAATCCGGAGAGCAGCTAGTTTCCGGAGATATTGTTTCCGTTCGGGGAATGGGTCGTTTTCAGGTAACCGGTATTCATCAGATAACCAAAAAAGGGCGAATTTCCGTTACGATAAAAAAGTACAGTTCATAGGAGAAAATATATATGTTAACACCAATTGAAATTCAGAACCGGGTTTTCAAATCCGGTGGTCTAGGGTATGACAAAAAAGATGTAGATGTATTTATGAAAGAAATTTTAGACAGTTATGAAGCCTTATATCGTGAGAAAATGGAATTAAATGATCGTGTTAATGTTTTAAACGAAGGGCTCCAGTACTACAAATCCATTGAAAAAACCATGCAGAAAGCACTGATCCTGGCCCAGAAAACGGCAGAAGATACGCAAGAAAACGCTTTGCGTGCTGCAAGAGGCATTGAACAGGAGGCCTTGACAAAAGCAGAACTCATTCTTGGGGATGCAAGACGCGAACTGGAAATGATTCATCAGAAAACAGTTCAGTTGGCACAGCAATATGAAAAGTACAAACTCCAGTTTAAAAATCTGGCGGCAGCACAGATAGAACTTTTGGAATCAGAAAGCTATCAGATTCATGTTATGGAACTTCCAAAAGTTACTCCTGCAGAACAACCGGATCCAATCATTTCTGATGTACCGTCTGCAGAAGAAGAACCTCTCCCAAAACTGGATTTTAATTTCATCAATGTAGCTGATGCAGAATAAATTGTTTTAAAGGAGGCATGCATTTATGCCGACACAAACTATATTGCCGATTTCCTATCATGGCCGATTTTGTTATAATATTGAACTGACGGATTCGTTTGATCATTTTTATAATGCACTGTGCAGTTTATCTCTTGAAAAAAGAAGGCTTTGTATCGTGTCTGATTCCAATGTGGATCCCTTATATGGTGATCTTTTGGAACAGCAGCTTCTGCAAAACGGAGTTCCGTTTGTCGGACGTTTTGTTTTTCCGGCGGGAGAAGAACATAAAACACTGTCTGTGATCCGAGACTTGTATGAATATCTCATTTTGCATCAGTTTGACCGATCAGATGCCCTCATCGCCTTAGGCGGCGGTGTTGTCGGAGATATGACCGGTTATGCTGCCGCAACTTATCTGAGGGGGATTTCTTTTATCCAGGTGCCTACCTCTTTACTTGCTATGGTAGATTCAAGTATCGGCGGGAAAACCGGTGTAGATTTCAATGGCTATAAAAACATGGTAGGTGCATTTCATCAGCCATCGCTTGTATACGTTAATACTTCTGTGCTTTCGACATTGGAGAGGCGGCAGTTCTCTTCCGGTATGGGTGAGGTCATAAAACACGGTCTGATCCATGATACTTCCTACCTTGCCTGGTTGGAGGATAATTTTCGCCGGATTTCCGACATGGAACCGAAAGCTCTTATACAAATGATCTCAGAGAGTCAAAAAATAAAAAAAGAAATCGTAGAATCGGATCCTCATGAAAAAGGGATCAGGGTTCTTTTGAATTTTGGCCACACGATCGGCCATGCGATTGAGAAAGCAGTACATTTTTCACTGCTTCACGGAGAATGTGTGGCACTTGGCATGGTCGCATCCGCGTTTATTTCGTTTAAACGCGGAGAAATCACAAAAGATGACCTTTCCCTCGTGGAAAAATTAAATTTGCTCTATGGGCTTCCTGTGCGGTTTTGCGGGTTAGATGTCAATGCGGTTCTGGAAAATTGCAGACATGATAAAAAGAAAAACGGAACCAGCATCCGATTTGTATTATTGGAAAAACCGGGCAGGTGTCATATTGCTGTTGATGTTAACGATGAAGAAATATGTAATGCCATATACTACTTAAAAGAAGAAAAAAACGCTTCGGAATGGAGATTCGTATGAAAAAGAAAGCATTTCCATATGCGCTTCATGCAACTGTTCTTGTTCTGCTTGTTGCATTGGATCAGATTAGCAAATATTTTGTCCGTCAATACATAAAAGGAAGTCCGGTTGTATTGATCAAAAATGTATTCAGCTTTTATTACCATGAAAACAGAGGATCTGTTTGGGGGATCATGCAAGGAAAAGTAGATATTCTGCTTTTAATTTCCGTACTCCTGTTTTTACTCCTGGTTTTTGTATATATCAGAATGCCAAAAGAAAAACAATACACGCCGTTATTCTGGATCATAGTCGGAATGACAGCCGGCGCTATCGGTAACACGATAGACCGTATCTTTTTCGGCTATGTAACAGATTTTCTCTATTTTGAACTGATCAATTTCCCGATTTTTAATGTCGCCGACTGCTATATTACAGTATGTGCATTTCTTACCGTTATTTTAGTATTGACAAAATATAAAGAAGAAGAATTTACATTTTTATCTTTTCGTCGAAAGGAATCTGACCATGCAGATAAGTAATCTGATGAAATTTGAAATCGAGCAGGAATTTGATGAGATTCGTATCGATAAGGTTTTGGCTGAATATCTTCCTGATTGTTCCAGAACGTATCTGCAGAAATTGATCGCTGAAGGCAGAGTGACGGTCAATGGAGAGCCAAAAAAGGCAAATTATAAAGTTTCCTTTGCAGATGAAGTATGGGTTGATCTGCCCGAACCTGAAACACTTCAAGTAAAGGCAGAAAGTATTCCGTTGGATATTTTATATGAAGATAAAGACATCATTGTCGTGAATAAGCCGAAAAATATGGTAGTTCATCCAGCAGCAGGGCATTACACCGGGACCTTGGTAAATGCACTGCTGTATCATTGTAAAAACAGTCTTTCCGGCATCAATGGCGTTATGCGTCCGGGAATTGTACATCGAATTGACAAAGATACCACCGGAGCATTAGTTGTATGTAAAAATGATGCAGCACATCAATTTGTTGCTGCACAATTAAAGGAACACTCCATTACAAGACGATATGAAGCCATTTGTTATCAGACATTTCAAGAATCGACCGGGCGTATTGATGCACCTATCGGCAGGCATCCACAGGAACGGACAAAAATGGCTGTAAACTATAAAAACGGGAAAGAAGCCATTACTAACTATACCGTCTTACAAAATCTTTCCGGAAAATATGCTCATATTGAATGCCGTTTGGAAACCGGACGTACACATCAAATCCGGGTACATATGTCCAGCATCCATCATCCTTTGCTTGGAGATACTGTTTATGGTCCTTCAAAAGACCCTTTTTCTTTAACGGGTCAGACCCTTCATGCAAAGATATTAGGATTTATTCATCCGTCTACCAAAGAGTATATGGAGTTTGAAGCACCCAGACCGGAATATTTTGAACGTTTGCTTCAAAAATTGAACTAAGATATTTTAGAAAGGAAACAACCGTATGAAACGAAATGCAGTCCGTGTTTTGGAACAGTGGAAGAGTGCTGCAGAGCGAAAACCGCTATACCTTACAGGGATCCGTGGTGTCGGAAAAACCTATCTTGCTTATGATTTTGCCAATAATTTTTTTGATTCCTATCTCTACATTAATTTTGAACACAACAAAGATCGTGTAGAATATTTTGAAGCGCTTTCTGAAGACGAGATCATTCCTGCATTGACCCGTTATTTCGAAATTCCGGAAGAATTACTGTACACAACTCCGTTTATTTTTGATGAAATTTCCATTTGCCCCGGATTTATCCATCGTCTCTGGAATATAATACGCGAACGGAAGCAGCTTTACTGGATTTTTATTTCCAGTTATGATGTATTGGAAGCGGAGATTAAGGCGCAGATGTTCTGTTACACATTGTATCCTGTACAATTTGATGAATTTCTGGTGGCGATAGGAAAAGAATGGTACGTTGAAGTAATACAGGCACACTTTAACAGTCAGAAAAAAATCCCGGACATTGTTCATCAGGAGTTGCTTTCTACTTTTGATGAATATCTTTGGATTGGTGGAATGCCGGACGTCATTAATGAATATCTTTCCATGGAATCTTCCATTAATGTACCGGAGCGACAATTCATTCATAAGGAACTTTTATATCATGATATCTTAAAATATCCGGGAGAAAAAACGGGATACAAATGTCATCAGATATTTTCTACAGTTGAAGAACAATTAAAAAAACCTAATCAACGGTTTCAGTTCAACCTGATCCGCAAAGGCACTACATATCAAATGTATCGGGATGCATTAGACTTCCTTACGGAGCATCGGATTCTATACCGCATGAACCACTTGGAAAAAGAGCAGCAGTTTAAATTGTATTATGCTGATTTCTCCATGCTGTCTTCACAGCGGAACGACGAACTTACAACTGTAGAATATCAAATACGCCTTCAGAATTACTTTTTTCAAACATTATCTCAAAACCAGATTGATTGTTGCTTTTGGGATTCGAAAAGTCAGGCAAGTCTGGATTTCATTATAAAATCGGCAGAGGAGTATTTCCCGGTGGAAGTAAAAGCCGAAGGAAAATCGAAATCTAAAAGTATCCATTCCTTTGCAGCACAATATCCTGTGAAGAAGACGATTCGCCTTTCTGATTCAAATTTTTCCGAAAATGAAGGAGTGCATTTTTTGCCGATATATGCGATTTTTTGTTTTAAAACAGGATTGACAACATCATTCTAGTGTGGTAGTATTTTAGTACATTCATCATCTACTTATGTAGATAAAATGCTATGAGGTGTTTACTATGGGAGAAGAGATTCGTTTGCACGAGGGTGAATTAAATATCATGGAACTTTTGTGGTCCAATAAAGTTTTGGCCGCTAAAGACATTGCAAAGATCATTAAAGAGTATATCGGTTGGGAGAAAAATACTACCTATACCGTAATCAACCGTTTGATCGATAAAGGTGCTGTTAAGCGTGAAGAGCCTGGTTTTTTCTGTCGTGCAGCTATTTCAAAGAAAGCAGTACAGCAGATAGAAACAAAAGCATTATTGGACAAAGTCTATAATGGTTCTCTCAGTAACTTCCTGGTTGAATATTTGCGCGGACAATCCTTAAAACCAACGGATATTATGGAATTAGAGAGAATAGTAAGTGAGAATAAGCGCATTTGACACAGATAATATATGGTTTACATACGAAATGAAGCTATAAGAAAAAAATTCTTCTTATAGCTTCATTTTTCTAATCAGCTTCATTTTTTTTACGTAGCGTTACTGCGTCCTTTGCGCTGCGGCGTCGTTCTTCTTCCAGAGCAGCATAATGCTTTTTTGTTGTATTTACATCTTTATGTCCCAATACATCTGCAACTAAATAGATGTCGCCGGTTTCTTTGTATAATTGTGTGCCATAGGTACTTCTAAGCTTATGTGGTGTGATTTTCTTGGTTGTTCCTGAAGAAACAGCATACTTTTTTACCAGGATTTCTACTGTACGGACACTGATCCGCTGCATACGGTTAGAAAGAAAGAGCGCATTTTCACTTCCGCTTTCAGGAATCATTTTCTTACGTTCTTCCATATAAGCTGACAAAGCTTTCTTTACTTCCGTTCCAAAATATACAAAAGATTCGTATCCGCCTTTTCTGATAATATTAATGCGGTCATTTTGAAAATCAACATCTTTCAGATTCAATCCTACACATTCAGAAACACGGATTCCGGTACCAAGTAGAAGAGTAGTTAATGCAAGATCACGAATTTTTGTTTTTTTATGAAAAGACATTTGATTTTTTGTCAGATTGTTCCCACTTTCTACAGTATCAAGAAATTCGACAACTTCTTCTGAATCCATGCGAATAATGTTTTTTTCGTGCATTTTAGGCATTTTTACCTGCAGGGTAGGATTTTCATTAATGATCTGATGTGTATGAAAATAATTATAAAAAGATCGGAGCGTAGAAAGCTTTCTCTTGATCCCGGATTCGGAATTTGTGATTTCTTTTCCGTCTGCAGTTATATAGTATTTTAAATGCTCCAAAAATTCTTCAATATCACTCGCCTTTAATTGCGTTAAAATTTCAAATTTTATATCACGTAGTTCGGAATCTCGATAGGAAGGATTTGCAAATCTTATGTATTCAAAAAATGTTTTTAAATCGATCGCATAGGCAATTCGAGTCCTGGAAGCAGTATAGGGTTCAATTCCTCGAAAAAATGTAGTGACATATGGTGGGAGTTCCTGTTCCAGAGCCCGAAGTTTTTTAATATTTTCAATATTTTTTTCTTCATAATAAGTACGTTCCTTCATTTGGATCCTCGTTTCTAATTAAAGTATCTAATTTAGTTTATCGCAAAAAACCTAGAAAAGCAACTTATGTTATGCATAAACAGTTTACTTTTTGTAAATACTTTGATTGTTACAAATATTCAGAGTAAAAAGGAGAGCTGAACTATGTTAATGAATGGAAAGAATGAAAGTATTCAGTGTACTATCAAAAATTGTGAACATCATGCAAAGAACGAAAATTACTGCAGTCTGGATCACATTCTGATCGGCACACATGAAGCAAATCCAACTGAAAAACAGTGTACCGATTGTGAGTCCTTTGAAAAAAAGAAATGCTGTTAAGCTGTTAAACTGAAAAAGGAACTTAAAGAGCAAACATATCCGAGAATATCAATGATAATTTTCTCTTTAAGTTCCGCATTTTACATAAAAATTACCTGTATATGGCAGAAAGCAGGGCGGTTTCGCACACTCTTTATTATTTCGCTAAACGCGAGTTTAGCGAAATAATAAGTATAAAATCAAGCAAAACTGCTTTTTTTATATGACCATCATATTAATGTCTACCCAAACGGGATCATCAGAAATTTCCTCTTAAATTTAGTTCCATGATATGGTATAATTGTGTCATACAACAAAAAGTCATTTAATCTTAGGAGGAATTAATGAAATTACAACGCCTGATGAGTCTTACGCGAAAAGCTATCGATGATTATCATATGATTGATGATGGAGATAAAATTGCTGTCGGTATTTCCGGTGGTAAAGACAGTCTTGCACTGCTATATGCTCTTGCCGGATTGCGACGTTTTTATCCTAAAAAATTTACCTTGGAAGCCATTACCGTTGATCTTGGGTTTAACGGCTTTGATTTAACAGAAATAAAAAAGCTCTGTGATGATCTCGAAGTCCCATACACTATTATAAAAACCGATATCGCTGAAGTAATCTTTCAAAATCGTGAGGAAACTAATCCATGCTCCTTGTGTGCAAAAATGAGAAAAGGTGCTTTTAACGAAGAGGCAAAGCGCCTTGGATGCAACAAATCAGCATATGCGCATCATAAGGACGATGTCATTGAAACAATGCTGATGTCCCTCATTTATGAAGGACGGTTTTATACATTTTCTCCCGTCACTTATTTGGATAGAATGGATATTACATTGATACGACCATTCCTTTACGTCAGGGAAGCTGATATCATCGGATTTAAGAACATATATCAGCTGCCGGTACAAAAGAATCCGTGCCCTGCTGATGGATATACAAAACGAGAATATGCAAAAGATCTGGTAAAACAGTTAAATGAAGACAGCCCCGGTGTTGCCGAACGGCTTTTTCACGCAGTAACAGACAGCTCTTTACCTGCTTGGCAAAAGAAATAATAAGTAAGCAAGACATTATTTTTATCAATTAATTCTTAGGATATTTATTGGTAATACGGCACCACCAAAAATGCACCTGCATATAAAGTATCTGAGGTAATTTCATTCATACGTTTAATTTCGCTGATATAGGATTGTACAGAGCCAAAATCATCACTAAAATACTCTGTAGCAATGCTCCACAAAGTATCTCCAGGCTGAATTTCAATGGAAATTATCCTATACGTACCGGTAGGTGCATTTTTTGCTTCTGCTGTTTTCTGCGGTAAAAAAAGCAAAACAAAAACTAATAAAATGAGAACAAACAGAACAAAAATTGAAATTTTTAAAGTAACCTCCGGATTTCTTTTCTGCAATTGCTGAACACGATTTCTCATACGCTTCCCCTCCACTTATAATCGAACCTCTGTTCTCGAATCTTTGTTCTTATTATACCACCAAACAAATGTTTGTCAATAGCTTTTGATAAAAAAATCGAACTTGTGTTTGACAAATGTTTGTTCTTGTGTTTTAATAGAATTATAAAAATCTATCTGATTATGAACGGAGGTTACTATGGCTTACGGAAAAATTTCTTCAAAGCAAAAAGAGATTTTAGAGTTTATGAAAAATGAAATTCTCAGCAAAGGCTACCCTCCTGCAGTCCGCGAAATTTGCGAAGCAGTTCATTTAAAGTCTACATCCAGCGTACATGCTCATTTAGAAACTTTAGAGAAAAACGGCTACATACGGCGTGATCCTGCAAAGCCTCGTGCAATTGAAATTGTAGATGATAATTTCAATCTGACGCGCCGTGAAATCGTAAATGTCCCTATTGTTGGCACTGTGACTGCCGGCCAGCCGATACTTGCTGTGGAAAATATAGAGAATTATTTCCCTATTCCTACGGAATATATGCCAAATACAGAAACTTTTATGTTAAAAGTTCGCGGTGAAAGTATGATCAATGCCGGTATTTTTGACGGAGACAGTATTTTAGTCCAAAGGCAGTCTCATGCAAATAATGGTGATTTTGTCGTTGCATTAATAGAGGATTCCGTTACCGTAAAAACATTCTATAAAGAAAAAGATCACTACCGGCTGCAGCCGGAAAATGATTATATGGATCCGATCATTGTTCCAGAAGTTGAAATTTTAGGAAAAGTCATTGGATTGTTTCGTTTATTCCGTTAAGATCTGTTTTCAATTACAGAAAAAATGCCGCGAATTTTATTTTTCGCGGCATTTTTTACGGTTCTGTATCATAATAGTTCTGTGTTTACTTCTCTTCCGTCTCTCCAAATCCTTTCCAGGTCATAGAACAGACGGTCTTCTTTTGAAAATACATGAATTACCACATCACCGTAATCCATCAGGATCCATCCTGAACTGTGTATGCCTTCTACGCGGATTGCATGAATCCCTTCTTTTATCAGTTCTTCTGTTACCGTATCTACTAAGGCATCTACCTGTGGCTGATTGGTTCCGTTTACAATGATAAAATAGTCTGCAAGCGTAGATACCTCTCCGATATCGATCACTTTGATATCTTCTCCTTTTTTATCATTTAAAGCACGCACTGCCGTCTTTACGATCAGTTTTGTCTTTTCCATAGATCATCCCATCCTTTTATTGACATAGTCCTGAAATGTTTTGTAGGTTTCCGGTGCAATTTCCTGTTTCGATTCTTCCATATATCGAAGCGTATTTTTTAATACCAGATACATTGCTTCGTCCAGATTGGAAAATGCGATCTTACGTATTTCATCTAACGAAGGTTTGGTAACCTGTGTTCTTTCCGGCTCCAGATAATCAGCAAGAAATACAATCTGTTCGAGTTTTGTCATATTAGGTCGTCCTACGGTATGATATCGAACGGCCTGAAGGATTTCCGCCTCTTTAACTGCATATTCTTTTTGTGCAAGATATGCTCCATAGGCAGCATGCAGCAGCTGAGGAATACGCATTTCATATTCTGACACATCAAGATTTAATGACCTGCATTTTTCCCTGAGTTCTTCATTCGGATATGCTTTTGCACAATCATGCAAAAGACCTGCCATCAGCGCATTTCTCTGTGAGATTCCATGGCACATGGCAAGGGAAGCTGAAAGATATGCTACACCTAATGTATGCAGATATCGCTTGGGAGGTAATATTTTCTGCAATTTTTCTTCTGTTTTAAGGATATCTTCTGTTGTAAACGTCATAGAACTCATTTCGGAAGTTCAATCTTCTTTTTATTTTTAGATTCTTTATAAAGTACGATCTTCTTTCCGATGACCTGTACTACTTCAGAATGCGTGCGCTCTGCCAAAACAATTGCCAGTTCTTTTGGATCATCCTGACAATTCTTTAAAACAGTAATTTTGATCAGTTCTCTTGCTTCTAATACTTCAATGATACTTTCCGTAAATTCCGGTGTCAGACTGGATTTACCAATCTGAAAGATTGGATCAATATTCATGGCAAGTCCTTTTAAATAAGAACGCTGTTTGCTTGTCATTATAGTACTCCTTTCCTTATAAAAAACAATCTTACTTGTAATAATCGAACTGCAGACCATACATACGTACGGTATCGCCATCCTTGATTCCGAGTGCCTCTAATTCTTCTAAAATCCCATTAGTCTTTAAAAACTTCTGGAAAAATTCAAAACCTTTTTCAGAATCAATATTCGTGTATCCCAGCATTTTTTCAATCCTAGGCCCCTCTACAACATAGACATCATCTTCTGCATCATATTCTACAAAATACGGTTCACTACTCACTTCTAATGATTCAGGGAAAAATTCTTTTGCAAATACGATAGGCTCTTCTTTGATATTCTTCAACATATCGTGTACATAATACAGAAGTTCATCAATTCCTTCTCCGGTAGCTGCTGAAATCGGAAAGATCTTCATCCCTTCCGGTTCCAATTCTGTCTTAAGAAGTTCCATTGCAATGTCTTTTTCTTCTCCGTATAAAACATCCAGTTTATTCGCAGCAATGACCTGTGGTTTTTTTGAAATGGTCTCATTATAAGCAAAAAGCTCTTTATTGATGGCACGAATATCTTCTACCGGATCTCTTCCTTCTGTGCCGGCAGCATCTACAATATGGATCAGCACCTTTGTCCGTTCAATATGACGTAAAAATTCATGTCCCAGTCCGACACCTTCTGAAGCACCTTCAATCAGTCCCGGAATGTCAGCAATTACAAATCCGCCTTCTCCATTCTTCAGATCTACAACACCAAGATTTGGATTCAGCGTTGTAAAATGGTAGTTGGCGATTTTAGGCTTTGCATTGGATACTCTGCTCAAAAATGTAGATTTTCCGACATTTGGAAAGCCAACCAAACCGACGTCAGCAATTACCTTCAATTCAAGAATAACATTCAATTCAAGATAATTTTGTCCCGGTTGGGCATACATCGGAACCTGCATGGTTGCCGTAGCATAATGCTGGTTCCCTTTTCCACCGCGACCGCCGCGCAGGATAAGTTCTCTCTTATTGTCATGGGACATATCCGCAATAACTTTTCCGGAAGCCGCATCACGAATTACGGTTCCTTCTGGAACTTTTAATATGATATCTTTTCCGTCACGACCGGTACAATTATTTTTTCCGCCATTTTCTCCGTCTTCTGCACAATATTTTCTGACGTATCGATATTCTGCCAGTGTATTCATTCCGGTATCTACTTCAAATATTACATCACCGCCGCGACCGCCGTCACCGCCGTTTGGACCACCTGCAGCTACAAAAAGTTCTCTGCGGAAACTTACGTGCCCATCACCGCCTTTTCCGGAGCGGATATAAATTTCAGCTCTATCAGCAAACATAGCTACCCTCTATCTTTCTTTTGAAACAATGATTTATTAGGAATAAAAAACCCTAAATCCAGGATGACTCTTGAATTCAGGGTTTCGTTGGTTGCATTATTCAGCTTCAACAGGGTAAACAGAAGCCTGCTTCTTGTCTCTGCCTTTTCTCTCAAATCTTAATACGCCATCAACTAAAGCATATAATGTATCATCGCCGCCACGGCCTACATTCACACCTGGGTGAATCTTTGTTCCACGCTGTCTGTAAAGAATATTACCAGCTAAAACGAACTGACCATCGGCTCTTTTTGCACCAAGTCTCTTGGACTCAGAATCTCTACCGTTCTTAGTAGAACCAACGCCCTTTTTGTGAGCAAAAAACTGAAGGTTCATCTGAAACATAACCTATACCTCCTTATTATAATCCCTGCATGACCCGGATAAACGGAATCATGCTCTAACTTTTATAAATCGTTTCCCGTAATCTTTTTCAATTCCTTTTAATCCAAGGAATAAAGAATCCATAAGCAATTCAGATTCTTTGCTGATTTCAGAAACAAGGATAAATTCAATCAAACCACTGAGTTCGTCCTGCTTGCAGGAAAACTTATCTTCTGTAAATGTTTCAATTGAATTTATGGTATTGATTACCAGTGCAGATACCGCGGCGCAGATGATATCCGAACCTGAATCTGCATATCCTGCATGTCCTTCCACGCGGAAACCGGTATTCATACCGTATTCGTCCTTAATCCGTGATACGTTGATCATAATTAAGCATTAATCTTTTCAATCTTAACCTTTGTGTAAGACTGTCTGTGACCGTTCTTATTGTGATAACCGGTCTTTCTCTTGTACTTGTAAACAATAACCTTCTTGCCCTTAACATCACCGATTACAGTTGCATTAACACTTGCACCGGCAACAGTTGGATTACCAACCTGAACAGAACCATTGTTTACTACGAGAACTTCGTCGAATGTAACAGTCTGACCAGCTTCTACTCCAAGCTTTTCTACATTAATGATATCGCCTTCGGCTACTTTGTACTGTTTACCACCTGTTGCAATAATTGCGTACATATGGCACACCTCCTATTATCATTACTCGCCAACTTCGGTGCTGTCAGCAGACAGACTTCGACCTCGTTGTGCGGCATACTCATTAAATATAGCACAGACATATTTTAATGTCAAGTACTTTTTTAGATAATCTTATTCTTTTTCTAACTCCATGATCTGCTCTGCCAGCGTCTTACTCACTTTCTTTCTGGTAAGCTCCATCAGCCCAAGCTTTGTGATTTCAACAATTTCCGTTTGCACGGGATCTTTTTTGAAATGTTCCCGCAAACTCTTTTTTAAATGTTCTTTATGTTCTTCATCGTACATGTTGATAAAGTCAATAATAATTATGCCGGAAATATTTCTTAAGCGTATCTGCGCGGCAATCTCCTTTGCAGCTTCTGTATTGATCTGATAAAAAGTATCTTCCGAAGCTTTTTTCCCTGCAATTGCCTTTCCGGTGTTTACATCGATCACGGTAAGTGCTTCTGTCGGTTCTATTACAAGAGTTGCTCCGGACGGCAAATACACCATAGTCTGCAATGCACGATCCATAAAATGACGAATGCGGTATATTGCTTTCAATTCTTCTGTTTTCTTTAAATATACCTGCAGTGGCGTTTTTTCTTTCGTGAAGGCCGGAGAAACTGACAGACAATCGCTGATGTTTTGATATATTTCAGGAAGGTTTGTTATGATCTGGTCGAAACTGAATTCTTCGGCATCACGAAGCTCTTTCATATAAGGAGCCGGTTCCTTATGCAAAAGCGCAAATCTTGTCTGATGAATTCCTTCTGCAATAAGTGTTTCATATTGTTTTACCAAATGCAGAAACTCCTGCTGTATCTTCTCTTCCGAAACATACTGTGCGTTTGTCCGTATTACTGCGCCGTATGCCGCCTGTTCCGGCACAGTGACCAGTTCCTTTAAGCGATCCCGTACTGCCTTTCCTGTGATCTTTTTTGAAACCTGCACACCGGTTCCATGATGTACCAGAACGCAGTACTTTCCTGTTAAAGAAAAATTGCCGCTGACAACCGGTGCTTTTGTTTTTACATCTTCTTTGATTACCTGAACAAGAAGTTCATCTCCGACCGATATTTTTTTTGAAGATTGCTTTTTTACAAAAACCGAATCCTTTGCTGACGAAATATCCAGATAACAGGAAACGGATTCGGTTATCCGGATAAATGCTGCGTTAATATTTGTAACGATATTTTCGATCCTTCCGACATAAATATTGCCAAGAAGTGTTTCCTTCCTGCCGTACACTGCCGCCTGAATCATCATTTTATCTTCATAGACGGCATATAGCATACCGTCTTTATAATCTGTGATCACAAGTTCCTTCATAGGTACCATCCTTTTCCCGCCAAGGCTATTCCTATGCTTTATGATAATCGGACAAAGGCACCAGTTTCCGTTCCGGCATAGTTCCTTCCAAGGTCATCCTAGCGATCTGAGCCTGTGTGATCCTCTTCAATGAGAGGTCGCCATAGGTTTCCAAGCGATGGAATTGATATTCGTACGGTGAATACTCTCTTCCAAGGTAATCATAAAAAGCTTCCATTACGGTATCCGGTTTTATGTTATTTACACTTCCGGAAGAAAGCAGCAGATAAAACACCGTCCCGTTTTTGTAGCTTCCGGAATATTCCGTCACAATTCCTTTAGCAGAATATTCAAAAACAAATTGTTTTAAATTGATTTCAGTTTCTGTTTTCTTTGATTTTTTAAGGAACGGAATTTCATCCTGAGACATAAATGCACAGAAATCCCGTTCCAATTCTTCGGAAGAGATATCCTCTTCATAACCGTCTTTTTTTAAGATCAGATACGAAGAAGCAGCAACCAGTGCCATTGCCGTCTCCTTTTTTACCTGTGGCTGTGGTGGCGGAAGTAATTCTGCAGAAATGATCTTCATTCCTTCCGTCATGACTTCATTCAATCGTTCCGTCAATTCTTCCGGCGAAACAAAGGAAGAAAGCTCGATATCAAAATATTCACTTTCACTTGTCTGTCCAACGCCGAGCGGTGCTGCAAAAGACATGATCTGATGAGGATTAAATCCTTCTGTATATGCTACATCCAGTCCGGAACGGCGTACCGCTTTCTGGAAATAACGCATAACATCCAAATGACTGATGAATTTCATCGTGCCGTATTTTGCAAATTTTATTCTGACTTCCATTCTTTTATCTCTTTTCTTATTATTTTAGCACAAGGGATTCGCCGGCTTCATTTCTAGGCTCATAACAGACACCGCCGCGGAATGCTTTTGCACCGCATCCTGCACATCCTTTTCGACAGTTTGGTGTTACCTGCTCTGCTTTTCCCTTTTCGTATTCTCTCCAAAGAAATGCTTTTGTTACTCCGATATCTATAAAATCCCATGGCAGTATTTCTTCTCTGCTGCGCTCTCTTTGATTATAAAAAGCCATATCTAAGGAAAGTGTTTCAAATGCCTTCATCCAGGCATCATTATTAAAATGTTCGGACCATGAATCAAACAGGCATCCGCTCTTATATGCTTCATATAAAAGAGAACAGAGTTTTCGGTCTCCTCTTGCAAAAACACCTTCCAACATGGTGAGTTCTGCATCATGCCAGTTATATTTTATACTCTTGTTATTCAGCTGCTCCTTTAATTTGGAACTTAACACTTTACGCTTGGATACAAATTCTTCCCTGGTTGCCATTCTGGTCCATTGAAACGGTGTAAATGGCTTTGGAACAAAAAATGACGTACTGGTCGTGATGCTTACCTTTCCGTTACGTTCCTGTTTTGGAATGGTATAATACTCTCTTGCGATCTTATCGGATAATACGGCAATCTGCTCAATATCCTCTTCCGTTTCCGTTGGAAGTCCAAGCATAAAATATAATTTTACTTTGTTCCATCCACTTGTAAATGCAGACATTGCTCCGTTTAAAATAGATTCCTCGGTTAAACCTTTGTTAATCACATTCCGAAGTCTCTGGGAACCCGCTTCCGGCGCAAAAGTAAGGCTGCTTTTCTTTATATCCTGTACCTTACTCATTACATCTAATGCGAATGCATCGATACGCAGGGACGGCAATGAAATGTTTACGCCTTCCTTACTGAAGGTATCGATAAGAAAATAAACCAGGTCATGCAAATTGGAATAATCACTGGAACTCAGTGAACTCAAAGAGATTTCCTCATGTCCGGTATTGCGGATCATCTCTACTGCACGTGTTTTTAAAAATTCAACATCCCGTTCCCGAATCGGGCGATAAAGCATTCCTGCCTGACAGAAACGGCAGCCTCTGATACATCCTCTCTGAATTTCAAGGACAACCCGGTCCTGTACCGCCTTAATATACGGCACCAACGGCTTTTCCGGGTAAAATGTATCTGAAAGACTCATTTCTACCTGTTTCCTGATTTTCTTTTTCGCATGAGGATTATTCGGCTCGAAAGAAGCTATGGTGCCATCTTCTTTATAGGCAACATCATAAAAAGACGGTACATAAATCCCTTCGATTTCTGCAGCTGCCTCTAAAAACTGCAGGCGGCTTCCTCCGTTCTTTTTGTTTGTTTTATAGGCATCCAACAACTGATCATAAACAGTCTCACCCTCTCCTATATAAAAAAGGTCAAAGAAATCAGCTAATGGTTCCGGATTATAAGAACACGGGCCTCCGCCGATCACGATCGGATCATTTTCAGTTCTTTCTTTACTGAATACAGGAATCTGGGAAAGTTCCAACACCTGAAGGATATTCGTATAACACATCTCATACTGCAGCGTAATTCCGAGAAAGTCGAAATTTTTAACAGGATCCTGTGATTCCAATGCAAACAGCGGGATTTTCTTTTCTCTCAGGACCTTATCCAAATCCACCCAGGGAGAATACACACGTTCACAATAAGTATCTTCCCTTTTATTGAACATATCATAAAGAATCTGAATTCCCAGATGTGACATTCCGATCTCATAAACATCCGGAAAACACATGCAGAAACGAATATCAACCTTTTCCGGGTCCTTTACTACCATATTTACTTCATTTCCAATATATCGTGCAGGTTTTTCTACCTGCATCAGAATTTCATCTGATAAAGCAAGCTTTCTCACGTTGTTTCTCTCCTGATTCTTAGTTCAATTTATGCATTCTATCTGCATTTCCATGCAGATTATAGCACAAACTGCCTTAAAACACAATGTCTGTGATCAGATAATTATAGAGCGTTTCCAAAAACGCATCCTGTTTAAAAACAGCTTTTGCAATAATACATCCCATACAAAGGATAACAGAGACCAATATTTCGAGTAATAAAATTTTTAACTTTGTATCCTTGTCCATAAGTTCCTCCCAAAATCTATTGAAATCAAAAAAAATACAAGGTATAATAAAATAAGATTTCATTAAATAGCTATGCGATTTGGAGGTTAAATATGTCCTGGTGTCCAAAATGTAAAAAAGAATATCAAGAAGAAGTACAGATCTGTCCGGACTGTGATACGGAGCTGGTGGAATTTCTGTCAGATAAGACAGAAGAAGAATATGTTCCTTTGTATCAGACAAATGATGAAGAATTAAAAAACAAGATCCTTGCTTATCTGGTACATTGTGAGATCCATGTAAAAGAATTTTCCGAACCCGGCGAAAACGGAAGTATGATGTACTTTGTACATGTGCCTGAAAAGGAGTTAAAAAAAGCAACTTTAGAAGCGCAGGCGGTACTGTCCTATCATGCAAAGCACGATGAAAAACTTGAAAAGGAAGAAAACGCCACGGAAAAAGAAACTGCAGTTACATCCACAGAGCTTCATGTTACTGCGAAAGACAGATATCAGGAATATCGTTCTTCAGGTATCATGCTTATTATTTTTTCTGTACTTCTGTTTGGTTTTGCGGCATTGAATTTTTTAGATATCATTACTTTTATGGCATCAGCACCGTCCCTGGTTGTGATCCTGATCGCTGCAACCGTGTTCTTATATCTCGGGATCTCTTCCCTCAGAAGTACCGGAAAACTGTTAGAAGAAGCAAAAGACGAGGAACGTGAAACGGATACCATTCTTAATTATCTGAAAGAAAACTTTTCATCCGATACGTTAAAATCGATGCAGGAAGATGGCATGACAGATGAACTGCTCTATTTCAAGCAGACGGCATCCATGAAAGAATCTCTGACTGCACAATTTCCTGAAGCTGAAGAAAACTATATTGATGCCCTGATAGAAGATTATTATAATTCGTTGGAATCATTGTTCTGAAAAATATGACAGATCTCAAAAGGCTCCCCCCTGGTATTTCGGGTGGAGCCTTTTGGTGTGCCTGTGATTTTAATCTTCAAACGTAAACAATTCCTTTAGTTCTTCCTGCGTCAGGGAATTGATAAATACTTCTCTTGCATCAATCACGGAATCGTATAACTCTTTCTTCTTTAATTGCAGCTTATAAATCTTCTCCTCAATGGTACCTTTTGTGATCAGTTTCATGACCTGTACTGATTTTTCCTGTCCGATACGATGTGCACGATCCGTAGCCTGTTCTTCCACTGCCGGATTCCACCATGGATCAAAATGGATCACCGTATCTGCACTGGTCAGATTCAGCCCGGTACCACCTGCCTTTAATGAGATCAGAAAAACCTGTCCTTCCCCGGAATTAAAGCGTTTGACATAATCGTTTCTGTCCTGCAGTTTAGTTTCTCCTTTTAAACAAAAATAAGAATATCCCAATTCATTCAAAGATTTTTCTATTATCGCAAGCATGGAAGTAAACTGTGAAAATACAAGTATCCGATGGTTATTGGCGATCAGATCCGGTAAAATCTGCAAAAACAGCTCTAATTTTCCGCTTTCCCCTTCGTAATTTTCAAGAAATGTTCCCGGATGGCAGCAGATCTGACGTAGGCGCGTTAATGCAGCAAGGATCTGGAATTTTGTATTGGCAAAGCGACCGGTTTCAAATTCCGTTACAAATTCGCCACGATACATTTCCAGATAAGAAAGATATAGCTTTCTCTGTTCTGTAGTCAATTCCGTAATATATTTGGATTCTACCTTTTCCGGAAGCTCCTTTAAGACATCTTTCTTCATCCTCCGCATAACAAACGGTCGTATGCGCCGATTCAGATCCTGCAGAGCTTTTTCGTCCTGTAGTTTTAATATCTGCCGTTCATATCGTTTAGAAAATTTTGAGTAGCTCATCAGATAGTACGGCATGATAAAATCAAAGATAGACCATAATTCCGAAAGAGAATTTTCTATCGGCGTACCGGTCAAAGCAAAACGATGCAGGGAATGCAGTGCTTTTACCGATTTTGCGTTTAAAGAAGCAGCATTTTTAATAAATTGTGCTTCATCTAAAAACACGGTATGAAATGTCTTTTCTTCATACAAAAGGCTATCACGACGTAACAGCGGATACGAAGTGATCAGAACATCCAGATCAGAACAATCCCGCAGGGCATCTGCACGTTCTTCCGGGGTTCCTGTTACCATGCGGCATCGGAGATCCGGTGCAAAATTTTCAAATTCATCCATCCAGTTATATACAAGGGAAGACGGGCAGACCACAAGGAATAAGGCTCCTGGTTCCCGGTCAGCCATTGCTTTTATATAGACGATCGCCTGCAGTGTTTTACCAAGACCCATATCATCTGCCAATATACCACCCAATTGATGATCGGCCAGTGTCATAAGCCATTGATATCCGTTTTTCTGATAAGGACGAAGTTCCACATGGATTCCTTCCGGAAGATCATACTCCTTTGTCCCTGCCTGAGAAATTATGTCCAGTAATTTTGTAAATTCTTCACTCTTTTGCAGTTCAATGTGTTCTTCTGACATAAGAGTTTCTGCATAAGATGCCAGTCCTTTTGCGATCCGATACCGGTCACTGTTTTCCAATTCTTTTGCGGGAATATTTAAATCATCCAGTATCCCAACCATTTTCTTGATCTCATTGGCATCCATATCAATAAAACTTCCGTCCGTCAGACGGAAAAATTTCTTTTTTAAACGATAGGCGCGGAATAATTGCTTCAGCTCATCTTTTGATATATCTCCGTATGAGACATCCATTTCCAACAGATCAATGTCATTAGAGATCCGGATATTAGCAGAAAAATTAGTGCTCCGCTTTGCACGCATGCTCTTAAAAGATTCCGACAGATAAACCGCAGCCTGTCCCATAAGAGCATCCATGCCTTCCTGCAGAAAATGATAGATCTCTGCGTCTGCTTTCAGAAGATAAAATCCGCTGTACGGTTCAAATCCCCAATTTTCCAACAATGCTAAAAATTCATTTTCTTCTTCTCTTTTTCTAAGAATGATATATTCGCCGCTTTGAGGGTTTTCAAAAGAATTAAAACGATATGCATCGTAACAGAAAAAAACTTCTGCCTTTATATAGTTCTGGTATCTGTCAAAATAGAGCTCTTTTTTCAAATTCGGTGACAGATATCTTTCCTGCAGTTCTTCCGGCACAAGAATATCCATGGTTCCGTGAAGTTTAGGTAAAACAGATTCCAAAAAACGCTGCTTATAAGTCCCGCGGAAAACCAATGCTTCTTTATCCTCCCCAAGATGATAAAAGAAAGGAAGAAAATTTTTTAAAAACCGTTTATCCGGCAAATAAAGAAATCCGTCACGATATAAGATTTCACCGTTTTCAGAAACAGGGATCACCGGCTCTTTTTCTTTATAATCCAGACTGATAGAATCGTCTTCCGTAAAAAGTTCTATTTCCATTACCGGATTCTTTGGAATACACTTTACATCTTCGTATACCTTATGATACAACTCCAGCTGAAAAGAGGTTCCTGCAAACTGACGTAAAAATTTAATGAACAAAAATTTTGACAGCATCACCTGAGCACGGAAAAAAATCTGTGTGCCTTCTTTGTTCCCTCCCAATTCCGCAACATCATATATTTCAAGCAGGAAATCAAGAATAGCTTTGGCATTGCGGTCAAAAGCACTTTCTCCGGCAATGTAATGAAATTCTTTTCCAAGAATAATGTTTTCTCTGCGGATATAGTCCTCTAAAAACTTTTTCAGGTTCTGGACTTTATATAATTTGGTACTGCCTGCCCTTAAAGAAATATAAGCTTTTCCGTTGTCATTCCTCAGCATGGACGGCAGTGTGATCACAGGCTCGATGCGAAACACTTCCCCTGTCATCGGTATGGATTCCTGTGCATCAAAATATTCCAGCACACGATACGCCCTTTGTTCCTCTTCATTTTTCGGAAGCATTCCTTCCGTGCGTTCCTGATGTTTCAACAGCATCAGCAATGCTGCCACGACATGTTTACACGCCCCTTTTTCTTTCATTGCTCCCGGGCAGTTACAGCTGTATAAAAAGTTCCCGTCGTCCTGCTCTTCTATCAGAACCGTATAGTTATAATTGCCTTTGACTATAATTTTATAACGCTTTCCGGATTTGGAATACGACGCATTTTGGATTCTTCCGTTTTGAAAGTACTGTAACCCACGCGTATATGCCTTTTCACCGGATGCCAGATTCCGTATCATGTTCTTGGTCAGCTGTATCATATTTCATCCTCCGAATACTGTTTCCTGCTCATTCCTCAGATGTCCAGTTTTAACTGAATTTCTTCCTCCGCTTCCAGTTTAAAGTCTTCTACTTTATCCTGGTTTACAATCGGAAGTTCTTCCAGTGAAACAAGACCAAAACTCCGCAAAAAATCTTCTGTCGTTCCAAAAAGGATCGGTCGTCCGGGTGACTCCATCCTTCCCACTTCGGCAATCAGACGGTACTCAATGAGTTTATTGATCGCGTGATCACAACTCACTCCACGGATCGACTCAATCTCAGCCCTGGTGATTGGCTGTTTATATGCAACGATTGACAATGTTTCAAGCAGAACATCCGTTAATACATGTTTTTTCGGTACATGCGCGATTTTAATCAGCGCCTCATACATACTTTGTTTCGTTGACATCTGAAACGAATCATTCAATTCAATGATCTGGATCCCACGATCTGCATCATCATAACGATCCATCATGTTCCGGATCACTCTTCTAACCGTATCAACATCATGATCCAAAGCCAATGCAATACGCTCTGCTTCAACCGCCTCTCCCATAGTAAATAAAATAGCCTCTATCTGTGCTTCCAGCTCCTGGAGTTCTTTGTTCATTACTTTTTCCCTTTCCTTTGTCCTTTTACATTTGTGCTTCATCAATTTCTATTACATCATCTGCCAGATACTCAATCTGTATGTCATCAAAGATTTCCTCCTGAGCAATGCGAATCCGCCCCATTTTTATCAGTTCCAATATGCAAAGAAAAGTAACAATGACTTCCATCTTATCTGACTGTGCCTCCAAAAGACACCGAAAACTGAAGATTTTATGAGCCAGTCCATAGTTTTGGACATAAAACATTTTCTGAGTAAGATTCACTTCCTCTTTTTCTATCTTTCCGAATTTACTTCGGACAGGGTCAATCTTATCTGCCTGCTTTTTTATTACAGAGCAAAAAATATCATTCAGCTTATTTAATGTAATATCTGATAACAGTTCTTCCAAAGGGACCTCTTCTTTAAAGTCAGCAACTTCCGGTGGAAGTGTGCTCTTTTTAAAAAACATCCGATCTGCTTCCAAATGGCGGTCTTTTAATTCCAAAGACATATATTTATACATCTTATATTCCAAAAGCCGTTCTACCAGTTCCTGACGCGGATCTTCTGCTTCTTCTTCCTTTTTTGCTTCCTGTGGAAGGAGCATGCGTGACTTGATCTTTAGCAGAGTTGCAGCCATTACAAGAAATTCACTCATGTTATCCATATCCTGCTTTTCCATTGCCTGCAGATATTCCATATACTGTTCGGTAATCAAGGCGATCGGAATATCATAGATATTGATCTTATTTTTATCAATCAGATGGAGCAAAAGATCCAAAGGACCTTCAAATGCTTCCAACTTTACCGGAATTCCCATAATCATTCTCCCATTCTTCTTTGTTTCGTATTTTCTAAAAAAATATAGTTGATCTCTGCACGGTTAAAAAAGCGCAACGGAATAGTGTGTGAGCCTGCTCCTCTGCTGACAAACAGCTTTCCAAACGGGCGGTCATAACATCCGCCATCTTCTTTCGATCTGCTAAGCCGCGGTGTCAGAAGACCTCCAGCGAAAGGAAGACGTATGAGACCGCCGTGAAGATGCCCGGAAAAAACCATGTCCGGACGATAGATCTCATAAAGATCCATATATTCGGGATGATGAGCGAGTAAAAGATGAATCACATCTGATGTATCCGGAAGTTCCGGAAGTTCTTCAGGGTGCATCCAAAGTGCTCCTTTTTTGTAAAAATTCAAAGGGAGAGAAATCCCGGAAATCCAAATATTCTCAGAACGAATGCTGGTTTTTACGGAAGCATTGTCTAAAAGTATTACCCCTTGTGGAAGTTGTTCCATGTAATGATCCCAAACCGCTTTTTTATTTTTTCGAAGAAATTCTTCATGATTTCCCAACGAATAATACATAGGTGCAATATCGCAGATTTCATAAAAAAAACGAATGACGTTTTTCTGATCCTTACTGTGTTTATTTACCATATCGCCCGATAAAAATATCAGATCCGGTGAAAATTCAGTCACTTTTTTTCTGAGCTTCTTCCAGTTTTTCCGGTTGTTGTGCAGATCGGTGATCAAAACAATTTTCAGACTGGAAGCAATTGTGTTCTTTTGAAGTTCTACAGATGTAGTATTGTGCTGGATCCAGGTATGCTCAATTTGCTCATATAGCAGCCAAAGTATGACAATAACTATCAGAATAACGATATATTCCATGTTCTTTCCCTATCTTTTCTGTTCCGTCTTCTAAATTAGTATCTCCTATTACTATACCTTCTTCCGGTTTTTCTGTCAATAATTTAAGTAGTTCTTTTATGTAATCTGCGTACCCTGATTTTACAATTTTCTCCTTTGATACAAGTGGAACCCTGCCGATTTCTCTGCCATCTAACCGATACAGGATCATCCCAAGTTCTTCTCCCTGCTCAATTGGAGCAACAATCCGTTCATATAAAGAAATTTCTCTTGTTATCGCATTAAGCTCCTCTTTCCCAACCGAAATATACCGAAATTCATCTTGTGGGACCAGTTCAGTTGTTTTCTGCATACTTTTTTCTACTTTTACGGTAATCGGTTCCAGGTCGTCATAGGTATCTTGATATATTCTGCACTGAGAAAACCCATAGTTCAGCAGATTTGCTGCTTCACGGAATCTTGTTTTCGTATCAGGAGCTGCCAGGATCACCGCGATCATTTCAATATCATTTCTTGTCGCTGTCGCACTCAGACAGTATAAGGCTTTTCCTGTGGAACCGGTTTTTAATCCTGTGATTCCCTCATATTGCCGGATCAGTTTATTGGTATTGGTAAGACCAAATTCGCTGCTTCCGTTTCTTGTCGTATGCACAATGGAATCCATCCATGTTGTCGTAAATCTTGTAATCTCCGGAAAGCTGCGCATCAATTCTCTTGACATAATGGCAATATCATAAGCACTTGATACATGTCCATCTGCGTCCAGACCACAGCAGTTTACAAAATTAGTGTCGTTCATACCCAGTTCTTTCGCTCTTTCGTTCATCCGTTCCACAAATGCTTCTTCTGTTCCGGCAATGTGTTCGGCCATTGCAACACAGGCATCGTTTGCGCTGGAAATGCAAATGCATTTTATCAATGTTTCTACAGTCTGTTCCTCTCCTGCCTCCAGATAAACCTGTGATCCGCCCATATCTGCGGCATGCTCGCTTGTTGTTACAATCGTATCCATAGTAAGCTTCCCTGCTTCTATTGTTTCATAAATAAGAAGAAGCGTCATTACTTTTGTGATACTGGCAGGAGGTAAAAGTTCATGTGCATTCTTTTCAAAAATTATGGTACCTGTAGAAGATTCCATAACAATCCCTGCTTTTGACTGGATCTGTAGTTCCTCAGCAAAACAAAATACGGGCGGGCGGAGTAGTACTGCCGTAAAAAGAATGAGTATCATCCCGATACTGATTTTTTTCTGAATGTTCATATGTTCTCCTTAAAGGCAGATCTTTAAAAAATATATATGGGATTGACGTATGGATTATACTAAAAAAAGAATCCCGAAGGATTCTTTTTTAGCAACGGATCAAAATCTTGTGACTCCATCCTTAGTTACAATGCCAAGCACGTGCTTTGGTGCTGCCACATGCTCTTTACTCAGTTTATAGGCGTTCAACAGTCTCGGTGCTGCAGTATTCAGCTTTGCAACATCATTTGCATATAAGCGTGCAAGTGATTCTCCCTTGCGGACATAGTCGCCAACTTTTTTTCGTATCTTAACGCCAACACTATAATCAATAACGCTTTCCTTAGTTTCTCTTCCGCCTCCAAGAATCAAAGAAGCCATTCCGATCTCATCTGTTAAAATTTCAGATACATATCCTTCTTCCGGTGAAACCATTTCCTCGACAAACTCAGTCCGAGGGAATTTTTCAGGATTCCACACATAAGAAGCGTCTCCGCCCTGTGCTTCTACAAACTCAGCCAGTTTTTTCAATGCGCTTCCGTCTGCGATTACTGTTCTTAACAGTTTTTCCGCTTCCTCTACCGATGATGTGCGCCCTGCACCAAGAAGCATATACGTAGCAAGAGAGATTGATGCTTCCAACAAGTCTTCCGGCCCTTCACCGCTTAAAGTAGCAATGGCCTCTTTTACCTCTAATGCATTTCCTACGTAATTTCCAAGCGGCTGTCCCATGTCAGACAGCACCGCATAAGTTTCCTTTCCTACTCCGGTTCCGATCTGAACCATGACCTTAGCCAGTTCTTCCGCTTCTTCCATTGTTTTCATAAATGCGCCGCTTCCAACTTTAACATCCAATACGATAACATCTGATCCGGCAGCAATTTTTTTGCTCATAATGCTGGAAGCGATCAAAGAATAATTATTGACTGTAGCTGTAACATCACGAAGTGCATAAATCTTTTTATCTGCCGGTGCAAGATTTGCCGTCTGACCAATAATTGCAAGTTTCATACGATTGACATTATCAAAAAATTCCTGTTCCGATAAAGCAACCGAAAATCCCGGAAAACTTTCCAGCTTGTCAATCGTTCCTCCGGTATGTCCAAGACCTCTTCCAGACATTTTTGCTACCGGAACCCCGAGGGCTGCTACCATCGGACCGACAATAAGAGAAGTTTTATCGCCAACACCGCCCGTACTGTGTTTGTCGGCTTTTTTCCCTTCGATCGGCGACAGATCAAGTACATCCCCACTATGTACCATTGCCATGGTAAGATCAATGGTTTCCTGCAGGTTCATCCCTTTTAAACATACTGCCATTAAAAATGCAGACATCTGATAATCCGGAATTGTTCCATCCGTAAAACCGTTTACAATATAGGTGATCTCTTCTTTAGAAAGGAGTTCTCCTGCTTTTTTCTTTGTGATCAAATCATACATTCTCATAATTCTCATCCCCCACTGTTATTTTTTATCATAAAATTCTTTATATGCCAAAATTGCTGCAATTGTCTTCGAATCTGTAATTTCTCCTGCAAAAATCATGGATATAAGTTCTTCCACCGTATAAGTCCTGACTTCCAGGAATTCATCCTCATCCAGATGCTGTTTGGTTTTAACCAGCCCGGTTGCACAATATATTTCTATATATTCATCGCAATAAGCAAATGCTGAGTGAAATTTCAAAAGCAGTTCTATCTTGCTGCATCGGTATCCGATTTCTTCCTCGCATTCTCTTGCTGCTGCTGTTTTCCTGTCTTCTCCCGGATTCAGGCAGCCTGCCGGAATCTCCAGGGATTCTTTTTCAATTCCTGCCCGATACTGACTTACCATAAATATTTTTCCGTCATCATTTACCGGAACGACCGCGGCGGCACCGTTATGATGCAGATAGTCCCAAACGACCGTTGTCCCATCTGGTGCCTGCATCGTATCTGCATAAAAATCCAAAATCTTTCCTTTGTATTTCAGCTCTCTTTGCACACGCTTCATATGTTCTTTCATAGCATCGGTCCTTCCTTAGTGAAAAAAGGATGTAACAGCCTTTACAACATATGTACGACTCTTACACCCTAAATTTTCTTACTTATTTTGCGTAATCAATAGCTCTTGACTCGCGGATCACATTGACTTTAATCTGTCCCGGATATTCTAACTCCGCTTCAATCTTCTTCGACAGTTCTCTTGCCATCAGTACCATGTCGTCATCAGATACCTGCTCAGGCACAACCATGACACGTACTTCACGACCTGCCTGGATTGCAAAGGACTTATCGACTCCCTTAAAGCTGTTGGTAATATCTTCTAACTGTTTCAAACGGTTTGTATAAGCTTCCAATGTCTCTCTTCTTGCACCAGGTCTTGCCGCAGAAATTGTATCTGCAGCCTGTACGATGCAAGCGATCAAAGACTGGAATTCTACATCGCCATGATGAGCTTCTACAGCATTTATGACAATTGGAGATTCTTTATACTTACGGCATAAATCTACACCAATCTGTACATGAGTGCCTTCCATCTCACGGTCTATAGATTTTCCGATGTCATGCAAAAGTCCGGCACGTTTCGCCAGTCTTACATCAACACCAATCTCAGCAGCTAATAAACCGGAAAGGATAGAAACTTCTACGGAATGCTTTAATGCATTCTGTCCATAACTTGTACGGAATTTCATTCTGCCCAGAAGTTTGATGAGTTCCGGATGAATTCCGTGAACGCCAACTTCCAAAGCTGCCGATTCACCTTCTTCACGGATCATTGTTTCTACTTCTTTCTGTGCCTTTTCCACCATTTCTTCAATTCTGGCCGGATGAATACGTCCATCTACAATCAGTTTTTCAAGTGCAATGCGCGCTACCTCACGGCGGATCGGATCAAACCCGGAAAGGATTACCGCTTCTGGTGTATCATCAATAATCAGTTCTACGCCGGTCATTGTTTCCAGAGTACGGATGTTACGTCCTTCTCTTCCGATAATTCTTCCCTTCATTTCGTCATTTGGGAGCTGCACTACGGAAATTGTAGTTTCTGCCACATGATCTGCTGCACAACGCTGGATTGCTGAAACGATATATTCTTTCGCTTTCTTATCCGCTTCTTCCTTTGCATTGTTCTCAAGTTCTTTGATCAGAACCGCAGTTTCATGCTTCACTTCATCTTCCACAGATTTAATAAGATATTCCTTCGCTTGTTCGGAGGTTAATCCCGAGATTTTTTCAAGTTCCTGCAACTGATGCTTATGGAATTCTTCCACCTCGCCGCGCAGGCGGTCAAGTTCAGCTTCTTTTGCATTCATCTTGGATTCCCGTTTTTCCAATGTTTCCGCTTTTTTGTCAATTGCCTCTTCTTTTGACAGAACCCGTTTTTCGTAACGCTGGATTTCAGCTCTACGCTCCCTTGATTCTCTCTCCAGCTCATTCTTTGTCTTGATCGACTCTTCCTTTGCTTCCAAAAGGGCTTCACGTTTCTTGGTCTCAGCTGTTTTTAATGCATCATCAATGATTTCTCTTGCCTTATCTTCTGCCGTACCGACTTTTGCCTCATAGACTTTTTTTCGGTAAGCAATTGCAGCAAACCACATAATGAGCCCTGCAACAACGGCAACCCCAAGCAACGCACCGACAAATACGATTGGATTGTCCACAGGAACACCTCCTTATTCAGTTTTCATTGTAATCGTATAAAATTCACCACTCCGGTCAATTTTAACAACTTACAACACAACAATCTTATACTTTTTTTAGTAGTATGTCAAGTATTGACATACAATTTCTTGCGCTTCTTTTTTGGACTTTTTTTCAAATGCCTGCTTCTTTTATTCTTCGGATAGTTCTCCAATATAATAAAATCCCTTGCATTCGTTTAACTTTACCATAACAAATGAACCGATCATAGAAGCATCTCCCGGAAAATGTACTAAAAGATTGTTGCTCATTCTTCCCGTTACCATTCCTTCGCCCTGTGCATTTACTTCTTCTACCAAAACTTCCATTACTTTTCCTTCGTAACGTTTTGCCTGAGCTTCAGAGACAGTTCGGATCTCTTCTAAAAGGATATCAAACCACTCCTTTACCTGCTCCTGCGGAACCTGCTGTTCCATCTTTGCCGCAACAGTACCGCTTCTCTTTGAATAAATAAAGGTATATGCCGAATCAAAGCCTACCTTTCTTACTACGTCAACCGTTTCCATAAAATCTTCTTTTGTTTCTCCCGGAAATCCGACAATGATATCGGTCGTCAGTGAAATGTCCGGCATGGCTGCCTTGATCTTGTCTACCAGTGCCAGATAATCTTCTTTCGTATACTTTCGGTTCATTGCCTTTAAAATCCTTGTGCTTCCGGACTGCATCGGCAGATGGAGATGCGTACATACCTTTTTGGAATTTTTCATTACTTCGATCAATTCCTCCGACAGATCCTTCGGATGCGGTGTCATAAAACGGATTCTTCGTATTCCGTCTACCTTTTCTACTTCCTGCAAAAGCTGTGCAAAAGTCATTGGATGATCTAATGTTTTTCCATAGGAATTAACATTCTGACCAAGCAGCATAACCTCTACGATTCCTTCTTCTGCCAACTTTTTTACCTCGGCAATGATATCTTCAGGCTTTCTGCTCCGTTCTCTTCCGCGGACATATGGTACAATACAGTAACTGCAGAAATTATTGCATCCATACATAATATTAACCCCGGCTTTAAAAACATATTTATGTTCGCTCGGTAAATCCTCTACAATCTGATCTGTATCTTCCCATACATCTACAACCATTTTGTTTTTGATGATATCTTCATAGATCAGTTCCGCAAGTTTAAAAATATTATGTGTCCCAAAGATAATGTCCACAAAACGATAGCTCTTTTTAATCTTTTCAACTACATGTGCTTCCTGCATCATACAGCCGCACATCGCAATTTTCATTTCCGGATTCTTTCTCTTTAACGTTCCGAGGTAGCCGATCCTGCCATACACTCTTGTATTGGCATTTTCTCTGACGGTACAGGTATTATAGATCACAAAATCTGCCTGTTCCGTATCTGTTTCTGTATAACCGATGGTTTCCAAAATCCCTGCAAGCTTTTCGGAATCTTTTGCATTCATCTGACAGCCGAACGTCTGCACATGATATGTCAATTTCCTTCCTTTTTTTATGCTCTGTTCCTCTACCCATGATTTTAACAAATCCATAAAGTAATACTGTCGTTCCGGCTCAGTGACCGGTATCTGTTCCAACGAATTGTTCTTTACCTGTTCTATCCATGTTTTCATCGTTCTTCTTTCCATTCCTGATTATTTATTATTGTTTCTTCTGCCGTCCCACAGCATGATGCGATTGCTTCAAATACTTTTATTCCGTCTACCGATGCCGACATAATACCTCCTGCATATCCGGCTCCTTCGCCACACGGATAAAATCCTGCTATCTTAGACTGCATTGTGCCGTCTCTCGGAATACGGATTGGTGAAGAGGTTCTTGTTTCTACTCCTTCTAATGGCGCATCAGCAGCTGCGTACCCCGGAATCTTCCGGTCAAATGCCAAAATCCCTTCAATCAGACTCTCTATGACATCCTTTGGCAGACATTCCCTTAAATCTGCCGGAACAAACTCCCCTTTCGTATTCGGCAGAATGCTCTTTATTGTATCAGACTTTTTTCCGGATAACAAGTCTCCAAATAATTGCACCGGTATTTTTCCGTTTCCCTGACGAAATGCAGCTTCTTCCCACTTACGCTGGAACTGCATCCCGGCAAGCGGTCCCCGGAAGCCTTCGTTCAAAAAATCCTCCGGTGTTACGGTAACGATCAATGCACTGTTTGCGTTTTCTTCTGCCCGATCATGATTGCTCATTCCGTTTACGACAAGATGCCCATCTTCGGAAGATGCATTTACTACAAACCCACCGGGACACATGCAAAAAGAATATACCCCTCTGCCTTTCTTCGTCTGGTGCGTCAGTTTATAATCAGCCGGTGGGAGTTCCGGATATCGCTCTCCATACTGTGCTTTCCCTATCAGCTTCTGAGGATGTTCCATACGCACTCCGATGGCAAATGCCTTACTTTCTATTTCTAACGGTTTTTCTGCCAGCATTTCAAACGTATCTCTTGCACTGTGGCCGATCGCAGCAACTACCACTTCACACGGAAGCTGTTCTTTATGATTGATCACGACTGCACTCACACTTCCGTTTTCTGATACAATATCCGTAACTTTGGAAGAAAATCGCAGTTCTGCTCCCCATGATTCCATTTGCCTGCGCATGGAAACAACAACCTTTCTCAGATTATCCGTTCCGATATGCGGTTTATTCAGATACAGAATTTCTTCCGGAGCACCATGCTCTGCAAATATCTCCAATACTTTGCGGATCCTTCCGCTTGGATCTTTTACCATGGTATTTAATTTACCATCAGAAAATGTCCCGGCTCCTCCTTCTCCAAACTGCACGTTGCTTTCCGTGTCAAGAACACCGCTCTTCCAGAACGCTTCAACCTTTTGGATCCGGTCTTCTATTTTTTCACCACGTTCCAGTAAAATCGGCTGATAGCCGTACATTGCAAGGAAATAAGTGCAAAAAAGTCCTGCCGGTCCTGCTCCGATGACAACCGGACGATGCTTCAGTTTCGGCAGTCCGTCTGACGGCTGAAAATGATAGGATTCCTCCGGTACTGACAACAGCCTGCCTTTCGATCTTTGCAGAATCCTGTTTTCATCTTTTGAAGAAAGTGATACATCAATCGCATAAACATAATGCAGGTCCGGCTTTTTTCTTGCATCAATGGAACGCTTTCTGATCCTGTATGTAAAAGAACCTTCCGGCATCCTGAGTTCTTTTGCAATGGCAGAACAGAGTTCGGCTTCCGTATGAGAAATATGTAGTTTTAACTGTGGTATCCTAATCACGTTTTTTTCCGTTATCCTGACTGTTGTTATGGATATTTTCCTTTCCTTCTGTTGCGGCATGGAATCCTGCGGTATAACCGCTGCTCCATGCCCATTGCAGATTATAACCTCCACATGTTCCGTCAATATCGAGCAGTTCTCCTGCCATGTAAAGACCTTTTAAAATTTTTGACTCCATCGTCTCGGGATCCAATTCATCCGTAGATACTCCGCCGGCACATACCTGTGCGTTAACAAATGGATTATATCCGGTAATGCAGCAGGTAAATTCCTTATATTTTTTTGCGATCCGATATAAAACATCTTTATCACGGAATGCTTTTGCGGCAGGATCTGTCGGATTTACCATACATTCTTTTAATATGACATAATTTAATTTGTGATTCATAAACCCGATCAGCATTTCTTCTGCTGTCCTGGTTCCGCTGTGTTTCCATCGTCGGTACAAATGTTCGAAAACATTTTCTACTGTCATAGAATCGAAGAAATCTATTTTTGCTGTTACTTTTCTACCGTTGTCTAACTCTTCTCCGGCATATCGGCTCAACTGTAAAACAGGAATTCCGGATAAACCATATTCCGTAAACAATAATTCTCCCTTTTCCTGTGCCAATTTTTTCTGCTGCGCATACAGAGTGATCCTTCCTTCACAGCGCACTCCTGCAATGGTAGAAAACCATTTTTCCCTGCATCTGAGCTGCACCAATGCCGGTCGGACCGGTTGGATGGTATGTCCTAATTTTTCCGCAAGCTGATATCCAAAGAACTGCTCACGATCCTTAAATCCGGCACAGCTCCCAACACATAAGATAACACTGTCATAATATTTTTTCTGTCCTGCTTCCCGCAGGCAGAATGCTTTTCCTGATTTATCAATCTCCCGGATCTCTTCTTTCACAACACGGATGCCAAGAGCATCAGTCTCTATTCGCAAAGCATCTGCCACGGATACTGCCTGCTCAGAATTCGGATATACGTATCCGTTTTTCATTTTTGGTAAAATACCGATCTCTTCAAAAAACTGCAGTGTCTTCTCGACTGTCATCTGCTCTCTTGCCGGTTTGGAAAATTCAGGATGTGTTCCTCTGTAGCAGGAATCTTCCTGATACAGATTGGTATAATTGCATTTCCCGTTTCCGGTTGCCAATATTTTTTTCCCAAGGCGTTCTTTACTCTCGTAGATCGTAACTTTTGCACCCTGTCTTGCAGCCGTAATCGCTGCCATCATCCCGGAAGCACCTCCGCCGATTACTGCAATTCGTTTTATCATGTTGCGCCTCATTTCTAAATAACCTGTTTCTTTTAGCTTGTATATCCCTCTAAAATACTATAAAGTGTTTTAGCATCTTTTACATAAAATCCGTTCCGGATCTGTTCTGCCGTTTCTTCTGATAAATAGTCAAGTGAAATATCTGATGTTTCATAAACCGTTTTTAAATCACTGTAATATACGATAACACAATTATCCTCACTGCAAATATAAAACTGGTATTCTATTTTTTCTTCATCATATGTTTTTCTCAAAATCACTTTTTCCGGCGAAAACGAGATCAGTTCATACGTCAGCAATCCGTTAAGGTATTCATTTACCGGCATACATTCTGTATAGCCTTTTAAACAGAGAATCAGTTCCTCTCTCGTTATCGATTCCATAAACCCAGGCAACGATATCTGCTCACTTTTTTGTATACCGCTGCAAAGATACTGTGTCTCTAAAATGAAAACCGTGTCCTTGCAAAGTGTTTCCGGACTATTTGAAACTGTCATTCCGTTTTCTTCGTTTAACATCGTCCGCAGCAATTGTTCATTCTTCCCGGAATACTCTAACAGTTGTTTCAGCAACTCCGTGTTTTCTTCTTCCGCTTCCCTGTTATAATGAAGCAATGCATTACGAAAGCTTGTATAATAACATATTCCAAACAACACAGATATTCCGACAGAAACTGCCGTTAAATAGAAAATGCGTTTCATGCTGTTTCCTCCCTTGTTAGGAAGTATTTGCCACAAATGCGTTTTCTATTCTTTCAACAGGCCAAGCAGTTTAAATAATCTTACGATACGACCACCCATCGGCAGATCATAAATCTCCTTTTCCTCCATTGCTTTTGTTGCAACCATTAAAACAAAGTAAACTATGACGGCAAACAGGATTGCAGTTACAAGTCCTAACACTCTGCTGTGCAGGATCGTCCTGGCTCCGTAATAAGAAAAATATGCTACAAATCCCATAACTGCAGAACAGACGATTGGAAGGAAAAAGGTCTTCTTTATTTCCTGACGGTATCCTGTTTCTTTTTGAATGCGCATTGCATTTAAAAGGCTTACGATCACCGGAAAAATTGTGTGTCCGACAACCAGTGCAAACACAGTCATATCCAGATATTCGAGTAAAAGATAATCAATCCCGGCATAAACAGGAATTGCAATCGCTGCATGAATGACCGGATAGCGCATTTTGCTGATTCCCTGAAGTACATTGCTTGTTGTGGTTGCATAAGCATGAAATACGATGGCTGCTGCACCTATCTGCATCAAAAGAGGTGTCATGGTTGTGGTATCTGCAAATAATACTTCCATGATCGGTGTTGCCAGTACTGCAAGTCCGACCGCAGAAGGAATTGCAATCATCATATTAAACTTCACTGCCTGAGCAATGCCGGTATACAGTTTTTCCTTCTTCTTTTCTGCATGTGCCGCTACAATATTCGGAATGACGGCAACTCCTATTGCAGATGCTATGGAAAGCGGAAGGTTTGCGAGCAGGCGGTACTTACTGGAATAACGCCCCCATAATACGAGCCGTTCCCCTTCCGAATATCCTTTTTTGCTCAATACCGTGTTCAAAAGAAAACTGTCAATGGTTCCGCTTACCGTATTTAAAGTCTGATTCAGGATGATCGGAATAACCGTGATCACAACCAGCTTCAAAAGTGTCACATACGATTCCGTAACCGCTTCTTCGCTTCGTTTGAACTTACGTTTCATTACCGGATAATACATGATAAATACGATAATAAGAAATGCCAAAGAAGCAAGTGCACCGACCAACGTACCAAAGGTACCTCCGGCCGCACCATATACTACACGGTTTTCCGAAGTTTCATATGCTTTCATGAACAGAATGGCAGCAGTAAGGCCTACCACAACATGAAAAAACTGTTCGATCAACTGGGATACCGAGGTTGGGATTACCGTATTTTTCCCTTGAAAAAATCCCCGAAGTACTCCCATAATGGCAAATACAAAAATCGTCGGTGCCAGAAATTTCAATGGAATGGCACTGGATTCTGATTTAAACAGCCGGCTTGCAAAAAATTCTGCTCCAAAATACGTCACTAATGCAGCGATTGCACCACTGACTGCCGAAAACATCATAGACGCTTTAAAAACGCGGTAAGAATTTACATATTCCCGTCTGCTTTCCCGGGCAGAAACAAGCTTTGATACTGCGATCGGAATGCTGTACGTTGATAGCAGCAGTGCCAGATTATAGATTTCATACGCATTGGAATACGCTCCAATCCCTTCATCGCCGATGATCCTGGTCAGAGGCACGCGAAATACGATTCCCATGATCCTTGTCAATATGGATGCCAGTGCCAATATGCTTCCCTGTATATAAAAACTGTTTTTTCTTTTTCCTGTCATTGCCCTGTCGCCTCTTATCTTAAAATCCCCAACTGTTCCAGTATTTCACGCTGCATGCGTTCCATCTCTTCCCGTTCTTTTTCTTCCATATGATCATATCCCGCAAGATGCAGCATGCTGTGTGCGATCAGAAAACACAGTTCCCGACGTTCTGAATGTCCGTATTCTTTTGCCTGTTCCCGGATCTTGTCATAAGATAACACAATGTCGCCAAGAAGAAGTTCTCCGGTTTCCGGATGGAAACATTCCGGCTGTTCTTCTTCTATATTGTCAAAATTTCCCGGGGTATCATACTCTACCATCGGAAAAGAAAGGACATCCGTCGGGCGGTCAATCTCCCGGTATTCCCTGTTCAATTCATGAATTCCTTCATTGTCCGTAAATAAAACATTGATTTCCGCTTCATAAGGGCAGTCTACATAATCTAAAGCTGCAAGGATCACTTTTTCTACATAAACGTCCTCTTCAAAATCAAAAGTAAGTTCTACTTCTTTTTCAATATTAATTGTCATGACGTATCCTTTCCGTATTTTTCCCTCTATTTCTCTTTTCTGTTTTCTCCTGTTGCGTCTTTGGCGATGTACGACTCTGCTTCTTTTCGTATTCCTCATATGCTTTTACAATCTTTTGTACCAGCGGATGACGTACGACATCCTCCCCGGTCAGTGTTGCAAAACCGATATCCTCCACCTTAGAAAGCACCTTACATGCAACATCCAGCCCCGATACCGTCCCTGACGGTAAATCCTTTTGTGTCAGATCTCCGGTAATGATCACTTTGGAACCGAATCCGATTCTGGTCAGGAACATCTTCATTTGTGCCGGAGTCGTATTTTGAGCCTCATCCAGAATGATAAAGGCATTGTCTAACGTACGTCCTCTCATATAGGCGAGAGGAGCTACCTCGATCAGGCCTTTCTCCATATTTCTCTGAAATGCCTCCGGTCCCATGATCTGATATAGTGCATCATAAAGCGGCCTGAGATACGGGTCTACCTTACTTTGCATATCTCCCGGAAGAAATCCGAGCTTTTCTCCTGCTTCGATAGCAGGTCTTGTCAGTATGATCCGGCTGACCTCATCATTTTTGAATGCCTGGATTCCCATTGCCATGGCAAGATATGTTTTGCCGGTACCGGCAGGTCCGATGCCAAATACGATCATATTCTTCCGGATCAGATCAACATAACGTTTTTGTCCCAGTGTCTTTGGCTTGATCGGTTTTCCCTGAATGGTATGGCAGATCAAATCTTTGTCTATTTCCGCCATACTCCCGACACGATCCGTCTCTGCCAATGCCAATGCATAGGTTACGTTCTGTTCGGTAATACTGTTTCCTCTCATCGAATGTTCTAAAAGTTCAGAAAGCACCTTTTTCCCAAGCCTTACACGATCTGCATTTCCCAGGATCTTCAGTTCTCCGTCTCTGGCAATCAATGTTATCTCAAGTGTCCGCTCGATCAGCTTTGCGTACGCATCAAACTGTCCAAACATATTTTGAATATGTTCTGTCGGTATGTTAAGGATTGTTTCCGTAATACTCATCTTCCAACTCCTCTTCCTGTATCTCCCGATACGAAATAAAATTTCCGCATATCATTCCGGTTCCGTATGCCTCACACATTTCGTCCGAAACTGTAGTTTCAAAACTGCTTTCCAGCACCCGGATGTCCTGTGCCTGTAAATCTTCAAGAAATTGTATATATTGTCTTTGTGCCATGTTTTTTATGGTATCTTCGGTTCTTGCCCTTGTTTCTGTATAATACTTACTCACACGGTATATGCGGACATAAAGCGGTATTTCATAATCTTCAAAAGCAAAAGGCACAATATCAAAGGTTATTATATCATAGTTTCCTTCAGAATAGCTAGGGATATATGAAAATATTTTTTTCTTTCTCCAGAAAAATCCAAGTCCGTAAGAACTATTTTCTTCTATTTTTTCCTCATATTGCATAGAATAGACCGCGTAATAAGAAAAATCTGATTCCAGCCATACTTTTCCCTGTGCGCCTACGGTTTTCTGTTCCATTACTTCATCATAATCCCCGATAACCGGAACGATTCCTGAAATCAAAATGTCACCCTTTTTTACGATATCTCCTTTTTTTACTACCGCCATGCCGCTTCGTACTTCAATCCCGGATACGATTCCGTCTCTTTCCGCAACAATATGACATATCTGTTCTGTTTTCTCTGGAAGTACCGGCATCGTACTCTCATTCAGTCGGATATAAAGATTACATCCGCGCTTTTCTACCGATACCCATCCGATTTCCGGATACAGGAGCCGTATTTTCTTCTCTATCTCGGTACAGTCTGCTGCATTCTTTTTGATTCCACCATAAATTTGGAGTTCCTCCTTTAATACCTGCACCATCTGCTGTCTGGTGTGTAAGAATCCGCCTTTTACATCAATATACCAGATCCGCTGACTGCACTGTATCAAAAGGAAAACACCAAGCAGACACCCGACAAAAATCCCTTTTCTTTTTCTTGCGGCACGTATCAGAAAAGGAAGTCCGACTTTCTTTTCTATTTTCGGAAAACACCTTGTCTTTTCTATGATCGGTTTCAATTTCAAATAATCACGATACAGCATTTTACAGTAGATTTTGGAAGAAACGATAAGAACATCCGTGATCTCCATCCCTCTTGCTTTACATAGATTCAAAAAACGTTCTGCCGATTCTTGTGGTATTTTAATAATGGCATATCCTTTGCAAAAAAGAAAAATCCTTTCCAAATTTTCTCATTCTCCCTCCCTGCAAAACGACAATCCTTCAATTTCCCCGATAATTTTTATTTCATCTTTTCTGAAATATTCGATGCACAGCTCATCCCCGGAAATTATGATCGTTTTCCGCTTTGTCTGCAGGATAATCTGTTCTTTTCGATATCGTTCCATCCTATAAGTTCCAAAAAACAGCACACTGTGATTTCCGGATATTCGGATCTGCGGCTCTCCGGCCAAAACCTCCTGCGGGATTCCGAGATGATCGCTTTTGAATTCCACATATCGTTCATAATCCCGTTTTCGTTTTCGCTCGGTCTCCTTTAAATATGTATAAAACGGAGTCAGCATTTTTTTGTTTTTCCTGTGCCTTGATCTGACCTTCTGCAAAACTTCTGCTCCAGAAAATCGTATTCCCTCTAGTCTATTCCAAAACTTCTTCAAATAGCACAAAAAAACCCTTGGTTAAAAAACCAAGGGTTTCATGCACAATATTAGTATTTACGCTTACGAGCTGCTTCAGACTTTTTCTTACGTCTTACGCTTGGCTTCTCGTAATGCTCACGCTTACGAATCTCCTGCTGAATGCCTGCCTTCGCACAGTTTCTTTTGAATCTGCGGAGAGCACTGTCTAAGGATTCGTTTTCTTTTACGATAACATTTGACATTGTCTCACCTAACCTCCCTCCAGTTGTGTATTGTGCCTATACAACTGTTTGGGTATTTTTAAAGCACTATGAAGATTATACCATAAATTTTCGGTTCGTCAACAACTTTTTTATCGAAAATGAAACATTTTTACAAAAAATTATGCTAACTGACTTTCCACGAGAAGATATGCTTTTTCTACCGCTGCATCCATCCCCTCCGGATTCTTACCACCGGCTTGCGCCATGTTCGGACGACCGCCGCCGCCACCGCCTACACAGGCAGCTGCCTCTTTGATCAGATTTCCGGCATGTGCGCCCTTTGCAATTGCTCCTTCTGTCGCCATTGTGATAAGACTTACTTTTCCTTCCACGGAAGAAACAAGAAGCAGAACACATTCTCCTAACTTTTCCTTCATCTGGTCGCCCAGATTTCTGAGGGCATTCATATCTGCTTCCGGAACCTTTGCTGCCAGCACTTTGATTCCGCCGATTTCTTTTACGTGACTCATAATATCGCCAAGAGAACTGTTTGCAAGTTTTGCTTTCAGCTTCTCATTTTCGGAATGAGCTGTCTTTAACTCTTCCTGCAAAGCTTCTATCTTCTTTACCAGAGAAGCAACATCACATTTTGCTGCTTTTGCTGCAGCATAAAGTTCTTCTTCCTGCTTTTTGTAATATTCAAATACCGCATCTGCCGTAATTGCTTCAATACGTCTTACGCCTGCAGCAATACCGGATTCTGATAAAATCTTAAATACCGAAATCACACCGGTATTTTCTGCATGAGTACCTCCGCAAAGTTCCTTGGAAAAGTCTCCCATGCTGACTACACGCACTCTTTCTCCGTACTTTTCTCCGAATAATGCTTTTGCACCGGTCTTTCTTGCATCATCTATACTCATTTCTTTTGTCTCAATGCACAGATTTTTTGCAATTTCAGCATTTACGATTTCTTCCACTTTTGTAATTTCTTCTTTTGTCATTGCGGAAAAATGAGTAAAATCGAAACGAAGACGTTCTGCTGTCACAAGAGAACCCGCCTGCTCTACATGGTTTCCAAGTACCATACGTAATGCTTCCTGGAGCAGATGTGTTGCACTATGGTTCTTACCTGTAGCAAGACGGTTCTTCTTATCGATACAAAGTTCTACCTTATCTCCAACAGAGAACATTCCCTTGGATACATAACCTACATGTCCGACTTTTCCGCCTTTTAATTTAATAACATCAGTTACGGTAAAGCAGCATTCTTCATTGCCCTCCAGGATGATCGTACCCTTATCTGCCTGCTGTCCGCCCATCGTTGCATAAAACGGAGTCTTGTTTACGATGATCGTTGCCGTCTGACCTTCCGAAATATCCCGAACCAGTTCCGTCTCAGTAGTAAGCACTGTGATTTCCGACCGAAAGACGTCGTTGGTATAGCCGACAAATTCTGTCGTAACTGCTGCATCGATCTCATCATAAACAGTAGCATCTGCTCCCATGTAATTTGTCGTTGCACGGGCATTGCGGGCCATTTCTTTCTGGACCTGCATCGCTTTGTGGAATCCGTCCATATCTACCGTAAATCCTTTTTCTTCAAGGATTTCTTCTGTCAGATCGATTGGGAAACCGTACGTATCATATAACTTAAAAGCATCCTCTCCGGACAGGGTCTTTGTTCCTGCTGCCGCACAGATCTCTTCCATTTCTGCAAGGATGCTGAGTCCCTGGTCAATTGTTTTATTAAACTTTTCTTCTTCCAGAGTAAGAACCTTTAAAATGTAATCCTTCTTTTCTTCCAGCTCCGGATATCCGTCCTTACACTCTGCAATTACGGTTTCGCAAAGTTTTGCAAGAAACAGACCGTTAATTCCGAGAAGTCTTCCGTGTCTTGCCGCACGGCGGAGCAGACGGCGCAGGACATATCCACGACCTTCATTGGACGGAATAATACCATCCGAAGTCATAAAGGTAACAGAACGGATGTGATCCGTAATAAGGCGAATGGAGACATCCTTCTTATCATCCGTCTGGTAAGTAACTCCTGCCATGCCGCATACTTTATCACGAATGGCCTTCATGGTATCAATGTCAAATACCGATGTGACATCCTGTACTACAACAGCAAGACGCTCCAGACCCATACCGGTATCGATGTTTTTCTGTGTTAATTCCGTATAGTGATGGTTGCCGTCACTTTCAAACTGTGTAAATACATTATTCCATACTTCAATAAAGCGGTCACATTCGCATCCTACCTTACAGTCCGGTTTTCCGCATCCATACTTTTCACCACGATCATAATAAATTTCCGAACATGGACCACAAGGGCCTGCACCATGCTCCCAAAAGTTATCACAGTCACCGTTTTCATCTCTGTAAAAACGTGTGATCTTTTCCGGAGCAACACCTTCCTGCTTTGTCCAGATTTCAAATGCTTCTTCATCTTCATTAAATATAGAAGGATAGAGGCGTTCTTTTTCCAGGCCTACTACTTCCGTTAAAAACTCCCAGGACCAGTGAATTGCTTCTTTCTTGAAATAATCTCCAAATGAGAAATTTCCGAGCATTTCAAAGAAGGTCAGATGTCTTGCAGTCTTACCTACATTCTCGATATCACCGGTACGAATACACTTCTGGCAGGTCGTCACTCTCTTCCTTGGCGGGATTTCCTGACCGGTAAAATAAGGCTTCATCGGAGCCATTCCGGAATTGATCAAAAGAAGGCTTTTATCGTTGTGTGGAATCAGCGAAAAGCTCTTTAAACGTAAATGATCCTTGCTTTCAAAAAACTCAAGATACATTTTTCTCAGTTCATTTACACCATACGGTTTCATAATCTTCCTCCTATTTTAAATGCGTAATACCGCACATTTTCTTCTGTCATAACTAATTAAGTATAGAATTTTCTTGCTTTTTTGTCAATTCTTTTCTTCTCTTTCTGATCTTGATTTCTCTTTCTGTTTTTGATTTTCTGCCGTCATCGCAGATCAGTCTTTCGGCACGGTAAAGTTATTTACTGCCTCCCTGTTGATATATCCTCGTTTATAGCATCTGTGACAAAGGGCAATATAGGATTCGTTTCCTCCCATGACCACCTGTTCACCTTCATATAATATCCGGTTACCGGAATACCTTGCATTCATGATTGCTTTTTTCCCGCAAGGACACATTGTTACTACTTCGCGCAGGGAATCTGCCAGTTCTAAAATGCGTTTGGATCCTTCAAACAGATTTCCCATAAAATCTGTTTTTAACCCATAACACATGACAAAAGTTCCTTCATCTGCAATGTCTCTTAATTCATCTACCTGTGCTTTAGTCAAAAACTGTGCTTCATCTACGATAAGATTATCATACGCTCCTGCCGGTTCAGGAAGCACTTCCCTGAGCGTGCTGTCCGGATAGATCAGGATTGCTTTTGCCATCAGACCCGCCCTGGATTTTACGATATCTGCGCCGTCCCTCGTGTCTGTACTAGGCTTCAAAAGTGCTACTTTCTTTCCCTTATCCTCCCAGTTAAAACGTGTCATAAGTGCGTTTGCTGTTTTACTGGAACCCATTGCTCCGTAATAGAAATACATCTTCATACTCTGTGCCCTCATCTCTTTTACTTTTTATCAAATACCCCTGTGTATCAAATACCAGTCCAAATTCTGCAGAATAAGCGTTTAAACAGCTTACCCATTGTTCTGCTTCTTCACCGGTTAATATTCTTGGACAGAAATCATTTTTCCATGTGACAGACGAAAGACTACATGGAATGGCACGGATGTTTTCTGCATTCTCGCAGACTCCGTCCACAAAGATAAAATCCTGCTGAAAGATCATGGAATTTTTATCCGAAGGATTTTTATTCCCGCCATAACAGAAATTTCCCATACTGTATACAACATATTTTCCCTGATAACATTCAATCCCCTGGATCACATGCGGATGGCATCCAAGAACAAGATCATATCCTTGATCAATGCACCAATGTCCCATTTCATACTGCTCCGTTTCCGGCTCATAAACTTTATCACCGCCCCAGTGTATACATGCAAATACCAGGTCAGCCCCGGACTCCCTAAGTACTTTTTGTCCATCCTCTAAAAAGCGGTACACTGCATTTCCCTCATAATATTCGTTTACGGAAACAAATCCTATCGTAATGCCGCTTTCTGTTGTATAAATACCGTAATGATCTCCCCAGGTTCCACTGATGGCATATTCCAGTCCGGCTTCCGTTATATAACGTATCGTGTCTGCAACGCCTTCTTTTCCGTAGTCCATGATATGGTTATTCCCCAGACTGACCGCTTCCACAGATGCTTCTGACAAAATAGATGCATATTCCGGTCTCCCTTTATGATTCCACTGTTTTGTCGTTCTTATGGTGTCCGAATCCGTAAGTGTTCCCTCAAGATTCATGATCGTAAAATCATCTTCCTCGAAGATATGCTTTACCGACTGAAGGAAGTGATCTGCACCATAGATATCGTAATATTCATCAAAAGAACCCGCATATGTCTGCTTCTGATTAACCCCCAGCGTCACATCGCCAACTGCATTGATCCGCACGCGTACTATCTTTTTGGGCTTTTTCTCCGGTACAGAAGTTGTCTGCTGACGTTTTCCTACAAGAATCTTTTCTTTTTCTGCATCCCCATATACCTCTGCTTTTGCTGTCTTTAACGGGATAAAAAGCAACAGGCATAAAAAAGTAAGGAGACACACCACTGCTTTGGAAATTGACTTTTTTTTCATCTGTTTCCCCTTTTAATTCTTTCCTGGATTTCATTATACCCCACCATACTTTTTCTTTCAACTTTTTAACAAAAAAAATACCCGAAACAATTCAATGTTTCGAGCACCTTTTTGGGTTGGGCTGTTAAATTTACATTTACAGTCAGCAGCTCGTAGGGGAATCGAACCCCTGTTTTCGCCGTGAGAGGGCGACGTCTTAACCGCTTG
>CAZWCZ010000004.1:30061-78006 GCA_964632165.1 uncultured Lachnospiraceae bacterium | reverse complement strand
AATATCATTTTTTGCTCCTTTCTTTCTTCCATCATTTTTTTCACTTTATCGTTTCCTTCATTTTCTTCTTGCATTATAGCATTTTCCTGTCTATAATACTTACTAAAACACGGATTATTTTTAACAAATATTGCACTCTGCATCTTACACCAGAAAGCTGAGGAAACACTCTATGATACCCTTTTATGAATCTTATTCCGAGAAGCTCCGTATGTTCTATAATAAAAGTCGGTTTGAATATCCGGTTCATTTGCAGACCAGCATTGAATTCATTTATGTAGATTCCGGTCCATTCAGCATCAGCATAGGAAAAGAAGACTATCTTCTGTCTACCGGTTCTCTTTGCATCGTTTTTCCAAACCAGATGCATGGTTTCAACCGCCCGCCGGGTGACAATACAAAATCTTTTGTCATCTGCTGCGAACCTGAGCTTCTGCCGGATTTTTCTCAATATTTTTTCAAATTCACTCCCGGAAAACCGGTTTTGTCTTTGGAAGAATTGCATCCGGATGTTCTCTATGCCTTAAAGCGTTTAATGGAAGACCGGCATACCGTGCAAAGCATCAGCATTTCCAAAGCATTTCTTCAGCTGATCCTAAGCCATACCATTCCAAAACTGAATCTGGAGCCTGTTGCAACCGACCTGGCACCTGGTCTTACCGAACGTCTGCTCAATTACATCGCAGTTCACTTTCAGGAGCCGTTGAGTCTGGACATTTTGTCCAGAGCCCTTGGTGCCAGTAAATTTCAGATTTCCCGTATTTTTTCCAAAACACTGCAGATCAGTTTCAACGAATACATCAATTTGATCCGTCTTGATTATGCTTCCAAGCTGATCCGGACTACCGATTACACCATGACCTATATCTGTCTGGAATCCGGATTTACGAACCAGCACACATTTAACCGTGTCTTTCGCCAGTACTACCATATGACTCCTAACGAATACCGTCATATGTGATCGTACTGTCAACAATTTATCAAAGGAGGAAACGCCGGATGGCACTTGATTTTGAACAGATGCAGAACCTGCAAAAAGAATTTCAGGAACTTATGAAAGGAAAATGGGAACCTCTCTCTCCAAAGCTTGGGCGCGACCGGCTGCTCTGGATGTTAGTAGAGGCCGGAGAAGTTGCTGATGTCATCAAGAAAAAAGGGGATGACCGGATCATGTCAGATTCGGAAGTACGAGGACATTTTGTGGAAGAGCTCTGCGACACCCTGATGTTTTTTAATGACGTCATGCTTTGCTATCAGATTACCCCGGAAGAATTGGAAAAAGCCTATTTAGAAAAGTTTGAGCGAAACCGTACCCGGTTTTAGTCAGGCAAAAAAGGGGCGGTGCACCACGCACAGCCCCTCTTTTAACTGCATTTTTCTTCTTTACTGCTGCAAAACGGATACCGCATCGGAAATTGTCTTTTCCAGTGCTTCCTTTCCGTATTTATCTACTTCTGCTTTATTCTTTTCTCCGTGTGTCAGACATCCTGCCCCGCCGATACAGCCGCCGATACATGCCATACCTTCAATAAAGTTTGCATCCAGCACATTTTTGCTCTTCTTTAAAAGTGCCATTCGGCATTCTTCAATTCCGTCGCAGGCAACCGCCTTTAGATCAAACTCCAGATTCTGTTCCTTAAGCGCTTCCACCACAGCATCAGAAAGACCGCCGGAACGTGCAAAAATACGGCCGAAATAGGAAGCATTATCCAATACACCTTCTTCTAATGTCGTAATATCAAAATCTTTGCTGTCAAACAGTGCCTGCAGTTCTTCAAATGTAAGGACCGCATCCACGTAAGGCTTTACATTTTCCAACTGTGCTTCTGCCTTTTTCGAAGTACATGGTCCGATAAATACAACCTTTGCATTTTCTGTTGTATCCTTAATATACTTTGCCAAAGCTCCCATCGGAGACATGTTGTGAGAGATATACGGTATCATCTCAGGAAATGCCGACTTTATGTACTGCACGAATGCAGGACAGCAGGAGCTGGTCAAAAATCCTTTTTCCACCAGTTCCTTGGATTCTGACATGGCAACCATATCGCCTCCGAGCGCCGCTTCAATGACGGTAAAGAATCCGAGTTCTTTTAATCCCGTGATTACCTGTCCGAGTTTTGCGTAAGTAAACTGGCTGGAAATGGAAGGTGCTACAATGGCATATACTTTATACTTCTGATTATTCTCACTCTTTTTGATCAGATCGATCACATTTAAGATGTAAGACTTGTCTGTAATTGCGCCAAACGGGCACTGATATACACAGGCTCCGCACTGAATACACTTGCTGTTGTCGATCGCTGCTGCATTGTCTTCATTGATGGAGATTGCCTTTACCTTACATGCATTCTGGCATGGACGTTTTCGGTTTACGATCGCCGTATAAGGACATACCTTTGCACACTGTCCACACTCTACGCATTTGGTCTTATCAATATGTGCCACATGATTGTGATCGAAGGAAATCGCACCGCGTTTACATACATCTTCGCAGCGGTGAGCAAGACACCCACGGCAGGAATCCGTTACTTCATATCCTGCTGCCGGACATTCATCACAGGCAATGTCAATCACCTGGATGATATTCGGATTTTCCGGATCGCCACCCATTGCAAGCTTTACACGTTCTCCTAAAATCGCACGTTCTTTATAAACACAACACCGCATGGTCGGAGTCTTTCCCGGCACGATCATCTTCGGGATATCCATTACTTTTTCAAGCAAAGTATCATTCCATGCCTGACGTGCTACTTCCCGCAGTACTTTATACTTTAAATGCTGCACTTTTGTATCAAACTTTCTCATTTCTCTTCTCCTTAAAAATAGCTGACTTTAATGCGTTTTCCCATCTTTTTCAGACAAGAAGACAGTTCCTCTACCAGATTCATCTTAATGTTGAAGTTGATTGGCAGATCCGGATTCTGATGCGCCGGATTGATAGCCCTTCCTACATAGAAATTAATATCCGTTGCTTCTTCAAACAACAGCCTGCTGATGAGGGAAGCACCGTCTCTTTTGAAACTCCAATGTTCATAATATACATTGTCCCCAAGATAGTCCTTTGCATATTCGACCACCCGGTTGATCGTGATAACACCTTCCGTTACCAGATCCACCCCTTCTATCGTCGCGATCGGAGGAATGTCTGATTGTTCAAAATTCAGGGTAGGACGCAATGGCTTATTTAAATACTTTGCCGCAATAGAGGAAGTGGTTCCTCCGCAGACGATATGTTTTCCTTCTTTTGAGAAAAACAGCGACATCATCCGCTCTCCGTCGTCCGGATTAAACGGCGGTCCAAACAGCAGATTCATCGGTTCTCTCTTTCGTATCTTGATGATACATGCAGTAGCATCATCGCCCGGTTTTCCTCCATATAATTTGTAGCATTCTTCCAAAAGCATCGTGCAGAGATTTTTTGCCGTATGACCGCCAAGAGATACGGTTTCTACAAAATCAATGATATCTTCCCGCTTCCATCCAAAATTATATGCTGTTCCGATACCGGCATGCGGGCATCCGTCGCTCATTGCAACAAACAGATCGTTTTCCTGAAGTTTCAATACGGATTTATAAATCTTTTTCCCGCTGATATTTAATTCCATCTTCGGATAATCGTAATTTTTTTCGTCCCGTATGACAATTACCTGTGGATTATCATACTGGATGATTTCGAGTATATCATTATCGATCAGATGCATGATGGTAAAGGTAGAATATGCCACTCCCCTTACCGAACAGACCGGAAGTGTTGCAGCGATCGTCTCTACACACTCTTCCAACGATAAACCTTCTGCCATCATTGTAGAAATGATCTTTGACGTCAGGGTAGATAAAATACTTGCTTTTACCCCGCTGCCCAATCCGTCTGCCAGAACAATAACCGTAGAATTGTCATTCTGCTCCACTACATCCACATGATCGCCGCAAAGTTCCTCTCCGTAGTGATTGATACTTTTATATCCGATATCCGCACATAAATCATTCATCTGCAATCGACTCCTTCAGTTTAGAAAGTGCAATTTTAGTTTCGGCTGCGGTCTCACCAAGCAAAGAAGCGATCTCCTGTACGATACGCATCTGCTTATCTACTACCTTGTCCGCAACTTCCATTGTCTGGCGGCTGATCTTTTCTTTCTTTTCTTTCTCATTTTCTTCATATGTGACATCTCTGAGAATGCCGATGATCAGATGAGAATCTTTATCATGCATTACAGTCTGCTCAACGTAACGCTTGTATTCTGCCAGATACACTCTCTGATCATGAATGGTTTTTCCGGTACGATATACCGTCATAAAAACTCCCGGATCCATGATACGGGTCACCTGTTCGCCAAGGACATCCGAAGCATAACGGATGTTCATCAGCTTTATTGCCGCTTCATTGATCTGCTGTACTTCCATGTTTTCATTCAGAACGATCAGACCGTTCGGCGTATTCTTAACGATCGTATCCGAAAAGCTTTCTGCTTTGTCCTTTAAGAACGGCAGACACATGGAAATTTCTGCTTTTCCCTGACATACCGCGATTGCTTTTTCACGGCAGGTATTATAACCGCAGGAGCCACAGTTTAATTCCTGTTCTTTTACGTTTTTCCCCATCTGCCGCATTACACTCTGGATTTCAGCTTCACTTGGCATGGAAAGTTTATGCTCAATATACTCAAACTGCTTCTTTAACTGCACCGGGGCCGGCTGTTCTACCTCAAAATCCTTTTCGCCGGCATAATTTGCCACTGCCATATAATCACGGATCGGCATACTGTTTCCCTTTTCCATGATTGGTCCGTTGATACAGCCGCCCTCACATGCGGACATTTCAATAAAACAGTTATGTATTTTTCCGCTTTCAATGTCATGCAATGCCGACATACATTTTGCTACGCCGTCAACTGCCATATAAGTAATTCCCGGCATATCCTGTCTCATTGTCTTCAAAACACCGCCGGTCGTCGGAAAGAAACGTGCCCTTGAAGACGGAGTAGCGTCCATTTCCTGCTTTAACTCAATCTGTTCTTCCTGCAGCCAATTTGTCAGCTCTTCAAAAGTAAGCACCGCATCTACAATTCCGGCATAATGTTCTGCCTCATCTTTTTTTGCAAGACACGGTCCGATAAATACCGTTTTTGCTCCCGGATGACGCCGTTTGATCTCCTGGCAGTGTGCCTGCATCGGCGACATAACATCCGCCAGATATTCCAGACATGCCGGAAAATATTTCTGAATCAGAAGATTGACCGAATGACAACAGGAACTGATAATAATATCCCTATGTTCTTCCCGCAACATTCTTTCATATTCATTTTTTACCATGGTAGCCCCAATGGCAGTTTCTTCTACATCTGCAAATCCCAGTTTCTGCAGTGCTTCCCGCATCGCTCCGATCCCGACACCATCATAATTTGCCACAAAAGAAGGAGCCAGGCTGACATACACCGGTACACCGCTCTGAATCAACACTTTTGCCTTTTCCGTTTCCTGCACGATCTCTCTTGCATTCTGCGGACAGACAACAAAACACTGACCGCAAAGGATACACTCGTTTCCGATAATCTGTGCCTGATTACCTGAGAACTTAATTGCCTTTACCGGACAGTGTCTGATACACTTATAACAGTTTTTACAATTTGATTTTTTCAAAGTAAGACAATTAGCCATCCCATTTGTCCCTTTCTGTTTTATTTACCTACAACAGCCAATACCTTCTCGTTGAAAAATTCCTTAAAGTCTTCTTTGGTCAGTCCGGTATAGATCTCATCATCGATCTGTACCGTAACGCCAATACGGTTACACTTGCCGATGCAAAAGCTCCCGGCAAGTGTAACCTCAGTTTCTAAATGATGTTCTTCTACTGCTTTTTGGAAAAGTTCAACGATTTCTGCGGATCCTTTTAAATGACAGGAACTGCCCACACAAATCTGAATGATCATATTTTATGCCTTTCCAAGTACGTTCTTTTCAAAAAATTCGTTTACGGAATCCGGAGTTACAGAAAAGAGTTCGTTGTCTACCGTAACGCAGACACCTTTCTGACACTGACCCATACAGAAAGTTCCACCCAATTCTACCTTATCACCAAGATCGTTTTCTGCGATAAGACGCTGCAAACCTTCTACTACCTGGCGGGAACCCTTGATATGGCAGGAGCTTCCGATACATACTGTGATCTTCATTGTTTTTTCCTCCTTGTATTCTTCCGTTTTATTCGTAATCTACAACTCCAACCCAGGAAAGTAAGAACTCGCGTTCCTTTTCATTTCCCTTTACGGACTGGGAAGCTGCTACGATCGGCATCCACTTCTGCACATACTGCTTTGCAGTATCACTCTTCTTGCAGAATGTATCTAAGTAGAATTTTGCGCCATCGATATCACCGTTCAGCCAGAACAACAGATATGTTCTTGCGGCATCTGCGGAAGCATTTCCCTGTGTTGCATGTGCCCAGTCAAGGATATATGCCGCACCATCTTCTGTCAGGATAACATTGGATGGGTTGAAGTCACCATGGCATACCTTGTTATGCTTTGGCATACCCTCTAAGCGTGTATGCAGGTCATAACGTGTAGTAGCATCTAATTCGGAAACGCTGATCTTGCGGGACATTTTATCCTTTAACTTGTTCAGCAGAGGACATGTCTTTGACTGCACTTCCATCTGAAGGTCAACCAGAAATTCAATGTATTCCTGCTTCTTTTCCGGATTTTCCTGCATCAGCTGAGCCAGTGTCTTACCCTTGATGTATTCTGTTACGATAGCCCATTTTCCGTCTACCATAGTAACACCGAGTACCTTTGGTATGTTCAGACCGGTCTCTTCGATCCTTGCCTGGTTCAGTGCTTCGTTTAAAACATCTGCTTTGGAATAGTTTTCATCAAAAACCTTGATACACTTATCGCCGTCACGATAAATCGTCTTGTTATTTCTTACTGCAATTACTCTTTCCAAATTCATGTCAGTTCCCCCTTTTCTTATGCTCTTTTCCCATAATATGCATTCAGGTACATCTGCTTGATCTCGCTCATCAGCGGATATCTTGGGTTTGCACCTGTACACTGGTCGTCGAATGCCTGTTCAACCATCTCGTCGAGTGTTTCAAGGAATACCTTCTCATCTACGTTGTAATCTGCAATCGTCTCCTTGATACCAACTCTTGCCTTTAAGTCATTGATTGCCTTAATAAGACCTTCTAACTTCTCTGTATCGTTCTTACCCTTAATTCCGAGGTAATCAGCAACCTCAGCATAACGAGCGAGTGTGTGAGGATGATCGTACTGAGAGAAAGTACCCATCTTAGCCGGTGCTTCTGCTGCATTGAAACGAAGAACCTCTTCAATCATAAGTGCGTTTGCAACACCGTGTGGCAGGTGATGGAAAGCACCTAACTTATGTGCCATGGAATGACATACGCCAAGGAATGCATTTGCAAATGCCATACCTGCCATAGTAGCTGCATTTGCCATCTTTTCTCTTGCTTCTACATCTGTCTGTCCGTTGTCATAAGCACGTGGGAGATATTCAAAAATAGTTTTTAATGCCTTTAATGCAAGGCCATCAGTATAATCTGTTGCAAGCATTGCCGCATACGCTTCCAGAGCGTGAGTCACAGCGTCGATACCGGATGCTGCAGTCAGACCCTTTGGTGCCGACATATGGAAATCTGTATCGATGATCGCCATGTCAGGAAGTAATTCATAGTCTGCAAGAGGATACTTAACGCCGGTAGCTTCATCTGTGATAACTGCAAACGGAGTTACTTCAGAACCTGTACCTGCAGAGGTAGGGATTGCAATGAAATATGCCTTCTCGCCCATCTTAGGGAACGTATATACACGCTTACGGATATCGATAAAGCGCATTGCCATATCCATGAAATCAGCTTCCGGATGCTCATACATTACCCACATGATCTTTGCTGCATCCATTGCAGAACCGCCGCCAAGTGCGATAATGGTATCCGGTTTGAAAGCTGCCATCTGTGCAGCACCTTCCTTAGCACAACCAAGTGTCGGGTCAGGAGCTACGTTAAAGAATGTGGTATGTGCAATACCCATCTCATCTAACTTATCTGTGATCGGCTTAGTGTAACCGTTCTGATAAAGGAAGCTGTCTGTTACAACGAATGCCCTCTTCTTACCCATAACGTTCTTTAATTCATCAAGAGCTACCGGCAGACATCCCTTCTTGATATATACCTTTTCCGGTGCACGGAACCACAACATATTTTCCCTTCTTTCTGCTACAGTCTTAATGTTAATCAGGTGCTTTACACCAACGTTTTCGGAAACGGAGTTGCCGCCCCAGGAACCACAACCAAGTGTTAAGGACGGAGCTAACTTAAAGTTGTAAAGGTCACCGATACCACCCTGAGAAGAAGGTGTATTTACTAAAATTCTGCAGGTCTTCATGCGTGCTGCAAACTCATCAATCTTTGCCTTTTCTGTTACTTCGTTTACATAAAGGGAAGAAGTATGACCGTAACCGCCGTCTGCTACCAGATGCTCTGCTTTCTGGATCGCGTCTTCAAATGTCTTTGCCTTATACATTGCAAGTACCGGAGAAAGCTTTTCATGTGCAAATTCTTCAGAAAGTTCCACGCTCTCAACTTCACCGATCAATACCTTTGTTTCTTCCGGAACGGTAACGCCGGAAATCTCAGCAATCTTTGCTGCCTTCTGTCCTACGATCTTTGCATTTAATGCGCCGTTGATAATGATGGTCTTTCTGACCTTATCCAGTTCGTCGCCCTGCAAGAAGTAGCATCCGCGCTTTGCAAATTCCTTCTTTACTTCTTTATAAATGCTTTCCAGTACGATAACCGACTGTTCAGAAGCACAGATCATACCGTTATCAAATGTCTTGGAATGGATGATGGAGTTTACGGAAAGCAAAATGTCTGCGCTGTCATCAATGATCGCCGGTGTATTACCTGCACCTACACCAAGTGCCGGCTTTCCGCTTGAATATGCTGCCTTTACCATGCCAGGACCGCCGGTAGCAAGAATGATGTCTGCTTCCTTCATGATGGTATTGGTCAGTTCCAGGCTAGGAACATCGATCCAGTCAATGATATTTTCCGGAGCGCCTGCTGCCACTGCTGCTTCCAACACAAGCTTTGCTGCTGCAATAGTGGAATTCTTTGCACGCGGATGTGGGGAAATGATGATCGCATTTCTTGTCTTTAACGCGATCAGGCACTTAAAGATTGCAGTAGACGTCGGGTTTGTTGTCGGGATAACTGCTGCAACCAGACCGATCGGTTCTGCGATCTTCTTTATGCCGTATGCCTTATCTTCTTCTATAACGCCGCATGTCTTTGTATTCTTATATGCGTTATAAATGTATTCTGCTGCGTAGTTGTTCTTGATTACCTTATCTTCTACAACACCCATGCCTGTTTCTTCCACTGCCATCTTTGCGAGCGGAATTCTTGCCTTATTTGCTGCAGATGCGGCAGCAAGAAAAATCTTGTCTACCTGTTCCTGTGTGTAGGTTGCGAATACCTGCTGTGCCTTTCTTGTGCGGGCAATGGCTTCCTCCAGCTTTTCTACGCTGTCAACAATGTCATAAATCTTGTTTTCCATAGTTTCCTCCATTTTTGTGTGTTCAATTTGGTTCTTGGTTTATCATGAGAACCGCGGCAAGGTTTTCCCTGTCTCCTGCAAACTGAGACAGGCAGACTTCGCCCCGGATTTCCAACTTCGTTATTATTTTAACAATCTCTATCTATTTTGCATATTCTCAATTTGTTCTATCGGTCTTATCATTTCAGATATACCTTTTTTGTTACATGCTTATATATTTACGTTTTGCATTGCACAGCTCGGTTATAAAAAGATGATCCAGCCGGCTCAACCGATACCCTTCCCTGTAGATCAGGACGTCCTTATATATTTTTTTGTTTTCCACGCACTCCCGCTCTACCAGTCCATACCGTTCCAAAACTTTCCGGGGTGTCGGTGAAACCCACATAAAGGTATCCGTATTTTCGGAAAGCAGATCAAACTGACTGGCACGCTCAAAGATAAAGATCCTTCGCCTGATATCATCCGGCAATTCCTCCTTTACCACTCTGGAAAACGGCAGGGACGGAACATAAGGATCGGCATGTGCCACCTCTATTTTGTCTTTCAGATCTTCAAAAGAAATCTCTGTTTTCTTTGCCAGCGGATTATCTCTGCTCATCAGAAGACGGTAAGAAAACTCCGTCACAATTTCCCCATGCAGTTCTTTTTCTTTCAGCATGTTTTTGAACAGACTGTCATAGTTTTCCGCATACCGTATGATCCCAAGCCGGTAATCATGCTGAAGAATGTTATGGATTGTCCTCTGAGAGTTCGTTTCTTTATAAAAAAGTTCGGTCGGAAGATCTGACAACTGCCTTGAAAACTGTACAAAAGCTTCTGATATGTAACACGCACGCGGCACGGAGATTGAAAATTTCTGTTTCTTTTCTCCGCCATGCTTATACATTTTTTCAACCTGATCGATCTGGGCAAGGATCCCTTTGGCATAACTGATAAATTCTTCTCCGTCCAATGTCAGCGACATTCCCTTTGAAGTACGCTCAAAGATCGTGATCCCAAGGTCTGCCTCCAGCTCTTTGATGGAACGACTGATATTCGGCTGTGCTACCAAAAGAGCTTCTGATGCCTTATTTAAAGAGCCGGCAGCAGCTACTGCAACTGCGTATCTGACATGCAATATGTTCATTCCATCCAACCTTTCTTGAGTTCCGTTACCGGTCTTCTTCTGCTTCTTCCTCCGGTGCTTTTTCCTCCGGAACCTTTGTCACTCTTGCCAGTGTGACCATTTTGTTCTTTACTTCCAATATTTCCATCTGCAGTCCGTGTGTAAACACAGTTGCTCTTTCTTCTTCTGACGGAATGTGGTTCAATTCCGATACGATCAGTCCGTTTACCGTATCAAAATTTTCTTCTTCGATTTCCATATTCAGCGCTTCTTCCAGATCTTCCAGAAGCGTTATCCCTTTTACAAGGAAACTTCCGTTTTCTTCCTTCAGAATGCCTTCTTCTTCCGCATCATACTCATCCTGGATATCACCAACGATCTCTTCCAGGATGTCCTCCATTGTTACCAGTCCTGCCGTCTGTCCGTATTCATCCACGGCAACTGCCATATGGATCTTTTTCTTTTGCATTGCATGGAACAAAACGTCCAGACTCTGTGTATCCGGAATAAAATACGGTTTTTTAACAATGCTCTTTACTTTCCGCAGACGCATTTTTTCCGGTGTTTCTGAGACTGCCAGCCTCATAACGTCTTTCATATGTAAGATCCCGATAATGTTTTCCACCGTGTCTTCATATACCGGGAATCTTGAATAAGCCGCCTCCATCATAAATTTCATGGCTTCTTCCAACGACATCTGTGCATCCACCGCTATCATATTTTTTCGATGGGTCATGATATCTTTTACTTCTTTTGCATCAAAAGCAAAAATATTGTGGATCATTTCTGCCTCTTCTGCCTCAATGACACCGTTTTCCTGTGCTTCGGTCACATTAAAGATCAGCTCTTCTTCGGTTACGGTTTCTTCCTGATCTGAATTACTGATATGAAATACCGCCAAAATCCCCGCGGTTATTTTTTCTGCGCACCACGCAAGCGGAGCAAACAGGCTCATCAGAAAACAGAGCAGTCCTGCCGTGTGTCCCGAAAAAGCATCTGCGTTTTTAAATGCAAGTTTTTTCGGAAGCTTAATGGCAAAAATCTCTGTCGCCACGACTGCCGGTACCGTTACCGCCGCCGCAAGCACCCCTGCCAAAACTGTATGTTTTGTCAGAATTTCCAGCTGCAGGTACAGCTTTGGAAGAACACTCTGCGCATAAGCAACCGTCATTCCGGCAAAAGAAAGGATACGGATGTAATCCGTCACTGTTATATAACGGCGATGATGTTCTTTCAGATTCCATATCCGCTTTGCTGCTTCATCGCCCTCTTCTGCCCGTTTTTCCAGTCCCGGCTCACTGACACTCTCAAAAGCCGTTACCATTGCCTCTGCGATCGCATTTACCACGATGCATATCACTATCCACATTATACCACGTATGGGAAGACCGTCCATGTTTTTTCTCCTTTTTGTAAATAACCGCACTGGAAACAACCGCTTATGTATCCAGTGCAAAACTGATCTTTAAGGCTCTGTTCACACTGACCAGGATCTCCTGATCCAAGTGACAGACCTTTTCGCGGAGTCTTGATTTATCAATGGTCCGCACCTGTTCTAATAATATCACAGAATCTTTTTCAATTCCATATCTTTTTGATAATTCAATATGCGTCGGCAGCTTGGCTTTGTGCATTTTGGACGTAATCGCCGCAACGATGACCGTAGGGCTGTGCCGATTTCCCACGTCGTTCTGTACAACAAGAACCGGGCGGATCCCTCCCTGCTCCGAGCCGACCACCGGACGCAGGTCCGCATAAAAAATATCACCTCTCCGAATATTCACTGAAATTCACGCTCCGTTTTTGGTTTTAGCAGCTGCTTTATATCCCAAGTATTCCCTGCTTTTTTTGCGTGTATTCCTTTATTTAGTGATCCCGTCTCATTTTCATCATTCCATCGGAAGCAGGCTCCGTATTTCAGTTATCCGTCCATTCCGGTAATACACCCTCGGAACCCGTTTTCCGATATCGCATACTACCTCGTAATGAAACGAATTCCCAACCGTTTCCCCTATTTCCTCCGCAGAAATGAATTCTGTTCCGTCTCTTCCGAGAAGAGTTACCGTATCCCCCTGCACTGCCTCCGGAATATCAGTCACATCCACCATACACTGATCCATACAGATCCGTCCGCGAATCGGCGCAGACTTTCCGTGGATCAATACGCGTCCCGCATTAGAAAGCCCGCGCGGATAACCATCTCCGTAACCAACCGGTATCGTGGCGATCCTCGTCTCTCTTTCTGTTACATATGTTCCGCTGTAACCGATTCCTACTCCTGCCGGCAATGTTTTGATCATCGATATGTGGGTTTTAATCTCCATTATCGGTGTTACCGGATATCGTTCTTTTGATACTTCGTCTGTCGGATACATCCCGTACATTGCGATTCCAAGACGCGCCATGTCAAGATCACCTTCCGGAATATCCATGATGCCTGCACTGTTGCATACATGGCGGCACGGGATCCGTATTCCCCGTTCCTCCAGATTTTTTACAACTTCCAGATAACTCTTTAACTGATTTCGCGCAAATGTCTTATCTTCCTCATCCGCTTTTGCAAAATGCGTAAACATCCCGGTTACTTTTACGTTAGAAAGTTTTGTGATCTCTTCTATATCATCCAGACTTTCTTCCCTGCACAGATAGCCGATACGGCTCATGCCGGTATCCAGCTTGATGTGCACCATGGCATCCTTGCCAAGCTTCTTTGCCGTTTCATTGTATTCTTTTGCCGTTTCTGACTGAAAGACTGCCATTGTAATGTTGTAACGGATGGCAAGCTCTGCCATTTGTGGTGCCGTATATCCAAGGATCAGTATCGGCTTTGTAATTCCCGCTTTCCTCAGTTCCGCTCCTTCTTCCGGAATCGCCACCGCATAAGCATCCACCAGATCATCGATCGCATGTGCAAGCGGCACGGCACCATGTCCGTAAGCGTCTGCTTTCACGACTGCCATCAGCCGTGTTCCGGGTGCTAACAGCTGCTTTCCTTTATTTATATTATCACGAACCGCATCCAGTGAAATATTTGCACTGACGCGAAAATAGTTCTGTTCTGTTTCCAATTAGCTTAACTCCTTTCGACCACGCAGCCGCACTTTCATTTGCTTTCCGGCGTTGTCATACCATCGTTTCCGGTCGTATTACTATATGTAAAAGTAAGTGCTTCCGGAATTTGTCTCCGGATTTTTTCGTCAGCACTCCGGATAAGTTTCTGCCACGGCATATGCAGTAGCAAAAACTTTTGTATCGGATATAGAAACATGGACTTTCTGTATCTGCTGTTTCGCCCGAAATTCCTCTGCTTTCCCGTACAAAACAACATACGGTTTCCCAGAAACCTCACGAAGCACTTCGATCTCTATCGGCCGGATTCCTGAAAATCCCGTCCCGAACGCCTTCACTACTGCTTCCTTCACTGCAAAATTTCCTGCAGCTTTCTGTGCATCCGTACCGATCAGTTCCTGTTCTTTCTTTGTAAAAATCCGATCGCAGAAAGAAGACTTTCTGCATGCTGCCTCAACCCGTTCCACTTCGATAATATCTGTTCCAACTCCAAAGATCATACCGTTTCCTCTTTAAATTTTTCTTCTGCGGCTCTTTTTTTATACGACAGCCGCATCAGGCTCTCCGTCAGATGTACATTTTCCTGTACTACATGGGAAGGGAGATTTAAGTCCGTCGGTGCAAAGTTCCAGATAGCATTGACCCCGCCCTTTACCAGACGTGCTGCCGTCTGAGGAGCCTGCGTTCTCGGAACAGTCAGTGCCGCAATGTCTACCGGATTCTCCTTTAAAAAATTCTCTAATTCATTCATGGAACGCACCGTTTTCCCCCGTACTTTTGTGCCTATGATCTGCGGATCCACATCAAAGATCCCGGCAAATTCAAAGCCCCTTTTCTCAAATGCCATTGAATTTGCAAGTGCCATCCCAAGATTTCCCGCTCCGATGATGATCAGGCGGTTTTTTCGGTCCAGGCCAAGGATCTTTCCGATTTCTGTGTGCAGATATTCTACCTGATATCCGTATCCCTGCTGTCCAAAGCCGCCAAAATTGTTCAGGTCCTGACGTATCTGAGAAGCAGTTACGCCCATTTTTTCACTCAGTTCTTTGGAAGATATCCGCACGACATCATGTGCGAGCAGTTCTCCTAAATATCTATAATAACGCGGAAGCCGTTTGACCACCGCGATGGAAATATCTTTATTCTGCATTGTAACGCCCCTTTCTTTTCAGAAATTATACGTCATCGTTATATTTTTGTCAAACTTTCCCTGCTCCGCTCAGCTTTTAGGAAAAATAGAACTGGAATTTTTCTTTCAACCGTTCTGCCGTCTCTTTTACTTCCGTTTTCTGCTCCGTGACCTTCCAGAGTTCCCGCTCTTCCCTTTGTTCTGTCTGATATCCGCTTCCAAAAGAAACCATCAGATAGCGATACTGCTCATACAGGGCGCGCATCTGCTTCTTCTGTTTTCGGGTAAGTCCCGAAAATTTCCCCGGCGTTTTCGGAGCTGCACATTCTGCCAGTTTTCTCTCTGTTTCTTTTAACATACCATCACGCATCAGCACTGCACTGACCAGCTCTTCCTGTGCTTCTCTCACGGTTTCCATACAGTACATTTTTTCACAAAGTGCCCGCAAAACAAGCGGATGTTTTCTCAATTTTTTCCGTCTTCCCGGGATCAGAAGTCCATTCAGCCAGAGTTCTCCCTGATTTCCTTCCCTTTTTACCGCTGACAAAAGATATGTTTTCTTCGGCAGCTTCAGTTTAAGTTCCAGACTGTCTGCACCTTCTCCCTCCAAAAACAGATTTGATGCCAGCGCATGGATCCTTTCTTTGTCCGTTTCTCCCGGATAGGCACAATTTTTCACCTTGATAGCGAGCAGTGCAAAACTTCCCGGATATTTCTTTATCGTAACACTCTCCAGCCGGAGCACAAACTGCTCTCTTCCCGCACGGATACTGTACTTTCCTTTTATTTTTTCCCCATCTGCCAGGATCCGGTAAGCATCCTTTCCGACAGGCTTCCATAAAAGATTTTCCGCAAACTGTTTTTTCCATTCTTTTTCTCCGGAAATTGCCACCGGAAGGAAAAATGTATGCTCGCTTAAAACTTTCTCAGACGAAAATCTTCCAAACCGGATCTCCTCCAGATTTTTTAAATAACGGGCATAATTTTCTGCCGGATGCTTAAGTGTCGCTGTTTTTCCTGCAGCATAAAACATGCTCTCTAATGAAAACAGCATAGGAAGTACTGCATTTTCCGCAGCAGCCGCGTCCAGAAGCTGATAAAGTGTGCTGCTGTAGCGGTCTGCAATCAAATCCGCATCCGGATGCTCCGCAATGATCTCTGCCAGTTTCCCGGCATTGGAATTTTCTTTTGCCGTTTTTGGCAGTTGGTATACGTTCTGCACCCGATACTCTCTGTCTGTTACAGATACTTCCCAGTCATGCGTACTTCCCGACGGCATCCGGCGTAAAAAAAGATGTTCTTCCCTCTTTTTTCTTACTTCTTCTGCATATCCGTGGTATCTTTCCTTGATCCTGCGGCGGATACCCGCAGACAAATACGGTTCTTCATCAAATGCTGCAACCGACATCATCCGTCCCATGCTGATGATATCGTGTATCTGCTCTTTTTTCCCTGCATCAAGCGTAAATTCCTGTCGGAACAGTGACGCATCTGTTGCAAATATCTCTACCGGAACCGCACAGTCCTGTAATTCTTTCCACTGTGCCCGAAACAATTCCATAATATCTTCCGGTTCTTCCTCGGCAACAGGCTCTTCTGCCGGAGGTTCTTCTGTTTTCTGTTCTTCTTTTAGTTTCTGTTCTTCTTCTGTTTTCTGTCCTTCTTCCGCTTCTTCCTTACGGAACAGATATTCCTTATTACGGAAGGACCCGTCGGTATAAAAATCTACCTGATACAGAAAGAGTTCTTCCGGCACCTCTTCCTTTTTCCCCATATCCACATATAATTCTCTTCGCTTTAATGCAGCTATTGCCATCGCCTTCTGCCTCCCCGTTCCTAATCTGTCGCATCGAATTTGCTTTCTACTGATTATACCATAATTCGTCCGCTTTTACCATACGATTTTATGGCACGATCGGGCAAGTTTTATGGTACGATCGGGCAAGTTTTGCAAAAAATGAAGAAATATTGACTTTAAGGATATTTCTTCCTATAATAGATGCAACGCAACTTAGACCTTTTTACTTTTACGAAATGGAGAAAACTATGTCAGATATCTTAATGATCGGAATTGCCGGAGGCACGGGCAGCGGGAAATCCACGCTGACCCATCATATCAAAGAAATGTTCGGAGAAGATGTTACTGTTCTCATGCATGATAATTATTACAAAGCTCATGATGACCTGAGTTATGAAGAACGGACCAAACTAAATTACGACCATCCCAATGCCTTTGATACAGATCTGATGATCGAACATATCAGACAACTCCGCTCCGGAAAGGCCATTACCTGTCCCATCTATGATTTTTCTGCCCATAACCGTTCCAAGGACGTGACCGTTATCCACCCGAATAAGGTAATGATCGTCGAGGGCATTCTGATCTTTGAATGTAAAGAGCTGATCGATCTGCTGGATATCAAGATTTTTGTCGATACAGATGCCGATGTCAGGATCCTTCGCCGGATCCTGCGTGATGTCAAAGAACGCGGCAGAAGTCTGGATTCTATTATTTCGCAATATCTCGATACCGTAAAGCCAATGCACGAGCAATTTGTTGAGCCGAGTAAAAAATACGCTGATCTGATCGTTCCGGAAGGCGGTGAAAACCGTGTCGCCCTGGAAATGATCCTGCAGCGCATTTCCAATCATCTGGCACATGATTAAAAAAGTTCTGCAGGTTTGGACATTTTACCGGCCTGCAGAACTTTTTTCATGATCTAAAATTTTATAATGCACCCAGTTCTTTTGCCGCCAATTTCAAATGTTCGCGTATCGGAAGCCTTTGCGGACATTTTTCCTCACAGGCACCGCATTCACGACACTGATCAGCCCGTTCTTCTGCTTTCATCTCTTTGTAACGCTTTGCCGCACTCCCTGCATTATGGTACATTCCATAACTGTTCCATACTGCAAAATTCCTCGGTATGTTCACTTCAAACGGGCATGGCATACAATATCTGCATCCGGTACATCCGTTTTTGATCCTTGACCTTACTTCCGCCACTACTTCATCTACCGTTGCAAGTTCTTTTTCCGATAACGGCTCGAACGCACCAAACGTCTCCAGATTATCCGCTACCTGTTCCGGAGTCGACATCCCGCTCAGTACCACTTTTACCTGTGACTTGCCGGCTACCCAGCGAAGTGCCCAGGATGCGATACTTTTGTCCGGACGCACTTTGAGAAACTTTTCCATGACATCCTCTGCGTACGAAGCAAGTGCACCTCCCTTGACCGGTTCCATGATGATGATCGGAAGTCCCAGTTTTTCACACAGGGCATAGCCCCTGTCTCCGGCCTGCTCCTGCGTATCCATGTAATTATACTGGATCTGGCAAAAATCCCAGTCGCGATACATTGCAATTTCCTCAAACGCTTCATAAGAATCGTGGAACGAAAAGCCGAAATATCGGATCTTTCCTTCTTCTTTCAGCTTTACAAAATCGTTTACGATCCCCATCTCACACATCCGGTGGAACTCTTCCAGATCAAGTGAATGCAATAAATAAAAATCAATATATTCCGTCTGCAGGCGCATCAGCTGCTTGTGAAAGATTTCCTGTGCTTCTTCTCTGCTTTTTATCATCCAACACGGAAGCTTTGTCGCATAATAAAAGCTGTTTCTGTCATATTTTTTCATGACTCTTCCTACGAATGGTTCGCTTTCGCCATTGTGATACGGCCATGCCGTATCATAATAATTGATCCCGGCTGCATATGCTTCATCCAGCATTTTTTCTGCACGCGTCTCGTCAATCTTTCCTTCTCCCGTGATTGGGAAACGCATACATCCGAATCCTAACAGGGATGTCTGAATTCCAAGTTTCTCAAATTTTCTGTACTCCATCGTTTTCTCCCTCTCTTTATTTTCTGCTCATCTCCAAAAGAATCCGTACCGCTTCCTGCGCATCTTTCGCATACGCATCTGCACCGATTTCTTCTGCATATTCCTTTGTTGTTACAGCCCCTCCGATCAAAACCTTTGCCTGCAGTCCTGCAGCATTTTTCAGTTCTATGACTTCCTTCATCCGCGTCATTGTGGTTGTCATCAATGCAGAAAGTGCGATCCACTCTGCATTCGTCTCCCGGGCACAGGCAATGATTTTTTCTGACGGAACATCTTTTCCCAGGTCGATTACCAGGAATCCGTAATTCTTCATCATCAATGTTACCAGATTTTTCCCAATGTCATGGATATCTCCTTTGACCGTTGCAATAACTACCGTTTCCCGCGTTTTCCCCACTCCTGCCTCCAGAAACGGTCTGAGCCGTTTTATGGCAAGTTCCATTGTCTCCGCCGAAGCGATCAGCTGTGGCAGAAAATATCTCTTTTGTTCAAACAGTTTTCCCACTTCATTGATTGCCGGGATCAGTTCTGCATTCAGTATCTGTCCTGCCGTTTTTCCTTCTCTCTGCAGCTCTTCTTCCACCAGCGTAAGGATCGTTCTTTTATTCCCTTTCAATACCGCTTCATAAACGGTTGATCCGGTTTGCTCCGTCTGTTTCGCAACATCCTGCGTGCAGATCCTTTGCGTCATCCCTTCGTTCAGTGTCGGGGAAGCTTCAATATATGCAATATCTGCCGACTCTTTTCCCATCAGAAGGTCTGCTGCCAGCAATGCATCCATCGGCATCTTCTGACATGGATTTGCGATTGCCATCGTAAGTCCTGCCTCAATTGCCATCGTCAGAAATGCCGCATTGACATAACTTCTTGCCGGAAGTCCGAACGAGATATTGGATAGGCCGATGCTGGTCGCCACCTGAAGTTCCTCTCTGCAGTACCGTATGGTCGCCAGTGTTTCCCTTGCAGCCTCGCGGTTTGCACCGATCGTATTAACAAGACCGTCTACCACAACATCTTTTTTGGACAGACCGCACTTTGCTGCTGCATCCATTACCGTATGTATCATCGCAATCTTTTCCTGCCCGTCTTTCGGAAGTCCGTTTTCCGAGAGCGGAAGCAAAATAAACATTGCTCCGTATTTTTTTACAATAGGAAGCAATGCCTCCATCTTTTCTTTTTCACAAGTTACAGAATTTACAAGCGCACGTCCCGGATAGATCCGCAGGGCTGCTTCTAATACTTCTGCATGTGCAGAATCAAAGGCAAGCGGGATCCCGCTGTGCTGCATCAGCTCATATGTAATGCGGAGCATGGTCTGCTTTTCATCGATTCCCGGCATCCCGGCATTGACATCCAAAAGAAACGCACCCGCTTCTTCCTGCTCTTTGGCATACTGCAGCACAAGGTCGAGACATCCTTCCCTCAGCTCTGCCTGCAGTGCTTTTTTCCCTGTCGGATTGATCCGTTCTCCGATAATTTTTGTCCGTGCAGACAGATCTATGGGAAACGCTCTGTATTCTGTAGAAAGCATGGCACTTCTTTCCTCTGACTGTTTCCATGCTGCCTTTACTTCTCTGTTTTCCAGGCAGACTGCCAACGCAGCAATATGTGCCGGTTCCGATCCGCAACATCCTCCGACGATCCCTGCTCCCGCCGCAACAAGATATCCCATCTGTTCGGCAAATTTTTCCGGCGGCATATCATAAACCGTTACTCCGTCTTTTAATCCCGGAAGTCCGGCATTGGGTTTTGCAATGACCGGCACTTCTGCTACAGCCGCCATCCCGGCAACAACTTCCTGCACCGTTTCCGGTCCGGCAGAACAGTTCACTCCGACAGCAGAAGCTCCCAACGACTGCAATACCGTTACTGCGGCCTGCGGTGTCGTTCCGTACATCGTTTTATTATCTTCTGCAAATGTAAGCGTAACCATGATCGGCAGATCACAGCTTTCTTTTACTGCAAGCACAGCCGCCCTGCACTCCTGCAGGCTCATCATTGTTTCTGCCACAAACAGATCAACTCCCGCTGCAAGCAATGCTCTGACCTGCTCTTTATAAATCTCCACCAGATCCTCAAATAAGATTTCTCCCAAAGGATACACCAGTTTTCCGGTCATCGTAAGATCTCCGGCAATAAAATGCGGTTTTACCCTTTCCAACTGCACTTCTGCTTCATATTCCGCAACCGCCTCTTTTGACAGACGCACCAATTCCGTGTTAAATTCCACCAGCCGGTCTTCCAGTCCGTATTCTTTCAATTTCAGACGGTTTGCCGTAAATGTCGGTGCATATAAAATATCGGTCCCTGCTGCAAGAAATTCCTTCTGCAGTTTTTTAACTGTATCTTTATGTTCCAATATCCATTTTTCCGGGCAAACACCGACCGGCATTCCGGCTCTCTGGAGATTTGTTCCGGTCGCACCATCCAGTATTACAATTTTCTTTTCGCACAAACTGCGAAATTCCAGTTCTGTCATCTTCTAACCTCTTGTCTCAAACGTTCTCTCAGCGGCAATGCCGCAAAAGCCGCCGCAGCAATCTTTACTGTATCCAATGGAAGGTAAGGCAGTGTCCCGACAAAAAATGCCTCCGACACGGAAAAATCAAGCGAAGCCGCAAGCCATACCGTTCCGCATGCATAACAAAGCAGCATTCCAAGTCCCATGGCTCCTGCCATTTTCCATCGTCCGCTCCGTTTTTCCGTTACTTTTCCGACCACCCAGGCACAACAAATATACCCGGCCAGATAACCTCCGGTCGGTCCGAACATCACTCCGGCTCCTCCCGAAAATCCCGAAAACACCGGAAGACCCGCTGCACCCAGAAGCAGGTAGAGCAGTACACACATCAAGCCCTGCTTTGCTCCCAGGACTGCCGCCAGCAGACAGACCGCAAAGCTTCCAAGCGTAAGCGGGACAGGACCGAACGGAACCGGAACTGCCACAGGTGCCAGCACACAAAGCATGGCCGCCGCAAGTGCAGTCTGCACGGTTTCTCCCGTCTTTTCCCTTGTCCCACGTTGCATAATTTTTTTCTGTTCTCTCATCAGGCCTCCTGATATACTCTGATGATCTCAACCAGCAGCTCTGCAATCCGTTCCATTGCCGATATCGAAACGTATTCGTATTTTCCGTGATAATTGTCTCCGCCCGTGCACAGATTCGGACACGGAAGTCCCATAAAAGAAAGTCTCGCCCCATCGGTGCCTCCGCGGATCGGAGTAATGACTGCCGGAATGGACAGACGTTCCATTGCCGCTACTGCGTGGTCAATGAGAAACCGGTGCGGCTCAACCTTTTCTTTCATATTATAATAAGAGTCTTTTACTTCATATTCTACTGTTCCTGCCCCATACTTTTCATTCAAAAATGCGGCCGTTTTTACAAATCTTGCTTTCTTCTCCTCAAACTTTGTCTGGTCATGGTCGCGGATGATATAAAACAGCTCTGCTTCTTCCACGCTTCCCGTTATGCGGTCCAAATGGAAAAAACCTTCGTATCCTTCGGTATACGCCGGATTTTCAAATGCAGGAAGCATCTGCTGGAATTCCATGCCGACCAGGATCGCATTGATCATTTTCCCTTTGGCAGAACCCGGGTGAATGCTTGTTCCGTGGATCTTAAGTTTCCCGGATGCTGCATTGAAGTTTTCGTATTCGATTTCTCCGAGTGCGCCTCCATCTACCGTATAAGCAAAATCCGCGCCAAATTTCTTTACATCAAAATAGTCTACTCCCGCTCCGACTTCTTCATCCGGTGTAAATGCGATCTGAATCGTTCCATGCGGGATCGAAGTATCCGTAAGAAGTGTTTCTGCCATTGTCATGATTTCTGCTATTCCGGCTTTATCATCTGCTCCAAGCAGCGTTGTTCCGTCCGTTACTACAAGATCCTGTCCTATAACACGGCATAGCGACGGAAACATCTCTGTATCCATCCAGATCCCTTCTTTCTCATTCAAAACGATCTTCCCGCCGTCATAGTTTTTCACGATACGCGGTTTTACATTTTTCCCGCTCATTGCAGGAGAAGTATCCATATGAGACAAAAAGCCGAGCACCGGTACTTTTTTGGAAGAAGTAGCAGGAATCGTTGCATATACATATCCGTAATCATCCATGTGCGGATCCTTTGCCCCCATCTCCTTTAACTCCTCAACCAAAAGACGCGCCAGATCTTTCTGTTTTTCGCTGCTCGGAAAACATCCGGCATCTTCTACCGATTCTGTATCTATTGCTACATAATTTAAAAAACGTTCCAATACTGTCATTCTCTGTTCCTCTTTCTCCATTCATCCGGTATTTGTTTTTTAGTCTACCACACTTTTTCCGAAAAATAAACCCACTTATCCGCAAAATGATTGACTTTCATTGGATAATCTCTTATAATGAAATCGTGTATATTTTTATATGCATCAGAAAAATATTTCAAAAAGGAGTGATTTTTTAGTGGACCCCAGTGTCGCGACACAAATTCTTGTGTTAATTGTTTTACTTGCTTTATCCGCATTCTTTTCTTCTGCGGAAACTTCTTTAACTACGGTGAATAAGCTCCGTATCCGAAGCCTTATGGAAGAAGGTGTCAGAGGTGCGAAACGCATCAATGACCTGATCGAGGAACCTTCCAAGATGATCAGTGCCATTTTGATTGGTAATAATATTGTCAATCTGTCAGCCTCCTCTCTTACCACCTCTCTCATCATCGATTTAGGTTTCAGTGCCTATGCCGCAGTCGGTACCGGCATCCTGACCCTTCTCGTACTTGTTTTTGGTGAGATTACGCCTAAGACTCTGGCTACCATGAATGCGGAAAAATTAGCGTTCCTTTATGCGCCGATCATTGCTCCGCTGACAAAGCTTTTAACACCGGTCATCTTTATACTGAACCAGATTTCTTATCTTCTTCTTCGTCTGTTCCGTGTTGACCCAAATGCAAAAACAAAAGCCATGACAGAAAATGAACTTCTCACGATCGTTGACGTCAGCCATGAAGACGGTGTCATTGAAAGTGAAGAACGTGAAATGATCACAAATGTAGTAGATTTTGGTGATGCACTTGCAAAAGACGTTATGGTGCCGCGTATTGATATGGCGTTTGCCAGTGCCGACATGACATATGATGAACTGGTTGCTGCTTTCGAAAAAGATATGTATACCAGACTTCCTGTCTACAGCGAAACAAGAGATAATGTAATCGGTATCATTAACATGAAAGACGTCTTCTTTTACAAAGGTGCAAAAGAAGATTTCCATATAACAGATTTTCTCCGTACTCCTTATTTTACCTATGAGTACAAAAAAACTTCCGAACTCCTGCGTGAGCTCAAAAAAGGCACCAACTCCATTGCCATTGTACTGGATGAATACGGTGCCACAACCGGTCTTCTGACCATTGAAGATCTTGTCGAGGAGATTGTCGGTGAGATCCGCGATGAATACGATACCGATGAAGAAGATCCGATCCAGAAACTGTCCGATAATGTCTATACGATCCTCGGCACGACCAAACTGGATGAGCTCAACGAAGTCCTTGAGCTTGGTCTTGAATCCGAAGATTACGATTCCATCGCCGGGCATGTCATCCATCTGTTGGATCATCTTCCTGTGAAAGGTGAGACGGTTACCGACGGTGCCTGCACCTATCAGGTAATTGCAATGGATAAAAACCGCGTCCATAAAATAAAATTAACTGTCCATCCGGACTATGTTGCCCCGGAAAAGGCAGAATAAACGGAAAATAAGAATACAGACCTCATTTTCCACAAGGAGTCTTATGATACTTGCATGTAACAACATAACAAAACATTTTGGAGAAAAGGAAATCCTGAACGGGATTTCCTTTCATGTCAACGAAAACGAGAAAGCAGCCATTGTCGGCATTAACGGTGCAGGGAAATCCACCCTGTTCAAAATCATTGTCGGTGAACTCACTCCCGATACCGGTGAAGTCATTTTTGCCAAAGGGACTTCCTTTGGTTATCTTTCCCAGCATCAGGATCTGACTTCGGAAAATACCATCTATGATGAACTGCTTTCAACTAAAGCAGAACTCCTTCAGATGGAAGAAACCATCCGTTCTTTGGAACATGACATGAAACTTGCCGAGGGAGAGGCATTGGAACAGCTTCTCTCCTCTTATTCCCGCCTGAATCATGAATTTGAACTGCAGAACGGATATGCCTATAAAAGCGAGGTAGTCGGCATTCTGAAAGGACTCGGTTTTGAAGAATCCGAATTCAGTAAGCATGTCAATACTCTTTCCGGCGGTCAAAAGACAAGGATCGCCCTTGGCAAACTTCTCTTAAAAAAGCCGGAACTGATTCTGTTAGACGAACCAACCAATCACCTGGACATGCAGTCCATTTCATGGCTGGAAAGTTTTCTCTCCAACTATCACGGTGCTGTTGTAGTCATTGCCCACGACCGTTATTTTTTGGACAAAGTAGTGACAAAAGTCGTAGAACTGGATCACACAAACGCTCAGACCTTTGCCGGAAATTACAGTACCTATGCAGAAAAAAAAGCAAAACAGCGCGAGGAACAGTTAAAGCATTATCTCAATCAGCAGCGTGAGATCCGGCATCAGGAAGAAGTTATCGCAAAACTGCGTTCCTTTAATCGTGAAAAATCCATCAAGCGGGCAGAAAGCCGTGAAAAAATGCTTAACAAAATAGAACGTCTTGAAAAACCCCTTGCAGAATCCGACGGTATGCGCATCTGCCTGGAGCCTTCGATCACCAGCGGAAACGACGTACTCTCCGTTACCGGACTTTCCAAGTCTTTTGACAGCCGGACTTTATTTACCGACCTCTCTTTTGAGATCAAGCGCGGAGAAAAAGTTGCCATCATCGGAAATAACGGAACAGGAAAAACTACCATTTTAAAAATGATCAACGGGATTCTCTCTCCGGATGCGGGTGAGATCAAACCGGGAGTCAAAGTACACATTGCTTATTACGATCAGGAACATCAGGTACTTCATATGGAAAAAACTCTGTTTGCCGAACTGCAGGATACGTACCCAAACATGGACAACACACAGGTACGGAATGCACTTGCTGCCTTTTTGTTTACCGGTGATGATGTATTCAAACAGATCAAAGACATCAGCGGCGGTGAACGCGGCCGTGTCTCTTTGGCAAAGTTAATGCTCTCTGAGTCTAATTTTCTGATCCTGGATGAGCCTACCAACCATCTGGACATCATGTCCAAAGAAATTTTGGAAAATGCCATCCTCAATTATACAGGAACCGTTTTATACGTTTCCCATGACCGTTATTTCATCAACAAAACAGCAACCAGGATCCTTGATCTGACTGACGGGCATCTGATTGCTTATCAGGGAAATTACGACTACTATCTGGAACATAAAGAAGCTATGGAACGCATCTATCTGCACGGCATCGGTTACGGTGTCGGAAAGACTCCGTCCGGCTCCAATGCAGGAAACATTTTGTCTGCAGTTTTGCCGGATACTGCTTCTATCGGAAAAACGGACTGGAAACAGCAAAAAGAAGAACAGGCACGCATTCGCAAGCGTCAAAACGATCTAAAGCGGATTGAAGCAGAGATCGAACGTTTAGAAATGCGAAACGAAGAACTGGATGTCCTTCTTGCCGACGAATCCGTTTATACCGATCATACAAAGCTGATGGAGATCACAAAAGAAAAAGACGACGCTTCCGAACAACTGCTGCGTCTGATGGAAGAATGGGAACAACTGGCAGAATAGCCTTTAGGATTTTAAAAGGAGGTTTTATGGAACATTTTAACCCGTTACTAAAAAACAATGAAAGTCCGAAATTCTTTACCATCGGCGAGATCATGCTCCGCCTTTCACCGCCTAATTACGAAAAGATCCGTGTTGCAAATGATTTTGAGGCAAGCTACGGCGGCAGCGAAGCCAACATCGCCCTGGCTCTTGCCAATCTTGGCATCGACAGCACCTTTTTCAGCGTCGTTCCAAATAACAGCCTCGGAAAAAGTGCCGTCCGTATGCTTCGGAGCAATGACGTCCACTGTACTCCGATGATCCTGAGTACTCCGGAAGAAACACCTACCCATCGTCTCGGTACTTATTATCTGGAAACCGGATACGGCATCCGTCCAAGCAAAGTAACCTATGACAGAAAAAACAGTGCTTTTACGGAATATGACTACAGCAATGTAGATTTTGATTCCATGTTGGATGGATCTGACTGGCTGCATTTGAGCGGCATCACTCCTGCTCTCTGTCAAAACTGCCGCAATCTGATCATGACAGTTTTGAAAACAGCACGCCGAAAAGGGCTGACCATCAGTTGGGACGGAAACTTCCGCAGTTCTTTATGGAGCTGGGAAGAAGCCAGAGATTTCTGTACTGAATGCCTGCCTTATGTTGATGTCCTGTTCGGCATCGAACCATATCATCTGTGTAAAGACGAATATGATCCGGCAAAGGGTGACTTCAAAGACGGGCTTCCCCTGCAGCCCACGTACGAACAGCAGGATGAAGTCTTTCGTCGTTTTGTAGAACGCTATCCGAATTTGAAATGTATTGCACGCCATGTGCGATATGCACACAGCGGCAGCGAAAACAGCTTAAAGGCATTTATGTGGTACGATGGTCATACCTTTGAAAGCCGTCTCTTCCGCTTTAATATCTTAGACCGTGTCGGCGGCGGTGATGCCTTTGCCAGTGGTCTCATCTATGCCATGATGAATCACTACGCTCCGATGGAAATGCTGAATTTTGCCGTTGCAAGCAGTGTCATCAAACATACCATCCGCGGTGATGCCAACATTACCGATGATGTAAACAGCATCCGCAACATCATGAATATGAGTTTTGATATCAGCCGTTAAACCGGCTGATATCTTTTTATAAAGAATCCAAATGAGATCTCTTTTTCGTTTAAACGATATCTCGGATCCAGTGCCGGTCCGCAGGAATTGGAACCAATACCGGACACCTTATAATCCACTCTCAAATGTATCTTACCATCTTCCGTCAGTTCATCTGTATGTTTCGCCGCAAACAAAGACTGCGACGTATATTTTGAAACATTACACTCAAATTCTGTTTTTGCAAGGAATTCCAGTTTTCCGATGCGAAGCATCTTTACCCGATTATGGTTTCCGTGTTCCTGAGGGAAAACATAAGGTACATATTCCTTTTCCGCATTGCTTTCATATAAGCTGATCGGAGCATGGTGGCACATATCCGCATAACTTTCCATCGGTCCATGTCCATAGTAAGCAAATTCCTTACTTTCTGCCGGCAGACAAAATTCAAATCCAAGTCTCGGAAGCCAATAAGCGTTTTCCCTTACTCTGCCTTTCAGATCCATTTCTATCGTTCCGTCTTTTGCAACAGCAACGGAAAGTGTAAATTTCATAAGCGGACTTCTTGAAATTGCTGCCAGGGAACCTTCCGTCACTATTTTCCCGTTTTCTATCGTGCAGCGGTATATTTTATTCCAAAGTACATTGAGATTTTCTCCCTGCCAGATATTTAAATTGGCCCAATAATACTGTACATTCCGGTCATTGTCAGTTGGTGCGCGGAAAGCAGAGAGACTGCCTTTTCCGGCAAGCTGTTCTTCTCCGTCGGTCACTATGGACACAAACGTACCGTAATGCTTGGAAAAGACATAGGAAAATCCTTCTCCGACAGCGTAAATGTTTTCGGTATCCTCTGTCAGTTGCGCATATTCCGTTTCCGGAACGATGGTCTGTGCCATACACTTTTTCGCCGGAAGTTCGTGCTGCGTCTGTGCATATACTTTACCGTCTTTTCTTAACTCCGTATTCAGATATACACCGTAGCAGCATTCTACCGGTTCATAGTCTATCGGTATCTCTACGGTTGTATGAGCTGCCGCAAGAAGTACTGCCTCTTCCTCAACGGTCATTTTTCCATCTGCCTCAATCCTGTAAATAAATTCATATTCACTTAAATTCGTAAAATCCAGACGGTTATACACAGAAAGCACACCATCCGCATACGTTGTCCGGATCGGCTGATATGCTGCCTTCATTTCCATTGTTCCTGCTTTGAACGTACGGTCAGCAAACACAATGCCGTCACAGCAGAAATTTCCATCATGCGTCAGTTCTCCTTTAAAATCACCGCCGTATTTTTGTACCTCGTCTTCTACCACCACATGATCTGCCCACTCCCAGACACATCCGCCGATAAGTTTCGGATATCGGTCAAATACTTCATTATATTCATAAATATCTCCCGGTCCGTTTCCCATGGCATGGGCATATTCACACAGAAAGACCGGCATGTTGATGTCATCCGTTACCGCAAACTTTTCCACTTCCTGCGGGCTCGGATACATTCTTGAATATACATCGGCATTATGATTCTGTCCCTTTCTGGAAGCATCCTCACAATGGATCAGCCTTGTCGCATCTCTCTTTCTTGTCCAACGGATCATCTCTACGTGATTGCACCCGTGACCGCTTTCATTTCCGGTAGACCACATTAAAATGCTGACACGGTTCTTATGATATTCCACCATACGTTCCATGCGCTCCACAAATTCATGTTTCCATTCCGGCATGGTTGCCGGCCACGCATTGGAATCCATATCAAATCCATACTGCACATTGGCAAGTCTTCTTAAAAATCCGTGTGTTTCAATATCTGTTTCACAGATCACATAAAATCCAAGTTCATCACACAATTCTAAAAATTTTGGTGTCGGAGGATAGTGTGACGTTCTGACGCAGTTGATATTAAGATCTTTCATCAAAAGCAGATCCTTGCGAAGCTCTTCTTCGCTCTGACACCAGCCGCGATACTTGCTCGTGTCGTGATGATTGACCCCATGCAGCTTCACGGATACTCCGTTTACCAAAAGTTCATATGAATCCGAGATCTCGATCGTACGGAGTCCTGTTTTCTGTGTGATGATCTCTCCGTCTCTTTCCAGAATTACCGTATAAAGAAACGGTTTTTCTGCGTTCCAAAGCACCGGTTCTTCAACCTCATGTAAAAAATCCGTCACGTCTTCTTCTGTTTGTGCCAAAAGCTGCTCCCCTTTATAAATGCGGATCTGTGCCGCTTTATCGGCATGCACGCGGATCGTTGTCCCGTCTGGGATCAGCTCAATATCGCAGATATGTCCCACCGGTCGCTGCAGCAGATAGCAGTCTCTGAAAATTCCGTTAAACCGGAAAAAGTCCTGATCTTCCAGATAACTTCCGCAGCACCATTTCAGCACTTTTACCGTAATGATGTTGGTTCCTTCTTTTACAACATCCGTAATATCAAATTCTGCCTGTAAATGGCTTCCCTGGGTAAATCCGACATACGTACCGTTTACTGACACAAATGCACAGGACGATACCCCCTCCAATACAAAATAAACATTTCCCCAGACACGTTCCAGTTCAAACTCTCTTTCATAGATCCCGCACGGATTGTCATCCGGCACATACGGTGGATCACACGGATACGGATAATTGATATTGGTATAATTCGGATCATCATACCCCTCCAGCTGCCAGCACGACGGAACCGGTATCGTTTTCCAGTCTTCTATCTTTTCCGGCACATCAACATCACGATCAAAGTAAGCAAATCGCCACTCCCCGTTCAACAGCCGGTATTCCGAGCATCCTCCCGGGATATAGTAGCTCCTTGCTGTCTCCCTGTTCTCACTTGTTTTCATCGGATCTTCATAAATTCGCATGTTACTCTCCCTTATCTGTTTTCTAGTATTTTTACTACATAAAGAGTATCCTCTTTTACGCTGAACCAGACTTCATGCTCTGCAAAGCACATCTTATATATCCTGTCTTCTGTAGTCTGGTACTGCGGTCTTGGATCCTGTCCCAGGACTTCCAACAGTGCCTGCTGCTTTTCTTCCGGTACTAACGCCAACAGTTCCGGAACGATCTGCACTTTAAGCACTCCGTCCTTTTTGTTCAGTGCAAACCCCTCCGCTGCTTCCGGATGAGCATCCACATAAGCAAGATACGGCTTAATATCAAGGATCGGTGTCCCGTCCATCAGATCCGCTCCGGATACATAGATCACCGGCCCCGATTTTGGATCGTTCTCAATTTTTTCTATTTTTACGGAACTTAAACCGATCGGATTCGGTCGAAACGGAGAACGGGTAGCAAACACCCCGACTCTTTTGTTCCCACCAAGACGCGGCGGCCGAACCGTCGGCGACCACTCTCCCTTTCGGTCTGTTTCCGAAAAATACCACACGATCCATAAATGAGAATACGATTCCAGTCCGCGCAATGCTTCCGGAACCCGAAATTCTTCTTCCAGGACGATCCTTGCCATCAGATGTTCTGCCAGTCCGCTCTGTCGCGGAATGCCAAACTTGTCCGGAAAATCACTCTCCACATGACCTATTATCTGAAATTCCAGTTTCTCCATTTCATGCTTCATCCTTTCCGTTTGACCGGTATCCCCCGGATTCTGCTCCCTCAGACTTTCTCCGTGGACTCCGTTTTTCCCTGCGCCGCCTTTATGGCAATATTATAGCATACCGCTTTACAAAAAGCGACTCCTCAGATACGAAAACTTCGCATGACTGCCTGTAGTGAAACCATCCCTCGGAACTCATTTTTGTCCGGATAATAGATCATCGAAAAGCGAACTGTATTTTCCCGTCCCTGAAACATACGCCGCACTTCGTCTTCTCCGTATTTTTCCTGCACCTTCTGCTGAAACTCATCCAAATCTCCAAAATACAACGTATCAAACTGTTTCCCGTACTCGTTTTCTACACAGAGTTTTAATACATTTGCATTTTTTCCCAATATCATTGCACGTCTTACCTTCAGATTGCGTTCGGCAAACAACGGTTTTTCATTTCCCATACCATACGGCTCCAACAGGACCAGTTCCTCAATAACACGCTCCGTCACAAGCCCAAAAGGCAAAATGATATCAATGGAAATTTTTTCACACAACTGCTCTTTATTTAACCTGCAGTTGCTAATCAGACGTTCTCGAAATACCTCAACATTTTCCTTTGGCAATGACAGCCCAGCTGCCTTTGGATGGCCTCCGAATCTGGTCAGAAGATCCTTACACTCACACAATGCCTCATACATATGGTATCCGTCAATGGAACGGCCGGATCCTTTACATCCGTCCTCTGCATCCGTCAATACGATGACAGGCCGATAAAACTGTTCTCTCAGGCGGCCGGCAATGATCCCCGCCAGGCTTTCATGACACTCTGGCAGATATTCCACCAAAACCGGAGGCAATTCCTCTCTTTTCAGTATTCTCTCCTTACATTCCCGGACATACTGCATTGTCATTGCTTTTCGGACATTATTCAGTTCTGTTACCTCTCTTGCCAGCTTTTCTGCTTCCTCCGGTGTTTCAGAAAGCAGCAGCGCCAAGCCTTTTTCTGCCGTGTCCAGGCGTCCTGACGCATTCAGGCACGGCCCCAGCACAAATCCGAAATGATATCCGCTCAGATTTTCTTTTGTCAGCTGATTTTCCTTGATCAGGGCATTGATCCCATAATCCTCGCACTCCCTCATCTTCTGCAGTCCAATGGAAACGATCGTACGATTTTCCCTGCACAGTTCCATCACATCACAAACCGTAGCTAATGCCGCATACGGAAGAAGCGATGTCATCCACTCCTGTGAGATTCCTGTCAGTTCCGCCAGGCAAAGCATTACCTTATAGGCAACAACGGCACCGCAAATGCCCGGGAACGGTGTTGTTTCCCCCTCCTGCTTTGGATTGACGATCACATCTGCAGGCGGAAGCTTTTGTTTTGTTCCGTTTTCCGTCTCCTCTGTCGGCACTTCATGATGGTCTGTCAGAATAACACAGAGTCCTTCTTCCTTTGCCTTTTGTACCGGTCCCATTGCCGCTATCCCGTTATCGCAGGTCAGAAGCGTTTCAATCCCGTCTTTCACTGCTTCTTCCACCATTTCCTCATTCATACCGTATCCATCACGGATCCGGTCCGGGATCCGGTAGTCCACGACGGCTCCCGCCTTTTTCAGCGTACAAAAAAGCAGATAGACCGAAATGATCCCGTCAACGTCATAATCTCCGATGATACGGATCTTTTTCCCGCTTCTGATATTTTCTTTTAATATCTCTGCTGCTTTTTTTGCATTTTTCAACTGCTCCGGTTTTGAAAGTGTCAAAAGAGAAGGATGCAGATAAGCATCCCTCTCTTCCTTTGTGCAAAGCCCGCGGTTGACCAAAAGCCGTGCGGTTACTTCTGTAATATTCTGTTCCCGGCAGATTGCGTCAAAATCTGCTTTTTTATTCTTTACTACCCATTTCTGTTCCGTTTTCTGCATGTTGTTTTTCTAACTTTCTCTGTTTTCTTTTCTTACTTTTCTTTTTGGTAAAAAATACGGCAAAAGTTGCAATCAGTCCCCAGAATACAAGATACGGAATGTTGACTGCCACCCAGACGAACACATCCTGTGCGCTCTCAATGATCGTCTCCACTGTATTGCCAAAACCGCTCTGTATCCGTTCCAAAACCGTTTTCGGCTGTGGTTCTGTTACTTTTTGCACTTCATTCACGGTAATGCTTACCGTGCTGTATGAAATCTTATCGTCGTATGTACGCAGCTTTGTCTTATAACTTTCCAGCTCATATCTTACTTCTGTCAACCGTTCCTGCAACAGAATGACCGAATCCAGGCTGTCTGCTTTTTCCAGGAGTGAAAGCAATGTTTCCTGTTCGGTTTCCAATGCCTTGATCCGGCTCTGTGTATCCACATAGGAAAGCGTCACATCCTGCTCACCCAACACTTTATTTGTCACTGTTGCTATCCCGTCAATTCCTTTTAAAAATTCTTCCAGATTTTCTTCCGGTACACGGACGGTATACGAAGCATATTTCCTTCCGGAATAAGAAGTTGTCACGTCTGCATACTGAAAATAAGCCCCTGCCTCCTTCACTTTTTGTTCCAGAGCAGATACAAATGTACTGAAATCTAATGTCTGCAACGTCAGTTTTGCGGTTTTTATTGTTTTTCGGGTTTCCGACGCTTCAATTACTTCCTGTCCGCTCAGGGTGGCATCAGTTTCCGGCTTTTCCTCAATGTAGTCACCGTCTGCCGTCGACCATGCCTCCAAATCATTCCATTTTTCCTCAAGATATCCGCTATTTCCCGTCATTGCCATCTTGTCGTTTGCAGATGCACATGCTGTCATTCCGAGTGCCAATGCTGTTGTCAGCCCTAAAGCCATCCATTTTTTCACTGCTTTGTGTTTCATTACAACGTCCTCCTTTTTTAACCACAAAACGGCAGACAATGTACTGCCTGCCGTTCTTTTTCTTTTTCACCTGTTTGACGCTGTATCTTCTTAAAAAGTTTCAACCGTTCTCAATTTATTCTGTCTCTTCTGCTTCTGAAGCATCTTTGCTTAAAAACGCACCTTCCACATAATTGCCTGCCGAATTCCAAAGCATCCAGTTCTGATACCCGTTTTCATAAAGTGCCTGCATCTGCGCCCGCACTTCCTCTGCCGTATAGCTGAATCCCTGCAGCCACGGACGCACTTCCGCACAATGAACGCCGTCCAGTTCTTTGAGTTTCTTAACAGACGCTTTCATCTCGATCATCAGCAGCTGGTACGGTGACTTATGGGCATTTTCAAGTCCTGCATAATTTTTTGAATAATGCGACGGATATACCATCGGACAGATATAATCAAGATACCTTGACATTTCCACATAGCTCTGACCGACTCTTGCTGAATCCACTTTGCTGTTAATGACTGCTCCGTAGACGGACGCACTGACAAATGCACCAAGAGGCTTTAGTCGGTTGCATGCATAGATCGTAAACTGTGTAATGATCTCTTCTAACGAAGTCGTCTCTGCTTCTTCCCCGAAATCCACTTTAAACTCAAAGGTATCCCAGCTGTTTCCGGATGCGATGATACCGTTTGTAGAAAATCGGATATAATCAAAACATATCTCATCAAAACCGTCCAGCACTGCCTGCTCTGCAATATCCACAATATATACCCAGGTGTCTCTGTTATACGGGTTCATCCAGGTATCTCCGGCATTATCCTTATACATGGAACCGTCATTCTTATGGATCATCCATTCCGGATGCGTCTCATCGATCATATTGTCCTTAAAGCAGACGATTCGTGCAATACAATAAATTCCTTTTTCTTTCAGCTTTGTCAGCAGTGCATTCATATCTTTGTAATTGCTGATGCAGACTCCTGCATCCTTTGCTGCCTGACAATCCATCTGATAGGTTACTTTTCCGCTGTCTGCCTTAATATCGATCACAATGGCATTCAATTCCGTCGTCTCTGCCAGATTGAGAAAATAATTTATCTTTTCCGTACTGTTCAGGGTAAGACCTGCCTGTGCTCCTTTGACATCCACCTTCTCTCTTGTGTCCTCAAAACCATCCAGGTAATTGGCATCCCAGACGGTCGGCGGAGGAGTCGGCGTACACGGTATTCCGGTTTCCGGAGAAGTCGGAAGCGGCGTCGGTGTTTCCGTTGGAGTCGGCGTCGGCGTCGGAGTTTCTGTCGGAGTCGGCAGCGGAGTCGGCGTAGTCAGAGCCAATGTCGGAGTCGGCGTCGGTACTTCCGGGAATTCTTCAATATTTTGTTTTGATACCTGATATGCAAGAACTCCAAGCAATACTGCCAGCAGAAGCACAAGTACCACCGCACAGACCGTGCCGATCCCTGCTCTTTTTTTTCTTCCGGGTCTTCGTCCGGAAGTCCCGTAATTCACATACATTCCTCTGTTTCTGCCCATATTTTCTTACCTTTCCGGACTACTTTCCACAACAGAATTTATATTTTTTTCCGCTTCCGCATGGGCACGGATCATTTCTTCCAACTTTCTTTTCTTTTACTACCGTACCGGACTTTTTCTGTTCCTTGTACAATTCTTTTCTTTTTTCCTCCGTCAAAAGGCTCTCCCACTGCGGAAGTTCATACAGCCAGTCTGCTCTTGCTTCCACCATGTTATAGTACAGTTTTTCCGGATCAAAAGCTAAAGATACTTCCGTATCCTCATCCATCGTCTCGATCGGATTTGGTGTAACCAGACTGTCATTGATCCCATCTAAAAATCCGGTCATGATCTTAACCGTTGTATCAAACTTTTCTGCGAGTTCTTTTACAGTACCGGTCACTACGTTCTTCGGATCCTCTAAAAGTTTCTCATAGATTCCTTTTTCAATTGCAAAATAGTTGCCCCAGAAAAGCTGTCCTTCCTTTGTGTTCATATCTTTTCCGTAAGCTTCTTCGCGCCAGTTTTCTAACATTGACATATTCTTTTTTTCCTTTCTTAGCAAAAACTTCTGTTATAAGATAACAGATTTTTTCTTTTCTGTAAATAGCCGTATCCGACTATTCTCCGTATTTTTCTTCAATTTCTTTTGCGATATCTTCCGGCCTTTCGCCTGCCGCGATCCGCTTCTCGTATTCTTTCATCTGCTTTCTTGTGATTCCATCATTCCGATGTGCCCATTCATACAGTTTGATATAAATGTAAAGCAGAACCGGGAGAAAAACGGTTGCTGCCACGCTTGCCATGAACAGACCGTTTGCTTCCGGTCTGGCAAGCAGTGCCGCGATCACAGATACCAGATACATTGCACCGATCAATACGAGTCCTGTCCATGCTGCAATTCTCTTACTCATTTTCCTTTTCCTCTCTCAATTTTTTTAACCATTGCTTCTGAACAGCTTCATATCCCTGCTCAGAGCATTCATAAAACCGGGTTCCCCGCAATGCCTCCGGAAGATACTCCTGCCCGGAATAGTGATTCTTAAACTCATGTGAATACTGATATCCGATCCCGTGTCCGAGTTTTCCTGCATCTTTGTAATGGGCATCCTTCAGGTACGACGGAATCTGATCCGTCCTTCTTGTCTTTACCACTTCTGTTGCTCTGTCGATCGCACAATAAGCGGAATTACTCTTTGGTGCACATGCCACATAGATCGCTGCCTGTGCGAGAACGATCCTTGCTTCCGGCATACCAAGCCTCTCTGCTGCCTGTGCCGCGCTTGTCGCAACTACCAGGGCATTCGGGTCTGCATTGGATACATCTTCTGCCGCGCAGATCATGATCCTTCTTGCAATAAATGCAGCTTCTTCTCCTGCTTCCAGCATCCTTGCCAGATAATAGACTGCCGCATCCGGGTCAGAACCGCGCATGCTCTTTATAAAAGCGGAAATCGTATCATAATGATTGTCTCCGTCTTTATCATACCGCAATACTCTTTTCTGGATACACTCCTGCGCCGTTTCGATCGTGATATGGATCTTCCCGTCCGAAGCCCGTTCCGTAGTCAGCACCCCAAGTTCAACGGCATTCAGCGCCGAACGTGCATCACCGTTTGCCATATCCGCAATAAAATCGAGAGCTTCTTCCGTGATCTCTGCATCATAAGCTCCGAGTCCCCGCTCTTTATCCGTAAGGGCACGCAGGAGCAGGGTCCGTATGTCATTCTTTTCCAAAGATTTCAGTTCAAAAATGATGGAGCGGGAAATCAGGGCTCCGTTTACCTCGAAATACGGATTCTCCGTTGTTGCTCCGATCAATATCACCGTACCGTCTTCCACAAACGGGAGCAGATAATCCTGCTGTCCTTTATTGAACCTGTGGATCTCGTCTACAAAAAGAATTGTTTTCTTCCCATACATGCCAAGACGTTCTTTGGCCGCAGAAATCACTTCTTCCATATCCTTTTTCCCGGCCGATGTCGCATTGATCTGCGTAAACTCCGCACTCGTTGTATTGGCGATAACCCTGGCGAGCGTTGTCTTACCCGTTCCGGGCGGTCCGTAAAAAATGACAGAACTGATCTTATCCGCTTTAATGGCACGATACAGAAGCTTATCCTTGCCTACAATATGCTGCTGCCCCACAACTTCTTCCAGTGTCTGGGGACGGAGCCGTGATGCCAGCGGCGATTCCTTTTCCTTTTTTATTTCATTCATATAATCAAACAAATCCATATGATTCCTACCTTATTCCTCAAACAACAGTATATCCTGCCCGCTTTCGGCAAACCAAAGCTCCTCTTCTTCGAAAATCTCCACTCTTCCTGCCGTGGCCTCTGTCATCTTTTTCACAAGTTCCTCCTGCTTTTCCGGAGTCACAAGAACATGTGCCGTCACAACATCCGTATATTCCACGGAAAGTACCGTATAACCTCCGGTTGCCGCAAGATACTGCAGTTTTCCGATTCCGGTGTAATCCGTAACGATCTTTATCTTTTTCCCAAACTGCTTTGTAACGACAATGCTGTTTTTCAGTCCTTCCTTCACTGCTGCCTGATATGCCCTTACCAGCCCTCCGGTACCAAGCAGTATTCCTCCAAAATATCTTGTTACTACCACACAGACATTATGGATATCTTCATTGATCAAAACATCCAGCATCGGTCTGCCGGCTGTTTTCTGAGGTTCTCCGTCATCACTGCAGCGTTCCAGTTCATGATTGTCTCCGATGGTATAGGCGGAACAGTTGTGCCTTGCATCCCAGTACTTTTTCTTTGTTGCCTCAATACAGGCAAGTGCTTCTTCTTCTGATCCGCACGGGAATACCGATGCAATAAATCTTGATCTCTTCTCTGTAATTTCTCCCACACCGCCCTGATAAACGGTCCTGTACTGTTTTTCCATGTATCTCTCCTATGCTATCCTATAAACCGATTGGTCTCAGGATCATAGAAAAAGTCCGCTTTGGCAAGTACTTCTTCTATTTCCTCCCTGGTGATATTCAAATCTTCACACAGTTCTTCCAGGCTGGAATAACAGTCTCTCAGCTTCGTATTAATAAAACTGTATAACATCATCGGGTCTTTTGGCAGCATCCCGGTTCCTCCCTTCAAAAATACGCACGATCCTATGCCGCAAACAAAGATATTGTACCATATCCTCCTTTTTCTTTCAAGCATTCGGCCTCCGTATTCTCATGGTTTTTATCCTGAGATTTTTTATAAACTTTTCGTTTTTGTTCCATACTTTTAACAGTATTTTCTGCTCCCGTGCCATGAAACATTTTTGTAATAAAATCTACACAGTCTTTCGATTGAATAATCTCATGGAATTTGATATAATTACGATACTTACATAGAATTGAGAGAAAGGACAGGATTATGGATTTCAGTAAAGCTTCCGTCAATAAAAAACTTCACAGGCTCAAGACAACGGCTCCGCGTCTCAACACGAAGGCAAAAGTGTCGTTCTTCCGCTTAGCCATTGTATTTATCATATTTATAGCAACCACAGGCGTTATGGCAGCATTCGGTACCTTGGAAGGTCTGATTGCTTCTGCCCCTGATATCAGTAACATCAATGTGGTTCCTACAGGTTATACCACAAAATTTTACTATAGTGACGGTACTCTTTCCCAGACTTTAGTCGGTGCCGGAGGTAATCGTGAATATGTGACCATCGACCGTATCCCGGTCCACGTACAAAACGCGTTCATTGCCATTGAAGATGAGCGTTTTCGTGAGCACGACGGCATTGACGTACGGAGCATTTTCCGCGCTTCCGTAGAACTTCTGACTTCCGGTCATTTGCAGAGCGGTGCCAGCACCATTACCCAGCAGCTTTTAAAAAACCAGATCTTCGGCGGAGGAAACGAAGAAAGTGACATTGCTAAAGTAGTCCGCAAAGTACAGGAACAGTACCTTGCCATTCAGTTGGAAAATACATTAGACAAAGATACCATTTTGGAATATTACCTGAATACCATCAACCTCGGTCAGGGTTCTTACGGAGTCCAGATGGCTTCCCAGACTTATTTCGGCAAAGACGTCAGCGAACTGACTGTTTCCGAAGCGGCAGTTCTTGCCTGCCTTCCGAAATCGCCGACAAAAATGAACCCTGTCACTAACGTTTCCGAGAACACAGACCGTCGGGATACCGTACTCTATATGATGAACAAGCTCGGATTTATCACAGCCGAAGAATATGCCGAAGCCCTTGCAGATACCGAATCCGTTTATCTTCGAATCGCTTCCCATGTAGAAGAAACTTCTTCCGTTTCTTATTACAGCTATTTTACGGATGAACTTATCAACCAGCTGATGGATGATCTTCAGACCAAGCTTGGTTACAGTGCATCACAGGCATCCTCCCTCATCTATACCGGAGGTCTGCGTGTCTACACTACGCAGGATCGTGAGATCCAGGAGATCTGTGATACCGTGATCGCTGACCCTGATATGTATCCTGCCATCGGTGAAGGTTCCTATTATGATCTTTCCTACGCTCTTTCGGTACAGACTGCCGACGGAGAAACGATCCACTACCAGTTAAAGGACTTTATCAAATTCCATGACTCCTTCAAAGATGCCGACAGTGTTACCGTCCGTATCGTCAGCGGTGTCTACAACCTTCTTTGCACTGATCTTGACTATATCATGACCTGTATTGATGAATTTCGTGATGCAAAAGTCGGAGAAGGGGATGTGATCTTAGGAGAACGTATTACCCCGACGATACAGCCACAGGTTTCTCTTTCCATCATAGACCAATCCGACGGAGCCGTTGTTGCCCTGATCGGCGGCCGTGGAGAAAAAACAGGAAACCGAACATTAAATCGTGCTACTTCTACCGTCCGGCAGGTCGGTTCTACCTTTAAGGTACTTGCTGCATTTCTTCCGGCACTTGACTCCGGCGGAATGACCCTTGCCACCCCGTTTGATGATGCTCCTTTCTTCTATCCCGGGACCACCAAAGAAGTCAAGAACTGGTATAAAAAGGATCCTCCGTTTATGGGGCTGAACACCATTCGAAGAGCCATCTCGTACTCAATGAACGTCATTGCGGTAAAAGCATTGAACGAGGTTACCCCTCAGGTCGGCTTTGATTACTTAAAGAAACTCGGTTTTTCCACGTTGGTAGATTACCAGGTAAATTCCGACGGGACCGTATACTCTGATATCGGTCTCCCTCTGGCCCTGGGCGGTCTGACTAACGGTGTCTCCAACATCGAAATGACTGCCGCATTTGCATCTATCGCAAACGGCGGCGTCTATAATGCGCCTTACTATTACACCAAAGTCCTTGACCATGACGGTAATGTCCTCCTCTCCCATGAGTCCAGGGCAAAACAGGTCATGAAAACTTCAACGGCATATCTCCTGACAAGTGCCATGCAGGATGTTGTCGCTCCGGGTCTTGGTTCCGCTTCAGGTTCTTCCGGTCCTGCTTTTGTCAATTACAAAATGCCGGTTGCCGGAAAAACAGGTACAACAACCAACACCATTGACCGTTGGTTCTGCGGTTATACTCCGTATTATACCTGTTCTATCTGGACCGGTTTTGACAATAACTACACCCTTCAGAACGTAAAGCAGAACATCATCTGGCGTACCATCATGGAAACCATACATGAGGAAAAGCAGTTGGAATATAAAGAATTTGACATTCCGGACTCCATCCTTACAGCTACCATCTGCACCAAGTCCGGCAAGCTTGCAATCAGTGGTGTCTGCGATCAATACCTCGCAGGTTCTACCGTGAAAACAGAATACTTTGCAAAAGGTACTGTCCCTACCGAATACTGTGACTGTCATGCGAAAGCTACGATCTGTCTGGATAGCGGACTTCTTGCTACAGAACATTGTACAAATACCGAGGAACGCGTCCTCTTGATCAAGGATGAACCGGATATCTACTATCCGACAAAACTGGACTATACTACAGCCAGTCCGACTCCGATCCCGGAAGGCTACACACCAAGCAAGCAGGAACAGGAAAATATCAAAGAGCAGTACTTCTATACCACTTCGGATACAAAGTACATTTTACCAACCGACTTCTGTACTCTGCATCAGCTGACGGAAACTCCTCTGATCCCTGACACGCCTGTACTTCCGGAACCATAAGATCAAATACACAGCAAAAATCCCGGAGAAAATGAAAGATCATCTTCTCCGGGATCCTTTTATTTTTCTCCTGCCGTCTTTATCTTTGGCTGAAACAGCAGCGAAGCTATATAGCTGAAAACAAGCGCGGAAGATATCCCCACTGCAGATGCAGTAAATCCACCTTTAAATATTCCGATAAATCCATCCTTATCCACAGCTTTTTTTACTCCTTCGAACAGTGTATGTCCGAACCCCAAAAGCGGAACCGTCGCACCGGCTCCGGCAAATTCTTTCCATGGCGCATACCATCCAAGAAAACTTAATACCGATCCCGTAACGACAAGAATTACCATTACCCTTCCCGGTAAAAGTTTCGTTTTATCCATTAAGATCTGCACCAACGCGCAGGTAATCCCTCCTGTAACAAATGCGATCAGATACTCCATTTTTATCCCCTCCATTCCAATGCTACTGCATGTGCGATTCCCGGCACGGTATCTCCCTCATTCGCAGTGACAGAAGAAAGCAATGCTCCTGTCGGGACAAACAAGATCCGTTTCCACTTTCCTTCTTTCATCTGCTGCAGGATATACCCTGCCAAAGCAACTGCCGCACATCCGCATCCGCTTCCTCCGCTGTGTACATCCTGGGAATTCCGGTCATAGATCGTCAGTCCGCAATCCATATGCTGTTTCTCAATATCGTATCCTTTTGCTTTTAAAAGATCAATGAGTATCTCTTTTCCTACTGCTCCCAGGTCTCCCGTGATGATCCTGTCATAATGCTCCGGTAAAATCCCAAGATCATTTAAGTGGACAGAAATCGTCGAAGCAGCTGCCGGAGCCATACAGGCTCCCATATTAAACTTGTCTGTAATTCCATAATCCACAATCTTTCCCGGTGTTGCGGCCGTAATATACACTCCATGCCTTAGTTCCTCACTGATTTCCAGTACGATCGCCCCGCTTCCGGTAACTGTCCACGTTGTGCAAGGCGGTCTTTGATTCCCATAACTGAGCGGAAAACGAAATTCTTTCTCCGCCGTCGCATAATGACTGGAAGTTGCTGCTACCGTACAATGCGCAAGCCCGGCTTCCATTAATACGGACGCTAACAGTAAAGACTCTCCCATTGTAGAACATGCACCGTATACTCCGAATACCGGAATATTCAATGTTTTTACCCCAAAAGAACTTGCCGTCATCTGCCGCAGCAAATCTCCGCAAAATAGAAACTCTGCCTCTGAAGTCTTTTTTCCCGCTTTTTTCAGTGCCGTTTCGATGGTCTGTCTCAGCATTTTGCTCTCTGACTCTTCCCAATTGTCACTGTCAAACCTGGCACTTTCATCATAATCGTCAAGATAACATCCTAAAGGTCCCTGCTGCTCCATAGAACCTCCGATGCAGGCACCTGCTGCCACACGTATCGGCTGTTCCAGCAGAAAACTCTGTTTCCCTTTTCTTTTTTTCTCTCCTTGCATAAAAAAGCGACACTCCCTTTCTTTTTTGCTCAGTATCTGCAGGAAGCATCGCTTTTATACTCACTTTTTAAATTTTTGCTCTGATTTCTTCGATCAGGGTCGGATGGAATTTTCCCTCCCGTAACATACGGATCTCCTGCCGGTATGGCGGAAGCGATTTTATTTTTGCCTCTTCCGTCTCTGTTACATACGGGGATTCCAGAATTTTTGGTACCTCTGTAAACTCCGGATGATGTACGATGTAATTTAATGCATCAAATCCAATGCATCCGAATCCGATATTTTCATGACGGTCTTTTGCGGCACCTGCTACATTTTTGCTGTCATTGATGTGAAATACCGCAATCTGATCTTTCCCGATCAGCCGGTCGAACTTCGCCGCAACTCCGTCAAAATCATGTATAATATCATAACCGGCATCATGCGTATGGCAGGTATCAAAACAGACTCTCAGCTTTTCGTTATGAACTACACCATCATAGATCGCGGCAAGTTCTTCAAAGGTTTTTCCGATCTCGCTTCCTTTTCCTGCCATCGTCTCCAGTGCCACCGTGATCGGTGTATCTGCCGTCAGAACCGTATTCAGTCCTTCTATTATCTTTGCGATCCCTGCCTTCTCTCCTGCACCCACATGAGAGCCGGGATGCAGTACCAGTGTCTTTGCCTGCATTGCCGCGGAACGCTCCAGCTCTTTCGCCAGAAATTCTACCGCAAGTGAAAAAGTTTCTGCTTTCTCCGTATTTCCAAGATTGATAATATACGGAGCATGAACAACAAATTCTATAATGCCGTGTTCTCCTGCTAACGCGAGTCCGGCATCAATGTTTAATTCTGAAATTTCTTTTCTTCTTGTATTCTGTGGTGCGCCGGTATACACCATAAATGTAGTTGCATCATAAGAAAGTGCTTCTTTTACCGAGCCAAGAAACATTTCCTTTCCGCTCATTCCAACATGAGAACCTATTTTCAACATATGCTTTTCCTGCTTTCTCTCTCATTATTTTCTTCTGCCGGTTTTACCAGAAGTTTCACTCCCTCTACCGCTACTACCACTGCCGGTGCATCTTTTTCGATCACAACCTCTTCATCTGTCGAGCGGACCGTCCACTCTTTACCATCAGCAAATGCCGCCCCGGTCTGATGAAAATTATCTACCGTCTCCGTAATTCTGACCACTCTTCCGATAATGCTCTGATAATTTGTCTTTTCTTTCTTATTATTAAAATGCCGCATTGCAATCGGTCTTGTAACAAGCAGAAGTACAAAAGAAACCGCAAAAAACACCGCCAGCTGCCAGGCCGCCTGTACTTTTGCCATGGCAAGAAACATTGCCACAAGTGCCCCTCCTGCAAACCAGATGGAGACCAGTCCCACCGTTGCCGCCTCTGCTATAATAAAAAAGATCAACAATGCCAGCCATACATACTGCAACATATCTTATCTTTCTCCTTCCTTTCCTTTTCCTTTAGCTTACCTCATCCGCCATAACTAATCAATAGTAAATCTCTTATTTTTTTTGCATAATTTTCTTGAGAGAACCCCTCTCATCTGCTAAAATAAAAGCAACACCTGAATAGAAAGGATTCTCATCATGGAACCAGAACAATATAAAGAATTAGAAGAATTGCTCGCCTCAGGTCTTTCAGAGGCTACCATCAGCAATCCTGTTAAATCAGAACCGTTAAAGAAGGTTAAGATCCGGCCTCTTACCATCAAGGGATGCGTGGTCTATCAAATAGAAGAGTTTACACAGACACAGGCTTTTCATAAGAACGTCTCGCTGCAGGAGCTGATTTCGTTATTTCCTTCCTTCTTCGAAAACCGCTTCCGCCAGTGCCAAATGACCTGTGCTTCCGGATCCGTTCAGATTCTTGTCAGCAAGAAGGGGAGTATCGCCATTCTCAAAAAGAAGGAAGCAAAATCATTTCCTCAGCTTCCGCTTACTCATAACCGTACAAAGCAGTATATTCTAAAAGAAGGGATCCCGGTTCCTTTTTTAATCGAACTTGGCGTCATGACAAAGGACGGCACCGTTATAAAAGCAAAATACGATAAGTTCCGTCAGATAAACCGTTTTCTTGAGTTTGTCCAGGATGTCCTTCCTTCCCTGCCCTCTGACCGTCCGATCACCATTTTGGATTTTGGGTGCGGCAAATCCTATCTGACCTTTGCCATATATCATTTTCTAAGGATCCTCCATCACCGTGATGTCCGTATCATCGGTCTGGACTTAAAAAAAGACGTAATCGCAAACTGCAGCCGTCTGGCAGAAAAACTCGGTTATACCGAACTCACCTTCCTGCATGGCGACATTGCAGACTACGAAGGTGTTTCGTCCATAGACATGGTTGTAACGCTGCATGCCTGTGATACCGCCACTGACTTTGCACTGTATAAGGCAATTACCTGGAACGCTTCTGTCATTTTGAGTGTTCCCTGCTGTCAGCATGAACTGAACCGTCAGATTTCCAATACCGACCTGACCCCATTCCTGAAATACGGACTGATCAGGGAACGCACTGCTGCACTCTTTACCGATGCACTCCGTGCAAATCTTTTGGAATCCGCCGGTTATCAGACACAGATTCTTGAATTCATTGATATGGAACATACTCCAAAAAACATTCTGCTGCGTGCCGTGCGAAAGCAGATTCCTTCTGATGAAGCATTGCAAAAGAATCTTGATCTCATTGCCCCTTCTATTGAGTGGATCCATGCAGACCCGACTTTGTATCGCCTGCTGCGCAAATAGACAGCAACATCGTATCATAAGATGCACACCATGATGGACATTTTCCATATTTCGTGGTAAACTTATTTCAGAGTCCGTTTCCCTTTTTAACAGACGGACTTACAGACTATATCAAAGAAACGGAGACTATATTTATGGCAAATCCTATCGTAACCATCCAAATGGAATCCGGCGATATCATCAAGATAGAACTTTATCCTGAGATCGCCCCAAATACAGTAAACAACTTTATCTCACTTGTTAACAGTCATTTTTATGACGGACTGATCTTCCACAGAGTCATTGAAGGATTTATGATTCAGGGCGGCTGTCCGGACGGTACCGGCATGGGCGGTCCGGGATATTCCATTCCGGGCGAATTTACCTGGAACGGTTTTAAAAACAATTTAAAGCACACGGCAGGTGTGATCTCCATGGCAAGAGCGCAGCATCCGGATTCTGCCGGCTCCCAGTTTTTCCTGATGCACAAAGATTCTCCGCATTTAGACGGACAATATGCCGCCTTTGGTAAAGTTACGGAAGGCTTAGATATCATCAATAAGATTGCCGCTGTCCCGACCGACTGGTCTGATCGTCCTATGGAAACTCAGCGCATGGCAAAGGTTTCGGTAGATACCTTTGGTGTTGACTATCCGGAACCTCGCAAAGCGGAACGCTAATCTTATCCTGATAAAACCGTTATGGAATCTGCTGACAGGTTTGCCAGCAGGTTCCATTGTTTTTTTTGAAAACACATGATATCCTTATCACTGTCACATCCATAATGACAAAAAATGAAACAGCAGAAGCTCTTCTTATCCTTCTGTTGTTTAAGAAAGGAGTAAGCATCATGTGTAACTTTTTAAACTATTTACTTCCACTTATCTGCGGAAACAATTCTTCCTCATGTTTAAACAACATCTTTGGCAGCTTGTTCAACGGCAACTGTTTCTAAATAAGAGGATTTTTGTTTATATACAAAAGATTTCAGGCAACATCTGATAAAAAAAGAGCTGTCGCTTCCAACAAATAAGCTTTGAAAGCAGCAGCTCTTTTCTCATTTTTTCCTACGGCAGATCCAATACGATCGTAAACGGTCCGTCATTTTCCAATTCTACCTTCATATCTGCACCGAATTCTCCCGTCTCTACCACTGCAGTCTGTTTTCGGCATTCGTCCGTAATATATTCGTACAGTTCCTTTGCCAGTTCCGGTTTTCCTGCATTGATAAAGGAAGGACGGTTACCATGACTGCAGTCGGCATATAAAGTAAACTGCGACACAAGAAGAAGTGCACCTTCCACATCTTTCAGTGAAAGATTTGTTTTCCCGTTTTCGTCTTCAAAAATACGGAGTCCTAACAGCTTCTTGATATATTTATCTGCAATCTCTTTTGTATCTTCGTTTGATATTCCGATCAATACCAGAAATCCTTTTTCTATACTCCCGACGACCGCTCCATCCACGGTAACACTTGCATGGTTTACTCTCTGTATCACAAATTTCATATTGCTTTGTCTCCTTTTTCCTTCTTCTGCATTCGCAATTATGTCAAAGAAATTCCCTCTTCTTTCAACCTCTGAAAGATCCCTGCGATCGGCAGCCCGACGATATTATAATAATCTCCGACAATTTCTTTGACATATGGTGCAAATTTCCCCTGGATCGCATAGGCTCCCGCCTTATCCATCGGTTCACCGCTTTCCACATAATCCCGGATTTCTTCCTCGCTCATGCCGTAAACAACAACTTTTGTCTCTTCCGCAAAAGAAATTCTCCGAACACTTCCGTTTTCTTCCTTGATCAATATACATACTCCGGTATATACAAAATGCTCATCCCCGGCCAACCCGGAGATCATACGAAATGCATCCTCTTTTTCCTTTGGTTTCCCAAGTATTTTCCCATCATGTGCAACTACAGTGTCAGCACCAAGGATCAATGCCGGTCCCTGAATTTCTCCTGCCACGTCTTCTGCCTTTTCCCGGGAAAGTTCCTTTACTGTCTCTTTCGGATCATTTCCGGTGATCACTTCTTCTGCCTTACTTGTCCTTATTTCAAATGAAACTCCAATTTGCTCTAACAGTTCTTTTCTCCTTGGCGAACCCGATGCCAAAACCACTCGATATTTCATCTTTTCCCCTCGTATTCTTTTCT
>CAZWCZ010000004.1:0-29961 GCA_964632165.1 uncultured Lachnospiraceae bacterium | reverse complement strand
GAACCCGATGCCAAAACCACTCGATATTTCATCTTTTCCCCTCGTATTCTTTTCTCCCTTTCCGATTTTTTATACCCATTTCATTGTAACATTTTTTTGCTTTTTTTCAATATGAAAATATTCCGGAACCAGTTGTGAAACCTTCAAAACTATGATATAGTTATCTTAATTTTGAAATTGATTCACAACAATGCTGTTGAATAAGGAGAGCACTATGAAACCTGGATTTGATAACGAAAAGTATCTGAAAATGCAGTCAGAGCACATTATGGAACGCATCAGGAAATTTGATAACAAGCTGTATCTTGAATTTGGTGGAAAATTGTTCGATGATTACCACGCAGCACGTGTTCTGCCTGGATTTGCCGCTGACAGTAAACTCCAGATGCTGATGCAGCTTGCCGACCAGGCAGAAATTGTCATGGTAGTCAGCGCAGAAGACATTGAGCGCAATAAAGTCCGTGCAGATCTTGGCATTACCTATGACAAAGATGTGATCCGTCTCATCAATGAATTCCGTTCACGCAGCCTTTATGTAGGAAGTGTCGTTCTTTCCATGTACGCAAACCAACATAGTGCAAATGTCTTTCAGACCCGCCTGGAAAATATGGGGATCCGGGTATATCATCACTATGCCATCCCCGGCTATCCGACCAACATCCCTTTTATCGTAAGCGATGAAGGCTTTGGTAAAAACGACTATATTGAAACAACACGTCCATTGGTTGTCGTTACCGCACCGGGTCCCGGCAGTGGAAAAATGGCGACCTGCCTTTCTCAACTTTACCACGAACATAAACGCGGAGTGCGCGCCGGCTATGCAAAATATGAAACTTTTCCGGTATGGAACCTTCCACTGGATCACCCGGTCAATCTCGCTTACGAAGCTGCTACAGCTGATTTGAATGATGTCAACATGATTGATCCGTACCATTTAAAAGCATATGGCATCACAACAGTAAACTATAATCGTGATGTTGAAATATTCCCTGTACTGAATGCCATGTTCATGAGGATTTTCGGCACCAGTCCGTACGCTTCGCCGACCGATATGGGAGTCAATATGGCCGGAAACTGCATTTTTGATGATGATGCCTGTAAAGAAGCTTCCCACCAGGAAATCATCCGCCGTTACTATCAGGCACTTGCCGGTGTTGCGGACGGCTCCCACAACCAGTCTGAACTGATTCAGCTGGAACTCCTGATGAGCAAAGAAGGTCTCACGGTTCATGATCGCCGTGTTGTAGCCCCTGCTTTAGACCGTGCTGCATCCACAGGTGCACCTGCGGTCGCCATTGAATTAAATGACGGCACGATCATCACAGGAAAAACCGGAAAACTTCTGGGCGCAAGTGCTGCTGCCCTGATGAATTCTCTGAAACACCTTGCCGGAATCCCTCACGAAGAAAAAGTACTTTCACCGGAATCGCTGGAACCGATCCAGACTTTGAAAACCCAGTATCTTGGCAGCCGCAATCCAAGGCTGCACACAGATGAAATGCTCATCGCCCTGTCGGCAAATGCAGCAAAAAACCCGGATGCAGCCCTTGTACTGGAACAACTTTCAAAATTATCCGGATGCCAGATCCATTCCAGTGTTCTCCTTTCCGTTACTGATAAACGGATTTTTAAAAAGCTTCACTGTGATGTAACAAACGAACCAAAGAGTATTTGATCTGTCTATTTTACCATCTTCTCCAGTGCTTCCACCGGTATCCTCTGTGCCGGAGAAAATTCTTCTGAATCAAGATAATCATAAATGGAATTGAGTAAAGCTCTTGCTTCCGGATATTCTGTAAGCTGCTGCAGCCCCATCGTGGAAAGCAGCAGCTTTCCATTTCCACAGCGGCATTCCAAAAGCATTGCCATTGGCCGCAAATAAGCGTAACTGTCTAACTGCCGTACAATCGGTCGGATCTCTTTCCATTCCTCAGGCAGTATGACTGCCCGTTGTCCCGCCATAAGCCACCACTGCCAGTTTGTATGAAACTCTGTCGGAAATCTTTTGAACACCGGATGGTCTTTTTCAATCCAGAGTCCCATACCGCCTTCCTGTGCTGAAAATGTTCCGACCGACCAGAAATCTGTAGAAAATTGTCCCCGGATGGAATGCGGCAGCTGTTCTTTTACAGAATCAGGTGATAAATATACCGTTCCTCCCTTTTCCAATATCGCTTTTGCCTTATCATTCATATGCTTTGTCTCGTATACCAGCTCCGGACATTTTCTTCTTTCCTCCGGATATACCCAGATTGGATACGTGTTTTCTATTTCTCCGATTTGAACAGACAAATCCAGCTTCACCGGTTCTGTAAACTTTTGTAATGGAATTATGATCCGTCCCACTAATGTCAGCTCACCGGATGGACATCGCTCTTTGTCCTGTCTCACAATAACTTCACTCTTATCGTTCGTTTCCCCTTTTCCGCACACGGTAATCCTGCAGGCTAACGTCCCGATGATATCTTCTTTTCCATAATTTGCCACCATAACATCCGCTTCCGGATTTTCCGTATTCGTATAAGTATACTTTTCCAAAAGCACTAACGGCAGCCGGTTTGTAAAAAATTTTCGAAATCTTTCCGGTTGTGCAAACGGGTAGGGTTTTGTCTGCAGATGCGAATTCATCATTCCGACCAAAGCAGTTCCCTGTCCCGGGAAATCCTGAATGCCAAGCAGGGAAAGCCCAGAAAAATCTTTCGTTCGAAGTGCTGCTTCCACTTCTTCCCGATAGCAGATCCTTGACAGTTCTCCTGAAGCTTCTATATACTCTTTCCACTGTTCCAGCAGTCCTGCCTTTTGTACTCTTTCCTTTATCCACATCAGATTATCCGGTCGTGTAATACCATGAAATTCTCCCAATTCCTCAAAATCCGGAAGAATTTCATACTGTCCGACCTCAAATCCAAATACCGGTCCCATAAATGTTTTTCTTACTTCCCGCATTGAGGCATCATAATTGGTTTTTGCATTCGGATAGCTATTATTCAGATATCCATACAAGCGGCGGCGTTCCTTGTCATGGCAGGCAAATGTCGCCCTCAAATGCGCATCTCCCATATGTTGTTGTGCCGTATAAAAGTCATTGACCGTGTCACAGCCTTTCCAGCCATAATGCAGATTAGAAGACTCTGCATACATTCTTGTCGCATCCGTTTCTTTTGCCAGCCGAACCAGTTCTTTCATTCTTTCATGTCCCAGTTCCTCTGCCTGCAGTTCATTTCCTAATGTCAGCATCACAAAAGAAGGATGATTCGCATATTGCCTCAGGATACAAAGCAGTTCCTTCCTATAATAAGCATAGCTTTCTTCAGATTCCAATGCATGTTTCGGATCCCAATGGGAAAGTTCCGGCTGCAGTAACATTCCCTGCCTGTCCGCTGCCTTAAATGCAGCTTCCGGCGGACAATGCGAATGAAAACGGAGATGATTCACTCCATACATCTTATATTTCTTCAGAATTTCTTCCCATTCCGGTTCCTGCATCGGCGGATACCCTGTTTCAGGAAATTCCGCGCAATTTGCTTCGCTGAGCAAAAATACACGGTGCCCATTTAAAGAAAAATGTCCCTGTCCGTCTTCACAAAACGTACGCAACCCAATGTCTTCCGTTTTTGCTGATCCGTTCGAAAGAGTCGCTGTAAACTTATATAAGTTTCCTTCTCCTTCTTCCCACATCCGAACTTTTTTTGAAAGAGCCAATTTAGAACAACTTATTTGGAAAATTCCCGGAGCATCGATTCTTACCGGAACGATCACTTCCCCTTTTAAGACCTCAGAAGATAAACAAACGCTTCCTTCAAATGCTTCTCCTGCATCGATTTCTATCCTTACCGTAATAGTATCATTCTGTAAGCAGACCCGGAAACCGGAAAGAAACGTCTTTTCTTTATTCTCCAAAAAAAAGTTTCCTAAAATCCCGTTCCAGTTTGTCTGTGTTTCATCCGTTGCCGCCGAAGAATAAAGAACTTCTTCCGCAGGAAGATGCGGATAACTGTTATCGGAAACAAATGTAAGTGTTACCTCTTGGTCCCCTTTTTCCAGAAAATCAGTTACTTCAAACAGATATGGTGTACTTAAAGAAACGTCCCCGTATGCAGGCACCTCTCTTTTGTTTATCAAAAGGGAAAGACATCTGCACCTCTCTGCCGTCAAAAACAATCGTGGCTTCCCTGTATCAAACATATTCTCCGGAATACAGAGTGTCCTTGTAAACTCTGCTGCTCCCCGGTAAGTATAATTTCTTGTAAACCGTGTCGTGATCACCGAATGATCCCATCCACCCGCGGATATTTCGTCCGGATGCAGCATTCCGGATGAAATATCCGGATATCCAATCTTTCCTTCATCTAATGTTCCCGGCAACAGAAGTTCTCCGCATTTTCGTCCTTCCAGTATCACATCCCACTTTCCTTCCAGTCCGTAGATCATAACCGTTCCTCCTCTTTTCCTTACTCCATGATCCATCGTTTCAAGTATAAATATGCCATACCGTGTGACGGAGAAAGAGAAAGTGCCTTCTTAAAATGTTCTTCTGCCTCAGATACATTACCAATCCCAAATACAGATAATCCAAGTTCTCCAAGTCCCATCAGATAGTGACAATGCACTCTGTTCTGCAAAGTATAATCTTCTTCAAAAATCAGGAAATCAGGCAACGAAACTGCAAAATAATCTATCTTTACTTCGCTTTCAAGATGTTCTCTTCCATATGTAAGCAGACGTTCCATGCATCCTTCTGCCTCTCTTTTCTGTCCCAATTTCCAATAAGCAAGACCTTTATAATAGATCATATCCGCTGGCTGATCATTATAAAACATGGCACTTGCCGGTTCCTCCGTTCCAAGCGTTGCCATCTGATAACATCGCTTTGCCTCTTCCTGTTTTCCCTGCTGTTCCAATGCCAGTCCTAGATGATAATAGATATGATTATCCTTTGTTCCCGTAAGCTTTCCTTCACCAAGATTTTCCGGGTACTCAAATGCTGCCTTCAGTAGTCTTTCCGCAGACACAGGATCATTGTTTCTCATTGCTTTTCGGGCAAGTTCCAAAAGACAAAATACATATTGTGTCGTAATCTTCCCTTCTCCGCCTTCCCACGGATGGAACAGATGAGATCTTATGTGTTCCAGCGCTTCTGTCACTCTTCCGCACAGATTCAGTAAAGTAATGTATTCGACATACAGATCATCTCTCTTTTTTATCAGATTCGGATATTTTTCATATTCATTCAGACGATCCTCGAAGCTTATTCCCAGTTTCTTATATAACTGATCCCGTTCTAAAAATACTCTGGCATCCGTTCTGTCCAAAGCAAATGCTTTCTCCATTTCTTCTTTGGCACGTTCTGCATCATGCAGTTTGTTAAAATAAGCAAGTGCCAGATTTCGATGTACCGTCGGGAAAAAATCTCTTTCTTTGCAGGTTTCCTCCCAAAGCGAAACTGCCTTTGCCCAGTCCAGTTTATCATAAAACAGACATCCGAGATAATATTTTGCCATTGGTGTCTCCGGATACCCGGATGCAAACATAAGCACCTGAATATCTTCCTGTTTATTTGGAAAACAATAATCCGGAACAGCTGCTTCTGCACAAAGCAATGCTTCTCTTGCATCACCCTTCCTTTTACTTATATAAAAAGCCTTGTAATAATATAAAAGCGGATGTTTTACCGGGCATACGTTTAAAACTTCCAGTGCTTCCTCATACCCTCCGAACTCTGCATAATCTCTTGCAGTCATCAGATAATTTTCTGCAAATTTCCGCATTTTTCGATACAGATTTTCTTCCGTTTCCCTTGTTCCTGTCACGTTTTTTAATCGTAAAAGTTCAAAGCCGGATACAAAATCAAACGGATCCAGTTCTAAATTTCCCGTCAGCACCATTTGAGCTTCTTTTGTTCTTCCAAGTTTGCGGAGCAGATATCCTTTCATTCCTCTTGCTTTAATATTATGTGCATTTTTGACAAGTGCCCGTTCTATATGTTCATATGCCTGAAGGAATTTCCCCTTACGTGCCGAAATTGCCGCCAGATAGTAAAAACTCATCTCCTGCTGTTCATTACTCCAGGTTGCTTTATAGAAGCAGTCATACGCTTTTTCTAATTTCCCTTGATAAAATAATGCGAGCCCCAAAAGATAATATGCTTCACTGTGATACGGATTCGGATTGCGCTCTGTCAACCGTTCGATTGCAGTCTCAAAGTACTTTTCCGATTTTTCCCACTGTCCTCGCCGTAAAAGCAGTGTCCCATATGCCGTATTCAAACGAATATCTTTCGGATCCCGTCGCAGTCCTTCCAGATAATATGGATCCGGAAGATACGTTGCATGCCGGTACTGTTCTATGTGCAGTCCGGTCAGATACAGTTCTTCATTAGTCCCGATCTCACACGGTTCTTTTGCTGCTTTCGCAGGTTCCGGCAGTTTTGGTGTTCCTTTTTTCTCCGGCTGATAGAAAACCAGACATACATCCTCATCCCATACAGAAAGTTCCAACTCTTCTTCTGTAATATCCTCTGCTGCCAGTTCTTTTCTATAAATGTCTGTCGGAGATACTGTTACCCTGTCACGCAATATTGTCATTCCTCTGTGCTGCAAAAGGATTTCTGCTGCTTCATGTTTCGCAGTTGCATACGCGGTAATAAAAATGCGGCCGTCTTCATAAGTCAGGTTCACCATGGCATCGATCGTTGCATTTTTTACCTGTCCCACTTGCTTATACGGCATAAAATACTGGCGAAATGTTTTCTCTTCCATCGGTTTGAGCCACGTAAAGTCCGGCTGATTGTCCGTAAACACTCCTGTCATCAGTTCTACATATGGTCCGTCTTCGTCCGTCAGGTTGCGATCCCATGCTTTCCCAAAGTTACCGCATCCCCAGGTCCACTGTTTTTTCCCCGGTGAAACATGATGATCTGCCACATGAAGGATCCCTGCCTGCTTCTGATAGTCATATCCTCCGACAAAATCATATTTTGAAGCTTCTGCCATATAAGAAGTCGGAACCGGGATATTTTTATACCTGGAAATATCAACTCCGGCACTGTAATCCTGTTTATAATAAACCCCGGTCGCGATTGGAAATGCAGAAACATCTCTTTTCCCATGATCCATGACCGCATGCACATCCGGCGGAAATACTGACTGTGTATACTCATTTACTGCCACTGCCGGATTCGCCCACCATAAAAATGTTTGTGCCAATGCCGTCCGGTTATACAGTTGTCCTTCGATTTCCAGATATGCCTTTCCAGGATACAGGGTAAACTTAGTAATTGCCTTTGTTCCATACATCTGATCCACATCATGAATGTACACGGAACAGCTTCCGTCTTCTCTCTCAAAAATTTCGTAATCCGTCGGCAAAAAAGTAGTCGGCCGATGGTGCTGCGGCCAGTTAAACTCAATCCCGCCGGAAATCCACGGTCCGGTCAGTCCCACCAGCGCCGGTTTTACAACATGATTATAATAAACAAAATCATACTGATTTGTTTTATCTATGGCTCTCTGGATCCTTCCTCCAAGTTCAGGCAATATCATGATTTTTAAATATTCATTTTCAAGATAAAGTGCACAATATTCTTTTTCCTCTTTTTTTGTCCCGATGCTCTCAATGGTCGGATACGGATACACCTTCCCACTGCTTCCCTGATATACTCTCTTTTCCAAAAACATCGGATTTTTTTCCGGTGTACCAACCTCATAAGTCGGTATTTGCACTTTTTCTTCCCATACATGAACTGTACGCATCGTTTTTCTCCCTTCTCTTTGAACGATTCATCAAATTTGCCTTTTTTATTTCTTGCGGCACATCTTTCTTTTCATCCCTACTATACTGCACTTTTTCAAAAAAATCATTTTCATTCCTTGCTATAAAATTTATAAAATTTGCTCTTGTCAGTCCTTTTGAAAAAGAATACAATAATTATAGTTTTTCTGTATGGGATTTTTTTTCGAAAGGGGCTCTTGTTATGAGATCATGTGAACCATATCTGTCAAAAGAATCGGAATACTATGTTTATTCTCCCAGTATGTTGGCAAAGGATATCTTTTTCTATGTCATCTGTACCGGTCATTTTTTATACGAACCCGGATACTCTCTTAAACGTGATTCTTATGACAGCTATCTTCTCCTCTACATAGAAGAAGGAAGTCTGATCATATCGGTTGGAAATCAGGCAAAAAAAGCTGCGGCGGGAGATTTTGTCTTTCTAAACTGCTATGAACCGCACGCCTACCGTACAGAAACCGGCTGTCGGTGTTTATGGTGCCACCTGGACGGTCACAAGGCTGCAGGATATTATCATGTTATTACTTCAAAGCTCGGGTTCGTATTCTCCATAAAAAATTCCCTGCCGCTTGTATGTAAACTGAAATCAATTTATGAGATGTACATTCCCGGAAATATTGTGAAAGAACCCCTCGTCTCCAAATATCTGACGGACCTGTTTACCGCTTTTCTTCTCTGTTCTCCGCAGAGACAAGGTTCTGAAACACAAGTGTCTGAAAGTACCGTTGCTTATATAAAAGAACATTTCCGCGAGAAAATAAATACCGGTCTCCTTGCCGAACGTCTTGGAATCAGTGTTTTTCACTTCATTCGCACGTTCAGGCACGAGACCGGTTTTACTCCACATGAATATTTGATCCACACCCGTATCGATACCGCAAAATATCTGTTAAAAAATACCTCGCTTCCTATAAAGGACATCTGCTTTGAAACAGGATTCTCCTCTGAAAGCGTTTTTTGTTCCTCTTTTAAAAAGCAGGTCGGACTGAGTCCGAATGCCTATCGTCGAAACTGCTGACTGCTTCTTTATCCCAATTTGGCAATCTGATCGATCCCAAGCGAAAGAATGACCGCTCCTGCCGGTGTTTTGATTCCATGCTTTTTATTCACAGTTTCCATGATGACATTACGCTGTCCGTTTGGGACAACCATTGCGATGATTTCTTTTTCTTCCTGCGTCATATGCTCTAAACCGGAAAATTCATCCGGTGCACTGAATCTGGAACGGATAATGGTACCGCCTCTCGCTCCGGCAGCACGTGCCGTATTCATGACTTCATCTGTATGTCCCTGATTGACCATAACCAAAACCAGACTGTTTTCCACCGTTGTATCCATTTTGCTTCCTCCTGTCCTCTTCTCACTTCCCGCACTTTGTTCCAATACGGTTGCCACTACATTATTCAGCCCGGTCAACGGTATACTGAACACAATCCCTTTTTCCCTGATATTTCTTAAATTATCCGACAGACGCTCCATCAGACGCTCTGCCACATCCTTTGCAGCAATACTGAAAATCACGTCTTTTTCTGCCGAACCGATTCCGAGCACATCCAACAGATCAGAAGAAGCCGTTCCGATTCCTATTCCATGATAATGAAAATTTACCTTATGATCTGTATAAAATTTTGCAAGTCCATTTCCCTGACCTCGCTCTACGAAACTCACGATCAGCTTCATTTCTCCTTTTTTACCGTTCACGGATACTCCTCCCTTCTATGCTTCATCAAAGAATATAATACTGTCGTCCAATTCTTCCAGTGCAATATGATGTCCCTTTACCAGACGTTTCTTTATCTTACTGTACAGACCAAGCAGCTGAATCGTAACCAATGGTGTCATCGCTACCATCGCAACAATACCAAAGGCATCCGTTAATATATTTCCCCCAACCGCTTCACATGCACCCATGGCAAGCGGCAAAAGGAATGTTGTCGTCATAGGTCCGCTTGCTACGCCGCCGGAGTCAAATGCAATACCCGTAAAAATCTGTGGGACAAAAAATGTCATGATCAATGCCAGCGCATACCCCGGTACAAGAAAATACATAATGTTAAGTCCGGTTAAAATACGAAGCATTGCAAGTCCTACGGAAAGTGCAATACCAATGGAAAGTGCAGTTCCAATGGATTTCTGCGAAATCGAACCGTTTGTGATCTCTTCTACCTGCTTTGTCAGGACACGGACTGCAGGCTCCGCTTTTACAATAAAGTAACCGATCAGTGCACCGATCGGGATCAGAAGATATTTCTGCATTCCTCCCGCTCCGGCGATCGACTGTCCGATAAACTGGCCTGCCGGCATAAATCCGACATTTACCCCCGTCAGGAACATAACAAGACCCATATATGTATAAAAAAGTCCAAGAACGATCCTAAGCAGCTGATGCTTATGAAAACGCTTTGAAATCATCTGAAATACAAAGAACAAGATCACGATCGGAACAATCGCAATTGCCACCTCCTCCGCATAGACCGGAAATGCCTTTAAAAATTCCTGTGCCACTGCCTTCGTCGTATCCAGTTCTGCCATGGAAACCGGCGTGTAGGCTGCATCCTGCGGCTGAAAACAGATTCCGAGGATCATTACGGCAAGGATAGGTCCTACACTGCAGATCGCAGTCAGACCAAAACTGTCGGTACTGGAATTTTTATCCGTACGTACCGATGCCATACCAATACCAAGTGCCATAATAAACGGCACCGTGATCGGTCCGGTCGTTACACCGCCGGAGTCAAAAGAAACAGCAACAAAATTTTCCGGAACGATGAATGCCAGTACAAAAATGATCGCATAAAAGAACACCAGCATATAAGAAAGCGGTATCTGCTTATGAATACGAAGCTGTGCCAGCATTAAAAACAGTCCGACACCAACCGCAACCGTTAAGATCAATGTCATATTGGGAATCGACGGAACCTGGTTTGCAAGAACGGTAAGATCCGGTTCTGCAATGGTAATAAGGACTCCAAGCAAAAAGCAGACCGCTAACGGGATCGCCGGTTTCTTCAATTTACTCAGCAAAACACCTATTCCTTCTCCCATCGGTATCATCGACATATCTACTCCAAGAGTAAAAAATCCCATACCAAAGATCAGCAGTAATGCACCAAAGAAAAACAGCGTCCATGTTCCCGGTGTCAGCGGTGCAATGCTGATGCTCAAAAACAGTACGATTACCGTGATCGGCAATACCGCACCGATTGATTCATATACTTTCTCCAACAGTAACTTATTTCTTCTCAATTTCATCCGTTCCTTTCTCTTCACTCTATGCACTCAGTATACTAAAGCCGGGAAGTGACAGTCAATAAATTTTTTGAAAACTTTGAAAAAAATAACGCTCAAGGAACTTTTTCCCCGAGCGTCTGTTTCCGTTTTACATCATTCCCATCAATTTTCCTATCCAATAGAGCAGACCAAGTATCCAGCTTGCAAATATTCCGTACAGGATCACCGGTCCGGCAATGGTAAATATCTTGCAGCCGATCCCAAAAACCTGCCCTTCTTTCTGAAACTCAATTGCAGGAGCCGCTACCGAATTGGCAAATCCGGTGATAGGCACCAGACTTCCGGCCCCTCCAAATTTTGTGATCCTCTGATACAGGTTAAATCCCGTCAGGATGACCGACAAAAGCACCAGTGTCATTGTTGTAAACGCAGCAGCTGTTTCCTGCTCCATTCCTCTTCCCTGATAAAATTTCAGGATAAACTGCCCTGCCGTACAAATGATTCCTCCGACCAGAAAAGCTTTTCCCATATCTTTCAGCAAATCCGGCTTTGGCGTTTTCTTCTCTACGTACTGTGTGTATATCTTTGCTTTTTCCTGCTCATCCTCTGTCTGCAATACCTTTTTTGCCGTTATCGGTTCCTCCGCTTTCACTTTATTGCTCCTTTCTCCTTTCGGATACCTTTTACTTCCATCCGATCAGATGCACCCAGGCACCGACCAATTTCCCAAATGCAAATACTATCATAACCGGAATCATCCCCTGCTTCATATGAAGCCGTTCTGAAAGCACCGGGAGCATCTTTATCACTTCTGCCAGTGCAGCCGCAAGACATCCGGTGAAAATGCCGGCTCCCAGTCCGTACAGTAAAAACCAGAACGAACCGGTCGGCAGTCCGGTACCGTATACATACGCGATGTTTCCGACCGTTCCGCCAAGCAGTGCAACATCTTCATACAACATCACATATTTTGCCGTTTTTGTCCCTGCTGCCAGCCGGGTAACCACTCCGACCATGGAAAGGAAAGCAAATAACCCTCCTGCCACAAGAACTCCGCCTCCGCCACCCGCAAGAAGCAGCATCAGATTCTTCCATCCGTTCATTTTAAATGCTTTCCCTTTCTTACTTCATTCTCTATGATAGTTTCATTTTCCTGCTGTTCGTACTGCCTCATCTGTATCTGAAGCGGTGTCGGATCCGTACTTAGCTTGACCGCCGAAAAATGATTGAAAAAGAGCAGAATCCCTAGCGGCAATCCAACGCAATAAGAAATTTCCAATATCCCGTTGCTCTTTTGCATTCCTGCAACCACTACATAAATCCGGGTAAATATTTCTGATACGTTTGCATCTTCATTAAATGTCATAATGGTAAATGCCGAACCGAAAAACACGACAATGCTCACAAACACCGCTTTTGCTATTCCTTTTCCCTTGTGTACACTTTTCTTTGGCTGATATTCCAGGACGAAATCGCTTTCCCCAAGATTTATGACAACCGCATCCTTTTCCTTTTCCGTGATCTTTTCGATAAGATCCAATACCGATATTGCAATTTTCTGTTTCTTTTCTTCCCGGATACAGAAAATCTCCAATTTTTTCAATTCCGATGCAAGTATCCTGTTTTTAGAATATACCTCACATACCATACCCAGACACACATTCTTTTCCGAAACACAGGAGCTTAATCCCGGCTTGATATAGATCGTATTCAACGAAGCCACACCTGCCTTATCCCGCTGACAAAAATACCGTCATAGCTTTGTACTTCCGCCATGGAATATAAGAGCAGTCCTGCTGCCACAAGAATGGTAAATACGATTGCCGCAAGTACTGCAGCTCTTTGCTTTGCTGACATTGCCCTCACCATACCTTTCCAAAACCCTTGGTTTTGTCCTAGTATCTGCATTCTGCTCCGGTTTATTCTAATTCTGTACATTTTTTCTCATTTTTAATAAGATCTTCTTTTCCAAACGACTGACCTGGACCTGACTGATCCCAAGCTTTCGCGCCGTTTCTGCCTGAGTTTTGTCCTCAAAATAGCGTGATACGATCAAGATGCGTTCCTCTTCGTTCAGACTATCCAACAGTTTTTCTACTGTGACCCGGTTGATCAGCTGTTCCGTCTCATTCTTTTCCTCACAAATGCGATCTACAAGAAAAATTTCATTTCCGTCTCCTTGGTATACTGTCTTATAAATAGACTCTATTTCGCTTCCTGCTTCCAATGCCGTAACCACATCTTCCATGGAAAGTTCTGTCGCAGCCGCCAGTTCCTCTATCGTTGCATCTCTCCCAAGTTCCCATAAAAGACGCTCCTTTGCCTGTTTGATCTTCCATCCGTTTTCCTTAATGGAACGGCTCATTTTGATCAGACTGTTATTATCCCTTAAATACCTTTTGATCTCTCCGCTTATCATCGGAACAGCATAAGTGGACAGCATGACTTCATACGACAGATCAAACTTATCTACTGCCTTCATCAGGCCGATGACCCCGATCTGAAATAAATCTTCTGCTTCCTGTCCCCGTCCCATGTAACGTCTCACAATGCTCCAGACCAGTCCCACATTTTCATTTATCAGTTGTTCCCTCGCCTCTTTATCCCCATTCTGTGCCTTTTGTATGAGCAACTGGGTATCCATTGGCACCTCCCATCAGACTTCCTGTAAAGAATCTGCATCCTGTGCCGGACAAATGTACTTTTCCATGGTAACACGACAGCCATTCCCCGGAGATGACTGTACCGAAAGTGAATCCATGAATGCCTCCATAAAAGAAAATCCCATACCGGAACGCTCCAGTTCCGGTTTTGAAGTATACAGCGGTTCCATCGCTTTTTGTACGTTTTCAATACCGACACCTTCATCTTCTATGACAAATACCAGACGGTTCCCATTTCTCTCACAACACATGGATACCATTCCTTTTCCGTCCTGATCGTATCCGTGTAAAATAGCATTCGTTACGGCTTCCGAAATTGCCGTCTTAATGTCAGCCAGTTCTTCCACTGTCGGGTTCAGCGGAAGAACAAACGCAGACACCACCATCCTTGCAAATGCCTCATTTTCTGATAATGCCGGAAATCTCACTTCACACCGATTGTTATTCTGCATGATTCTCATCTTCCATCCTCCTTACCAATTTATATAATCCGGTCATCTGAAAAATCCGGTCTACCCCGGCACCGATACCACAGACATATACCGCACCTCCTGCATACAGCATCTGTTTATATCTTCCCATCACGACACCGATACCGGAACTGTCCATAAACTCTACTTCTGCGAAATCAAAGACCACCTTGTTGATGGGATGCTTTTCCAAAAGTTTATCTGACGTTTTTCTGATGTATTCCGCATTGTGATGGTCCAGATCTTCTCCCGGACAGATCCACAATGTCCTTCCTTCCAGTCTGAATTTTATTTTGTTGTCCTGCATTATATCCACACGTTTTCCTCCTTGATGAGATTTCCGTTTCTGCCAGATAAGCAAAGAAAAAGAGTCCAAAGAATATGCATTCCTCAGACTCTCGTCTTTTCTCCTATGTACTCTGCCTTTCGTTCCTTACGGGCTTGTTTCCTGATCTTCCGTTTCCTTTTCCTTAATATAGGATAGATAGGTTTCTGCCTCCTGGCAGCGTATCGAATCCGGATGATTTTCGATCAGTATTTCATAATATTGTTTTGCCTTTTCCGTTTCTCCCATGGCATGACAAATTCTTCCGATGTGATACAGGATTTCCGGTTCCTCAGGCGTATATCTCTCTGCTTTTTGCAACAGGGCAAGAGCTTCGTCCCGTTTATCCTGTGCATAAAGCAACAATCCTTCCTTTAGCGGCTGTTCTGCGGCCCTTTTTGTCATATCGTCTTTCATGACGTCATACAATACCGCAGCATTTTCATTTTCTTTTGCCATTTCACTGATATCCAATGCCATAACCGCATCCGCCAGTGCCTCGGTTTCTTCCTGTGTTACCTGTTCTGCCGCAAGATAATTCCGGTACTCATTTAAAAGATCCACCAGTGGGGCATAATCGGTCAGCACGTATCCGTCTTCCCTGCGCAGTGTCTTTTCCAATTCACTGATCCGGTCTTCCAGAATGCGGATATTGCTCTCCAGAGAAGAGATCGTACTGTCTTTTGTGCTCAGCACGGCACTGTAATCTTTTTCCTTCTGATTGTATTCTTCCAGAATGCTTTTTCTGATATTCGGAACTGCCAAAAAGTAAATGACCGCCACGCCTATCACAACACCGATAAAAAAGGTAAGAAAAGCAATAAAGTTCGGCTTGTCCTCCTGATAAGAATGTGCCGGTGCAAGCTGAGGCGCGTAAGAACTCTCTTCCGGATCCCTGGCTGTATCGGCATCGGATGTCCCTGTCTGCGTATGTAGTTTTATCTCTTCCAGATAGCGCAATGCGGTAACATTTCCGACATCGATCTTCAGCACACGCATCAGGCATCTTCTGGATTTTTCGTATTCACAATTTTTTAAGTAGATCAAAGCAAGAAGCAACAGGGCACGGACATATTTAGGGTGCATGCTGATAACTCTTTTCAGCTGCAGGATCGCCAGATCATCATCATGGTGCTTCGCATTGGCAAGTGCAATATTATATTTACGGATCGTCTGGTTCATGGAATCAAACGCCACCGTATCCGCCTGCACTTTCTCGATCAGACTGTCCGCAGTTGTGCCTTCCGGATCAAAGTGTTTACTGATGACCCATTCACCTAAAGCTGCTACGACTTCACCCATTTCAAAATAAACCAGTCCTAAAAGATTTCTTGCCTCGGTATTTTCTTTATTCAGTTCCAGGCTCTTTTTCAGCATTTCAATCGCGCCGGTCAGATCCCTGACCTTCGCCCGTTCTAATCCTTTGTTGTAAAAAGAATTGGAAATCCGCTGTAAACGCTCATAAATGCTGATATCCTGCCCACAGATCTCACAGCGTTTCCGCCGTTTCACAATTTCGTGGCCACATCTCGGACATTTCATACTGTTCCACCATTCCTTTTACTTCCCGGATTTGAGAATCGTTTCAATGATATCTGCAATATCCGTCAAATCATTATGAAAAATTGCTTCTTCTGCTTCATCAATTTCTAAGCTCGGCTGAAAACGGGCAAGCTCTTCTTCGTAGTTAATCATTGTGCTGCTCCTTTCTTCCTTTCCTACAAAATCATACCTGCGGATCCGCCAAAAATCAAGCGAACCCACAGATAAATTTAAAGTTTCATCGCATTTTGGGACAAAATCTCTAAAAAAAGACGTCGCGGCCTTCTTATTTGGCCAGTGCTGCCAGACGTTCTTCTACCTGTGCCATCATGCTCTTATAATTTTCCAGTTTTGCACGTTCTTCTGCAATCTTTGCTTCCGGAGCCTTTGCCACAAAATTCGCATTGGACAGCATGCCTTCGCCACGCTTAATTTCACCCGCAAGACGATTTTTCTCCTTATTTAATCGCTCCAGTTCCTTTTCAATATCCACAAGATCAGCAAACGGAATATAGATTACTGCCTGCGGAAGTACTGCCGATACCGCATCTTCCGCAATTCCCGTCCTGTCTTCCTGGATCTTCACTTCACTTGCACCGCCCAACGTTGCAAAGAAGTTCCTGCTGCCTTCAAAGGTATTACGTACCGACTCTTCTGACGATACCACATATACCATTGCTTTTCTGCTTGGCGGAACATTCATCTGAGTACGAACATTACGGATTCCTTTTACGGCTTCTTTTATCATCTCAACAGCATCTGCCTTTTCTGCAAACGTCAATTCCTCACGGAATACAGGCCATTCAGAGATCATAATGGATTCATTTTCTTCCAAAGTTCCTTCTGCCTCTTTTAAAGTACAGAAAATTTCTTCCGTAACAAACGGCATATATGGATGCAGGAGCTTCAGTGCTCCGGTCAGTACGTAACGGAGTGTCCACATTGCTGTTTCTTTTGAAGAAGTGTTGTCCCCATACAGGCGAGGTTTTACCATCTCAATGTACCAGTCACACAGATCGTCATAAATAAAGTCATAGATCTTCTGTGCTGCCACTCCAAGTTCAAAACTTTCCATATTGTCCGTTACTTCTTTGACAACATTATGGAATCTCGTCAGGATCCAGCAGTCAGCATCTTCCAATGTTTCTTTTGCAACTTCTGCTGCCTGGTAATCCAGACCGGCTTCTTCCATCTGATCCATGTTCATCATGATAAATCTGGAAGCATTCCATACCTTATTTGCAAAATTTCTGCTTGCCTCTACTCTTTCCCAGTAAAAACGCATGTCATTTCCCGGTGCGTTTCCTGTGATCAGCGTAAATCTCAGTGCATCGGCACCATATTTATCAATTACTTCCAACGGATCGATTCCGTTTCCTAACGACTTGCTCATCTTACGTCCCTGGGAGTCTCTTACCAACCCGTGGAACAATACCGTCTTAAACGGCTTTTCCTGCATATGTTCATAACCGGAGAAGATCATACGGATGACCCAGAAGAAAATGATGTCATATCCGGTAACCAGTACGTCCGTAGGATAGAAATATTCCAGGTCTTTTGTCTTTTCCGGCCAACCCAGTGTTGAAAATGGCCATAATGCAGAGGAAAACCAGGTATCCAATGTATCCGGATCCTGTTCCATGTGTGTACATCCGCACTTCGGACAAACCTTTGGAGCATCTTTTGTCTTTGCAACCACAACTTCACCGCAATCCTGACAATAATATGCCGGGATCCTGTGCCCCCACCAGAGCTGTCTGGAAATACACCAGTCGCGAATATTATCCGTCCAGTTAAAATATGTCTTTTCCATACGTTCCGGAATCAGTCTGATCTCCTCATTTTTTACCGCTTCTACGGCAGGCTTGATCAATTCATCCATCTTTACAAACCACTGTGGTTTGATCATCGGTTCTACTGTTGCCTTACAGCGGTCATGAGTTCCTACGTTATGGGTATAGTCTTCAATCTTAACAAGAAGTCCCATCTCATCCAGTTCTTTTACGATCTGTGCTCTTGCTTCATAACGTCCCATGCCTGCAAACTTTCCGCCGTTGGCATTGATCGTAGCATCATCATTCATCACATTGATCTCCGGAAGGTTATGACGTTTTCCTACTTCATAGTCGTTCGGGTCATGTGCCGGAGTGATCTTAACTACACCGGTACCAAAATCCTTTTCTACATACGTATCGGCAATGATCGGGATCTCTCTGTCTACAAAAGGCACCTTTACCTTTTTTCCTACCAGATGTGCATACCTCTCATCTTCCGGATGGACTGCAATCGCCGTATCTCCAAGCATCGTTTCCGGTCTCGTGGTTGCAAACATCAGATATTCATCTGTTCCGACAACCGGATACTTGATGTGCCAGAAATGTCCTGCCTGTTCTTCATATACAACTTCTGCATCAGAAATGGATGTATGACATACCGGGCACCAGTTAATGATCCTGGATCCTTTATAGATCAGTCCTTTTTGATGCATTTTGCAGAATACTTCTTCTACTGCAGCATTACAGCCTTCATCCATTGTAAAGCGTTCTCTGTCCCAGTCACAGGAAGAACCAAGCTTCTTTAACTGCTCAATAATCCTTCCTCCATATTCACGCTTCCACTCCCATGCACGCTCCAAAAAGCCTTCTCTCCCAAGGTCTTCCTTTTCGATGCCCTGTTCTTTCAGCTTTTCAATGATCTTAACTTCCGTTGCAATGCTTGCATGGTCCGTTCCCGGCTGCCAGAGCGCATTATATCCCTGCATTCTCTTAAACCGGATCAAAATGTCCTGCATGGTATTATCCAGTGCATGTCCCATATGAAGCTGTCCGGTAATGTTTGGCGGCGGAATCACAATAGTAAACGGTTTCTTTGTTTCATCCGGTTCTGCATGAAAATATTTCTTTTCCAGCCACTTGCCGTACAATCTGTCTTCGATATCTTTCGGATTGTAGTTTTTCGCTAATTCCTTTTTCATAGAAGCCTCCTGATTTTTAATACACATCCTCAGAGTATTTTGCCTCCGGCATTTTTCCAATGCAGAATGCAATAAACTCCGGGAAAGAAAAAAGCCTGCCATCCTCAAAGGACGACAAGCCGTGGTACCACCTTTATTTACAGTTAAACTGTCTCAATGTCTGCAGTCACAGACGTCACGGATAACGGAGTGTGCCGGTATTTCCTACTGGTATGACGTTCAGAAATACTGTTCAGAAGCTACCTTCCACAGATTCACAGTACAGACCTCACAGCAACTACCGGTCCGCTCTCTGAAATGCTCCACTGTGTACTCCTCTTCCTCATTACATTTATTACTATCTCTTTTGTTATAATAAAGAACTTTTCCGTTCTTGTCAAGATTTTTTTCAGCCCAGTACTGTGAAGCGCTGCAAAGAACGCTTTTCTTCACTCCTGATATCATTCCCTATAGTCACGATACCGCTTTTTTCGTTTCTCTGCCATTTTCCCTGCAAGAAAATAGAATTCCTCTTTCCTTCCATCAGAAAGTAATTGGTGCAGCTGATTCAATTCTTCAAATTCTGAAATTTCCTTTGTTTCTATCTCCGTCTGAACATAGGCCGCATCAAGCCATTCTTTCACGGAATCATCTACCTGATAAATATCCAGTGCCGACCGGTACATATCCTTCTCCCCTGCAAATCTTAATGCAAGCAGATATTGCTTCAGTGACTCTTCCCGATTGTTCCTTTCATACGCTTCTCTGAAATAATCAACCGCATCTGAAAATCCGTCCGTATGCAGTATTGCGATCGCCAGATTATGATAGATATCTCCAAGCGTTTCTCTTGTGATCCCGTTCATTTCCTTTTCTTTGATGAGCAGACGATAATTCAAAATGGCATCACGATAATTTTCCTGCAGAAGATAACTGTCTGCCTTACTCTTTACTTTTACCCATTCCTCACTCCGTTCCACCTTGGAATGCTCTTTGATAAATTCCTCTATTTCTTCCTTCACAAAATAATCGCAGCTGCAGAAACAAACCGTGATCAGATCCTTTAGCGGAGCATCCCGCTCAATAAGATCTGCCAACAGACTTCCGCGTTCCTTTAGGCCAAGCTGCTCCCTGATATATCTTGCCAGACCTTCATCATACAGATAATCTTCACAAAGTTCCGGATTTTTCATAATATAATAACAGAGTTCTTCTATGGAATGTATATTCAATTTTGTGTTCCGCAGGGAATATCCTGTCCTGCAGTAATTTCCTGTTGCGATAATTACCTTTCCCATGGCTGTTCCTCTCTGCTTTTATCCGCTGTGCTCCGTTTATCCAAGATGCACCATCTGTTCCCATACCCGGTATGTTGCCGGATATATTTCTCCAAACCCAATGTCACGGACTTTTATGATCAATGTTTCATAATCCAAAAATTGCAGTTCGATCAGAAAGCGTATTGTCCGATTTTCTCTTTTTAAAAAATTTTCCGGTTGAAACGTAACTGTGACCGGCTCTTTTCCGCGTACATCTTCCATCCTGAATTTCAGCTCCATCGTGTCGTCAAGGATGACCTGTACCTGCGTTTGTGCCTCGTCCAAATCCGTTCCTGCCTTCAGAAGCCTGACCGGACCTTCCTGTGCATCCTTGTAAGCATCCAGATAGACATGATAAAAAATCTGTCGGTCTGCGATTGTTTCTTTAGGCAGTTTTTCCTTTACGGCCTGCCAGCAGGCACCCAGACAATACAGCCCTCTCCCTGCAAAAATCCGACGCTGTCCTGTAGAAAGTTTCTGCAGGACTCCCGTAATCTCCGGTTCTTCAATAAATGCTCCGGTAACATAAAGTGTTGCCGGCTGTTTTCTTGCCAATGCCGTCTCTGTCACGCTTTTAAAACAGTTTTTCTGTTCTGTTGCGTCAAGCAATCCAGACAGTCCGCCGGGCAGCAGTTCCGAATAATCCGTTGTTGTGACATAACACGGGGTATTCTCTTCTGCCGGTGTCAGAACATAAGAAAGCATGCCTTTGCTGTCAAAATCCATCGTCATGGAACTGTGTTTTACTCCGTTGCTTTCACATAACTCATACCACAAAAACGCATCTGCATGCGTTGAGAAAAAAATCTTCTCTTTTTCATATCCCAACCTAGCCAATACTCTCTGCATCTGACAGATATGTTCCGACGTCATTCTTTCTCCCGTTATCCCTATTTTGGCAATGGCAGCTCCTCCGTACCGCTTACGTATGGACGAAAACACGCTCTGAAGATACATGGAAAACAATTCCTCTGCCGTTTTCTTTTCCCCGCCGAACTCTAACGGTTCCTCAGAAAAATTTCCGTAAAGAGAGGTAATACCCGGTATTCTGGTCCGCATACTGTAATCCAATGCAGCTTTTGCCGTCAAGGGTCTCCCATCCTCTCCGGCAATTACCATGACCGGAAGTACCTCGCTTCCTCCGCTTTCCGCAAACTGATACATTTCCGCCCGCGTACGTTCCTCGTCCCACAGACTGACCTGCATATCAGTTTTACTAAAATCAATTCCAAGCATCAGCGCTGCCATATCTTTTTTCTCCTCGCTGTTAAATTGGCGTAAAATGACGTTTTACGGCATAAGTTTCCTTATCACACTCTTCCAGAAGTCCATACACTTTCTGTTCTTCCTTTTTTTCGATCGCAACAAGGATTTCATTCAGTTTCTTATATTTTGTATTTCCTTCTCCTTTGGGAGATTCCGTGTACTTAACCGTACAGTTTTCTGTTGTCTGCCCATCCTTGCTTTCGCACTTTATCCGATAATCCAGACTCTCTCCGTAAAACAGGATCCACTCTTTTACAAAAATACCGTATCCGATATCTGTCATGTTTTCTTCTTTTTCTTCTCCGTTCCGCCCGACGGTATAACAAAAAGTTACCTTATTTTTAGGATTCGTACGGTATTCGATATAATATTTGTCCGTCACGCATGCCGGCAACAGCAGTTTCCCATCAAATTTTTTAAAGACGGAAAACACCATTTTTTTCTGTACGAACCGCTGAATGTGCAGTTCAATAAAATTTTTCTCCGCTTCTGTCAGCTCTTCCTTTTCTGCATACCATTTTAACAGTGCCAATACACAGATCTGGCTGCTGTCAATAAAGGTTTCTTTTTTCAGAAGTTCAAAAAGCTGCGTATGCACTTCTTCTTCCCGGACAAAATAGCGATAGGCTCCGTAAGACAGATACGCACGAATGAGTTTTTTGTTTTTCCCTGTCCGGCAGTAGCTTAAAAAGATTGGAAAGGAATGTTCCAGTTGACTTTCCGCAAACAGCATCTGTCCAAGGAGCCGTTCTTCCAGTTCGGCGGTATCTAACTCCTGTTCCCTCGCCGCGCTCCAGATCTGCTCCATTTCTTCCGTTGTTCCGTTGTAATGCTCCACCAGATAGGACAATATTCTTTTCTCTGCATATCCGCTGCGAAAAACACGCATCGCCATAGGCAGCAGATTTTTTCTGTCCTGCTCTTCTGTTTTTGAGCAAATCCCTTTCAGACAGATTTTCGTCATCCGTTTGGTCTGCAAAAGTCCGCATCCAAAGCGGTCCACTGCCCGCATCACTTCCTCATACATTTCGCGGATGGCCATCATTTCTGCCATTCTTCCCCGCTCTTCTCCATTTAGTAATTCCAGACGCACGGCACGCAGATAGGTTTCTAAAAGTTCCCCGTCATAATTTTCGTAATAATATTCCACCAGTGCTGTCAGTGCGGAATTTATTACCTCATCTTTCAAACCGGGCAGAGCCGCGATACGTTTGAGCAGATCCGCACGTATTCTGTCTTTTTTATCATAATTCCGTCTTTTTTCCGCCAGATGCAAAAGCAATTTCCGATTGTCACTTCCCGCTTCGTAACAAATATCCAGCAGGCTCTCTGCATGCATCAGGCGGTATACCTTTTCGGATTCTGTAAGAGGATGCTGATCTTGATCCTGATCTACCATCATGATCTCTGCATTTTCCGTATATATCGGAATGAATGCAACCCTTTTATCCGCCTCCTGACAAAGTGGAACCTGAATTGCCGTTTTTTCTTCTTTATGCTGTATCAGAACACTTTCCATTGCAGGATTTCTGCATTCCAGACGGTAAGTAAAAATAATATCCGGCAGGCTCTGTGCCAATTCCCGATCAATAAGGGATGCTCTCAGCACATCTGAATATAAAACGGCAAGAAAATCATTGACGGCTCCCGCCTTCATCCGGTTGACTGCAAACTGTTCTATCTTTTTTAAGTAAGCCCGATAGATCGCCGGATTTTCTGTTTTGTTCCGCACAACATACGCGTACAGATATTCCATATCCTCTTCAGGCAGAGAATTACTGAAGCTGAAGTACGACAGAACGGACTGATCTATCTTCTGCTTTGCCGAACGATCCATCGTATACAGATAAAATTCATACAGGCGGTCCATCCGCAGCTGTTCCCGGATTCCCTGCTGCAGATACGGATGCATGTTTTTTCCTCTGGCATTCCGTGCAATGATCTTTCTGCAGACAGCATACAAAATGTCCTTATGCTGAAAGATTTCATACAAACGGCGTAATATCTGCAGCTGAAGCTGCTCCTGCTCTGTATTTTTATCCGACAGATATGCAAACTGAAGCGCCAGCTCCCTGGTTATTGTTCTGCTCTTGATCAGATACTGTACCACGTGGCATTCAAACGGGGTCAGATAACGGATCATCAAAGGATTCTCATTCCATATGGTGCCGGCCTCGTACAAAAGAACCGGACTGTATTTCCCGCCGCTACAGTGCTCTTTGATCTTCTCATAGCACAGCTGCCGATTATTCTTTAGTTTCTTATCCATATACAGCAAAAACCAGAGAAGCATTGTCTCTTTTGGATTCTGCTCATATAGCGTCCGTATTTTTTCTGCATACTCTTCCGTAAGGACAGCACTTCTTGACATCATTGCTTCCAGATAAAGCGTCATACAGTACGGCAGCATCTGCCCGGTACGTTCAAACTGAGAGCGTTTTCTGAGTGCCATATCATAAAGCATTTCTCTGTCCCGATTCTTCTCATCCACGACCGCAAGATAGATCCGATACAGCTCATACTCCTGCTTTTTTTTCTGAAATCCTTCCTTTTTTTTCTCTTCCTCACAGTCAGCACAACTTCGATCCAACAGTACAAGAAGGGATTCTAAGATGCGCTCCGATTCTGCCAGATACGCTCCGCGCGTCGTTGCATTGTTCCGCAGTAAAAGATACTGCTCTGTCAACTTATATTCCATGCGGTGGATGTTTCTCCACGGAAATTCCCGCGCCGCAACTCCTCTTTTTTGTATTTCAGTGTCTTCTTTTAAAATGACGTTCTGTTTCGGAACCGTTCTGTCTTTCGGCTGTTTCTTTACCGGAAGTACCACAGGTTCCTTAACTGTTACGGCAAACGGGATCTGCATTTCGCCACAATCGCTGACAACACTGATGCTGCCGGTACAGATCTCTCCTGCCTGCAAAAATTCTGCATTTACCTCATATCCAATCTCGCATTCCGCACCGACAAACTCCGCTTCCTGCAGGGAAAGTACCTTTCCGGTCACGTATAAAACACCTTTCATACGCTTTCCTTCTCTATTCTTTATGCAGATGGAACCATACCGCTTTTTTCCTGCTTCTGCCGACAGCCGAAGCCGTTTTTCGGAAACGATCAGTTCCGGTATCTCATATTCAAATATTCCCTTGGCAAATCGCTCAATCTTTTCCTTCACTCTGAAGACCCCTTATTCTCCTATGTTACCTATTTACCGCAAGTACAAACTCATTTGTTTCACTATCGATATAATAACATTCCGTTCCGTCTGTAGAAATGTAAAATTCTCCCCTGTTTCTTACTTTTCCGTCACTTGTTACCTCAGAAAGATTAAACCGATAACAGTTGACCCCATTGATGAATGTCAGCTCACTATCGTATTCTGCCTGGTATTCCATAACTTCTTTTGCGATGTTCAAACTTTCTTTGGAATATCCGCATAATATCTGATATGCTTCTTCTGCCGTCAGCTCCCTGCGAAGTTCCGGCGTCGGCTCTGGGGTCGGTTCTGCGTTATCCTTCAGAGGAAACTCTGTAAAATCAAAGACTACTTCTTCTGCAGAATCGTAACAATACAGTATGCCGTCCTGCTTATTTACTACCAAAAACGGATACAGTATTTCTTTTTTTGCATTCAAAGCACAAAACTGATAATATTCCCAATTTCCGATCAAAAGGTTCTCATTCAGCAGCTGCACGGTATACTCTCCCGGAATCGTCTGTCTGACCAACTTTTCAGCGTCCGATGCACTATAGTTCATGACCGCTCCCGGAGTTGTCTCCGGCTGTTTCGTCAGCTCCGGAGTCGGGCTCTGATCCGGAACTGACGTCGGATCCGGTGTATCCGTAGGAGCCGCCTCCCCGGTCGGCTTCGGTGTCGGGCTCTGATCCGGAGCATCGGTCGGTTTTGATGTATCCGACGGTTCCGCTGCAGACGTTGGTGTCGGTGTCGCATCCCCCCGTGGTTCCGTTCCTGTTTCCCGCATCAACAGAATGATTGCCACAATAAGCCCGACGATAACGAGCACAAGTAAAAATTTTAATGTATCATCTGATGAATTTTTCTTTCTGTTTTTCTTTCTATTTCCTTTTGCACCTGTTGTTTTTCTGTTTGCCATTTTTTCTTCTCCTAACAAAAATAGATATGTCTAAAGACATATCTATTATAATATAAAATGTACTACTTTGCAATTCTAATCGCCTATTCCCCAAAGAACAGATACGTCAAAAATTTCTCAATCATTTCTTCGTTTCCGGTGGAATGATTGATCGCAAGAACAATTGGCCCGTCCGCCTCATATCCATCAAATATCCGCGTGGAATCTATCCTTATCCCATAAACCGCTTTTGAGTCTTCTTCTATTTCGCCGTTTTCATTTTGCCTGCTGCTCTCCACGAAATAATCTGAAAGTTTCAGATACAGGCCTGTGGAAATATGATTGGAAACCTGGGAAAAATAGCCGACCGGAGCATATTTTTCAAACTCAGACAGCGGAAGGATGGTAACATCCAGTTCGCCCGCCGCATTATAAATAGCAAATTTCTGCATTGCATTATACTGATCCAGTTCAAAATCGTACCCCCCGTCAAACACCGTTTCCTGTATTTCCGGATCCAATTCGATCCAGGTCTCAAATGCCTCCTGCAATTTAAGATACTGTGGCTGTACGAGTGCCTGATTTACAATGGCAACATTCAGAACGGTTTCCGGTTTAGGCGAAAACATAGCATAAAAAATGGATACTACAACCGCGGCTGACGCTAAGATTGCGATGCACTTCATCAGATAATAGGATTTAAAATACTCCCATCTTTTTTTCCCTGACATACGGCTCCATTTTTCTTTTTCGCTCACATTCTCATCGTGATGATATAATGCCGCCCCGTCATCCAGCACTGTTTTTTTATGTTCTACATCCATACTGTACTCCATATTTCTTTTTTGTACGAACAGTGTACCACAAAATACCGCAAAAAAAAAGAAAGCATTTATAAAATAATTATTATCTTTATCCGCATTCATCCCGCTATAAGTATTTTTTGCAGCAGTCAAATGCGGACGGAATCGATATTTTTTCTTTAATCTCCTGCAAAGAAAACAGTTGCGTATCTTTTTCCTGATGCAGAGCAAAGTCATTGATCCGTATCTCATAGCACCAAAGCCTCCACTCCACATGTGAAAAAATATGTTTCCCGTCCGGCAGCCGCTCTACTTTTGCTTCCGGAAAGCTTTCTCTTACCTTTTCTTCACCCCAATGTCCTTCCACATTCGGAAGTTCCCAAAGACCTGACAGCAAACCTTTTCCGGCCCGTTTATGAAGAACGATCTCATATGCATTTCCTGTTCCTGTTTTTATTACAAATACCGTGTGTTCTTCTACTCTGCGCTCTTTTTTCTTTGACTTTACCGGAAGTTCCAATTCACATCCTGCATGGAACGCTTTACACAAATGCATTACCGGACACTGTTCGCAGAGTGGTTTCCCATTTGGAAGACAAACGGTGGCTCCCAGCTCCATTAACGACTGATTAAAATCCCCCGGGCGGTCTTTCGGCATGATCCTCCGCAGATCATCCTCCAGCTCTTTTTTTACTTTTTCCTTTGTAATGTCATCATAACTTGCCGATATCCGTTTTAAAACGCGCAGTACATTTCCGTCTACCGCCGGTTCCGGAATCCCATACGCGATGGAAGCGATTGCCCCTGCGGTATACGTTCCGATCCCCGGAAGCTGTTTTAGTGCCTCATAATCTGCCGGAAGGCTCCCTTCATACCGTTCCATTACCACCTGTGCCGCTTTCTGCATATTACGGACACGATTATAATATCCTAATCCTTCCCATAATTTCAAAAGTACTTCTTCCTGTGCTCCGGCAAGGTCGGAAAGTTCCGGCAGTGCGGACAGAAAACGGTCAAAGTAACCTTTGACCGCCTCAACCCTCGTCTGTTGGAGCATGATCTCCGATACCCAGACATAATATGGTTTTGGATCTTCTCTCCATGGCAGGATTCTTGCATTCCTGTCATACCAATGCAGCAGATACGGAATAATTTCTGTATAATCCTCTTTCATATACATTCTCCCTCAGAATCTAAAAGAATTTTTCAATTACCTGTACAATACCATCCTCATCATTCGATCCGGTGATATGATCCGCCGCATCCAGGACTTCCTGCCTCGCATTTGCCATTGCAACTCCAAGCCCCGCAAATTCTATCATGCTTATGTCATTATAGCCGTCACCGCAGCAGACCACCTCCTTTTGATCGATCCCAAGGAAAGAAATGAAACGCTTCAGCACAGCCGCTTTATCGATGCCCTTTGGCATAAGCTCCAGAAAAAACGGTTCCGATCGGAATATATTCAGGCTTCCGGCATACTTCGCTTTCAGCTCTTTTTCCACAACGGCAAGATGTTCCGGTTCTCCTGTCATCAGGCATTTATTTACCGGAAATGTAACTGCTTCCGCAAACGCTCCGACTTTCTTTATGTCGATATGATTGATGCGGGCTTCCAATTCCATATATTCATCCACTTCCGTACCTGCTAAAGCTCCCTGCGTATCATACGTCAGTATGCCAACTCCGTACTGTTTTGCCTCTTCCTGTAATACTGCTGCCATTTCCGGTGGGATCGTCTTATCCAGTATCACTTCTTCCGTCCCACAATCCGTTACTTTTCCCCCATTAAAAGAAAGCACGTAATTTCCAAATCTTTTCAGCTCCAACACTTCCGCTACCTGCTTTGTTCCCGGTGTCGGTCTTCCAGACGCTATGGCAACACGTACTCCCTCCTTCTGGATACGTATCACGGCATCTTTTGTTGCCTGCGTTACTTCTTTTTTTGAATTTGTCACCGTTCCGTCAATATCCAGAACCAAAAGTTTATATTTCATACAACTCCTTATTCCGACGTGATCTCCTCACTATCTGATCCTTTCCGGGAAACCTACTTTCTTTTGTACCTTGCGCAGTGTTTTTGACGCAAAATAATTTGCCTTTTCCGCATTATTCTTGATCACACCGTCCACATATGCCTTATCTTTCGCAATGTCTGCCATTCTGTCCTGCAGCGGTTTTAATACAGAAACAACCGTTTCGCCGACTGCCGTCTTAAAGTCGCCATATCCTTTGCCGTCAAACTCTTTTTCTATCTCAGACGGTGTCTTTCCGGTACAGGCTCCATAAATATCGATCAGGTTCCGGATTCCCGGCTGTTCCTCACGGTACCGTACCATTCCTTCCGAATCCGTGACCGCACGCTTAAACTTTCTCATGATCGTATCCGGGTCGTCTAAAAGATAAATGCTGGCATTCGGATTCTCATCTGATTTGGACATTTTCTTTGACGGTTCCTGCAGGCTCATGATCTTTGCCCCCGTTTTTCCGATATATGCTTCCGGAATGCGGAAAACATCACCATAAATGCTGTTGAATCTCTGAGCAATATCCCTTGTCAGTTCCAGATGCTGCATCTGGTCAATACCAACCGGCACCACATCCGTCTGGAACAGGAGAATATCTGCTGCCATCAGTACCGGATACGTAAACAGACCGGCATTGATATTGTCTGCATGCTTTGCAGATTTATCCTTAAACTGCGTCATTCTCTGCAGTTCTCCCATATAGGTAAAGCAATTTAATATCCATGCAAGTTCTGCATGTGCAGAAACATGCGACTGATAATAAATACAGTTCTTTTCCGGGTCAAGGCCGGCAGCAAGATATAAGGTTAAGAGTTTTCTTGCACGGCTGCGAAGTTCTGCCGGATCCTGTCTTACCGTAATGGAATGCTCATCTACCACACAGAAAAAACAATTGTAATCATCGCTTAATGTGACCCAGTTTTTTAGTGCCCCAAGATAATTTCCAAGTGTCAGATTTCCTGTTGACTGCATTCCGCTGAATAATACTTTTTTGTTGTCTTCCATTCTTTTTTCCTCCTTCATATCCTTATTTTCTCCGGAAATATTTTCCCCGAAAAAAAAGAGCCTTCGTCCCACTCCTGGGACAAAAGCTCATAACTTCTGCGGTACCACCCTGCTTGATATCTGTACATATCCACCTTATCTCATCCTATCAGATGATTCCTGTATAACGGTCAGGCTTCCGTCCGGCATTACTTGCAAACGCTTTCCTCCGGCCCTTGTAAGTCCATTCGTCTTATCCTCCTTACTGTCTTGCACCGTCCGACAGCTCTCTGAAAATTATGAATAAGAGTACTCTTCTCACGCAATGGTTTCGCATTTGTTTCAGTATACACCGCCAAAACAGGTGCTGTCAAGTAAACAATGACAAGAATGACAAAACAACAACAATGACAAGAATGACAAAACAAGTTACTGTCAAGGCTTGAATGAAAAGGTAAATTCCACTTGTAAAATTAAATTCCATACTGAAGAC
>CAZWCZ010000003.1:0-86651 GCA_964632165.1 uncultured Lachnospiraceae bacterium | reverse complement strand
GCATCTATTCCAAAATATTGTTTCAGCAGCTTTTTTGCTGCCGGCAGCGCATGTGTACTTCCGGTACCGCAACTCTCCATCAGCACGCAAATCGCAATTTCCGGATCCTCTGCAGGTGCAAAGCAGACATACCAGGAATGTGCCGGCATATCTTTCTGATATTCTGCCGACCCGGTTTTTCCTGCAACAACGATCCCTGCTTCGTACAATTCCGTCATCTTTTTTTCTGATGCCGCTACCATATATTCCGTCAAAAGTTCTGCCGCTTCACGGCTCATCAGTATCTTCTCATCCGGAGAAGAAAACACCTCTTTCAAATCTCCTTTGGCAGAAATAACCTGTTCGGTAAGATACGGAAGTTTCAAGATGCCTCCGTTTGCAATGGATGCAGTTATCATCAATGCCTGGTACGGTGTCATCAACGTTTCTCCCTGTCCAAATGCCGTTTGTACCCGAACTGCATCTGAGGTTTCTTCTGTAAGCGCAAATTTTCCATTGACATAACTGAGTTCCTGTTTCCAAACCGTTCCAAAGCCAAGTTGTTCTGCCGTACGCTGATATACTTCATCACTGATCTCATTTCCCATTATGGCAAATGCAACATTGCAGGAATTTGCAAATGCTTCCTTTAACGTCTGTTCTCCATGTGCCGTCTGATGATAGCAATTTACCGTAGTATTCCTGATTCGGCAGCTGCCGCTGCAGACACAGGAAAATTCTTCTGCAGAATGTTCTTCCAAATAAGCAAGCACGGTCACGATTTTAAAAATGGATCCCGGCGGATATTGTCCATTTAAAACACGTTGAAACAGCGGTGCATCTTCCCGTTCCGTCAGCTCTTCCCATTCGGCTGCAACCGTATTGGGATCATAAGACGGTGTGGAAGCAAGTGCTAGTATCCTTCCTGTTTTTACCTCTACTGCTGCAACTGCTCCGGAATATCCGTCCAACACTTCATATGCCAGCTTCTGCAATTCCATGTCTACCGTAGTCACAATGCTGTTTCCAACCGCATATTGTCTGTTGCTAATTCTTTGTACTCTCTCAGAAAATGATTCCTCTGACTGATACAATACCGAATTCTGTTCTTTCTCCAATCCTGTTTTTCCCATATCGTTTCTTCCTGTCACAGATACCGTTGCCGGACCATACGGATATACACGGAATATTTCTCCGTTCTCTCCAAGAACACTTTGTGCCAGGATTTTCCCGTCTGCCGAAATTATGGCTCCTTTCAGGCTGTTTTCTTCTTTGTTCCGATTTCTTTGATTGTATTCATTCGCAAGCGAAGCTTTAGCTTCTGTTCTTGTCACTGTCACAAAATATGCTGTCATCACACAAAGGAGAAGAAGAAAAACGGAACAGACAACGATCATCCGGTGTTTCTGCCTTATCTTCTCTTTCTCACCTTTTTCTTTCGTTGTCGCTCCTTTTTTCCGCTTCATCCCGTACATTCCCTGAATCCCCTGAAGCAAAAGGACCGTGCTGATCAGAGAACTTCCTCCATAGCTGATCAATGGCAAGGTAACACCGGTAGACGGAATCATCTTGATCACTCCGCCAACATTCAAAAAGAGCTGAACGGCAAATAAAGCCGCTGCTCCGGTAGAAAACGCAAAATAGAACGGTTCCTTCTTATTTAAGGCAAGAAGCAGCATCCACAAAATGCTGTTGACGAACAGCAGGATAAGAAGTGCCGAAAATAGAACGCCCAATTCTTCTGAAAGTGCCGCAAAAATGAAATCACTTTTCACAACCGGTATGGTCTTTGGCATTCCGTTATAAAGGCCTGTTCCAAACCAGTCTCCGTTTCCTATCGCAAACAATGCCTGTGCTGCCTGATATCCTTCATCCTCAATATGAGAAAACGGATCTTTCCATGCCATAACACGCTCTTGAATGTGATAAGAATAACGATAAGACAACATTGCCGCTGCTGTACCGGCAAGCCCCGCAGCAATCGGGAACAGAACATCTTTTCCGACAACAATCATGACCATCAGATAAACAGAAAAAAATATCAGTGCACCTCCGAAATCATTCGATAATGCCAGTATTCCCACATGGAGAGCTGCAACGACGCTGACCAATAGCAGATTTTCATACTTTTTCTCTGTTTTTCTTGTCAAAAGTGCCGACAAAGAAAGAAGGAACAACAATTTTACAAATTCCGATGGCTGAAATGTAATATTTTTTACAGTCAGCCAGTTTTTGGCTCCAAAAATACTGCTCCCATTCCATAATACAAGAAACAAAAGAGCAATTCCGCAGCCCGCATACAGCCAGCCGAACGCCTGTAGGCTGCGGATCCAGCGAAGGAGAAACGGAATCAAAAGACTGACGGAAAACGCAAGAACGGCAAAAACAAACTGCCTTGCCGCGTGCTCTTGCGAAAGCCGGGTCAGCATTATAAAACCTATACTAAGAAGTATCATCATGTTCTGATACAATGCATGGATCTTCTCCGGAAAAAATCTCTTTTCCAACCGATCTGCCGTCAAAAAGAAAACAAGTTGGAGCAGATAAAACAATATCAGATGATACTCTTCCGTCTTTAAAAACAATGTCAGAAATCCATACCCATGCAGCAGATATCTGCAGACGGACATCATAGAATTAAGACCCGCCTCCATGCGGCGGGTCCCTATCATACCGTAAGCTGCTATCACATAAAGGAGCAGCAAAAACAATAAAATATAATTTGAGAGTTCTGTCATCCAGGCTGTCATATCACTCAACCCCTCTTCTGAAATGTCCTTTCGTAAACGGTCCGCTTACTCCTTCTATGGCTTTTCCTTCTGTAAATGCCTTTAGCACTTTTTCTGTCTCTTCTCTGCTCTCCAGAGTAAAATCCATACGGTACCCTGCAGGCTGAAAACGTTCCAAAGCCCCGGTTCCGAGCAAAGAGAAGCAGGCACTGTTATAAATAACATTATAGCAGGATGTGCAGATCTGACGTACCGGAAATGCCGCACCCGTACGATCAGACAGTGTAAGTCCCTCCGTCTTTTCTCCCTTGCTGCATTTCAGAATGTTATCCCTTACACACTGTGCAGAAACCATCAGAGGGATTCTTCCGTACACCAGCAGATCGCATCCCGATACATCGTATTCCTTCCATTCTTCCTCATTTAACTCTACCGGTGCCGTAAATCTCCAAATTCCCGCATCCCGGAAAAATTTTTTTGCTTCCGACTGAAATGCATACAGATTATAATTCAACCTCACTTCATATTTTTTATCCGAAATATTTTCTTTAAGAAATGTCAGTTCTTCCAAAGACTTTGCCAAAAAACCGTCAAAATTTCCGGTCTGCAACAATTTCACTTCTTTTTTGTAGCGAATCCTTTCCTTTTCCCTGAAAATATGCGGAAGCACAAGAAATGCCCGTTTTCCAATCTTCTTTGCCTCTTCTGCCTTTGTTACCTGTTCTTCAATATCCGAATTTTGCAGATCGACATAAACCGTAGTAACATTTTTTTCAGATAAAACTGCCTCCCACTGTTCTTTGGAAGAAACAAGTGCAATAACTTCCGGTACTTTCATCTCATCAGACTTCCGACAGATATCCGTATCGTTTTTTTTCTCGGTCAGATCTTTCAGGTTTTCTTTTCCTCCCCGGCGATATCCGGAAAGGATTTCTTCTCTTAACTGTTCAAATGCCGTTCTTCGAAGTTCCTTCAACTTCCCCATCGGCAAAAATCCGGCTCCGTTTTGGATTATGTCTAATTTTTCAAAGAAAAATTCACTTTCTCCGGTCTTTTGCAGCTGTTCCCGTATCTTTTCTTCTGCGATCGGCTGGTTTTTCGCCGTCTGGACTTTATCCCCGGTCACTGTAACTTCAGCCAACCGGACATTTTCCCTGTCCTTTCCCGGATGCAGGCTGCTTTTTTGATGTGCCACAAGAGAGACTTTCATTGTGACCGGCTCTCCTTCTTTAAAGGACACCTGTGCACGTACCGGCATCTGCACCTTTGCATTTACATAACGCTCTGCCAGTTCCATAAGCAGGCTCTCATTCTTTGTGCGGTATACTTCCTGTCCTTTTTCCAGTCGAAACCCTTTCTTGACGTTTGTTTCATAGCATCCGTTTCCTGCTTCCAGTCCTGCCTTTCCTATCGTAAACTCATACGTTTCTCCGGATTTGCTCCGGATCTCTGCTACATCCTGCGGATGCAGAGTCTGCGTCAGACGTATCCTCGCACGGATTCCCTGTATCTTATCTACTTCTCCGACTTTGACCCCGGAGTGATTCGGCCGATCCATAGTCATCATGGATGCTCCGTGATACTGCACATAGTAACCTTTTGTAAATCCTCCTCGGTTATAAAGATCTGCTGTGCGGATCATCTCTTCCTTTAAAATATCCGGATGTTTTTCCAGATAATGATAAAACTCTTTTTCTCCATAAGAAAAATAAAGATCGGTCATACGGCGATAAGCGGCAGCAACCCCTGCCGTATATTCCGGTCGCTTCATTCTTCCTTCTATCTTATAAGAATCTATTCCGGCATCCACAAGTTCCGGTATCATGTCTAATGTACATATATCTTTCGGACTCAGAATATGGCAGCCTTCTTTCACCTTTTTCCCGTCTTCTGACACAGTATACGGCATACGGCAAGGCTGCGCACAACGTCCACGGTTTCCGCTTCTTCCGCCGATCATGCTGCTGAACAGACATTGTCCGGAATAACAGTAGCAAAGCGCCCCATGTACAAAACATTCGATCTCCAGATCCGTTTTACTCCGTATCGTTTTTATTTCCTGCAGGGAAAGTTCTCTTGCCGGCACAAGACGCGTTACCGGATAATTTTCAAACCATACAGTTCCTTCTGCCGAGACAAGTGTCATCTGAGTACTGGCATGTACCGGAAGTTCAGGGAAATGTTCTGCGAGAAAATGCAGGACTCCTACATCCTGCACGATTACCGCATCAATCCCTGCTTTGTAATAGTTTTCGATAAAGGAATAAAGTTCTCCGGCCAATTCCTTCTCTTTCACTAAAGTATTTACCGTCAGATAGATCCTCCGATCTTTTTCATGCACATAATCAATGGCAGAAAGTAAACTGTCCTGTTCCGGATTTTCTGCATATGCCCTTGCCCCAAATTTACTTCCCCCGATGTATATGGCATCTGCTCCGGCCGCAACAGCGCCTTTTAAACTTTCAATTGAGCCCGCCGGAGCCAAAATCTCCGGTCTTTTTCTGATACTATCCACTTTATTCTCCATTATTGATGCTTCTTAATCTCTTCAAGTTCTGTCTCTAAACGGATCATCTTTTTCTGCAATTCCAAATTTTCATCACGCAATATCTGATTTTCCCGTTCCAGCGATTCCTGTTTTGCCTGAAAACCGATTCTCTCTCTGCGCAGCTCTGCGTTTTCCCGGTGCATATCTTCTGCTTCCTGTGCCGATGCTTCCTGATCTTTTTTTGCCTTGAAATAATCATCTGCAATATTGATCTGGGTCAGTATCCCTTTCATTTCCGATTCCAGACGGAGATACCCGTTCTGCTGCTTTAATTCTTCATTTTTTTCATTGATATATGCCGCCAGTTTCTGCATATATTCCCGGCTCTCATATCCGCCCAGATGATACATTTTTCCGTTGATCATCACTGCAACATCGTTTCGCTGATTCATATCATTTCCTTCTTCCCACAGGAAAAGCCCCTGTCCTTTGTTTTATGATCAAGTTTCTTTTGCTATTTGTAATTTCATTCTTCTTTCTTCGGCATCGAAAGTCCAAAGTGCCGATATGCCAGTTCAGAGACCACTCTTCCTCTTGGTGTACGTACAATCAGTCCGTTTTGCACCAGAAATGGTTCGTTTACTTCTTCTACCGTCCCCGGATCTTCGCCCAATGTTGTTGCTACTGCTTCAATCCCAACCGGTCCACCATGGAAACGCTCTATCATAACTTTCAGAATATCGCGGTCACTCTGATCCAGTCCGAGTTTATCTACTTCCATATAATTCAGTGCAATATCTGCAACTTCTTTTGTGATCCGGTTGTCATACTGTATCTGTGCAAAATCGCGCACTCTTTTTAACAAACGGTTTGCAAGACGCGGTGTTCCTCTGGAACGCTTGGCAAGTTCTTTTGCCCCACCTTCTTCGATTTCTACCTGCAGCACCTTGGCAGACCGTAAAATAATCTCTGTCAGTTCCTCTACGGTGTAAAATTCCAGTCGATTTACCACTCCGAACCTGTCTCTAAGCGGTGCCGTCAGCATCCCCGCCCTGGTTGTAGCACCAACCAGTGTAAACTTCGGCAATTCCAAACGGATAGACTTTGCCGTTGCTCCTTTTCCTATCACGATATCAATTGCAAAATCCTCCATTGCCGGGTACAGCAATTCTTCTACCTGACGGTTCAGCCGATGGATCTCATCAATAAAAAGAACATCTCCTTCCTGCAGATTGTTCAGGATTGCTGCCATATCTCCCGGTTTTTCAATGGCAGGTCCTGCCGTGATCTTTAAATTTACTCCCATTTCGTTGGCAATGATTCCGGCAAGTGTTGTTTTTCCCAATCCCGGAGGTCCAAAAAACAAAACATGGTCTAAAGACTCCTTGCGTTCCTTTGCTGCTTCTATATAGACTTTCAGATTGCTCTTTGCTTTTTCCTGCCCAATATAGTCCTTTAACATCTGCGGCCGCAGCGAGCCTTCCATTTTCTTGTCTTCCTCTATCAATTCTGTAGTGATCAATCGCTTCGGCATGACCTTCTATCCACCTTTTATCCTTGTTCTATAATTTCTTTAATCCTTGTTTCAATAAATCTTCTACTGTTGTCGTCTCTGTGATCTCTATATTTTTTAAAGCCTTCATGGCATCGGTCATGCTGATACCGAGCGTAGTCAGTGCCTGTGCCGCTTCTTCCCTTAGCATCGCCGCCATGTTTTTTGGTGCTCCCTCCTGTGTTTCCTCCACAGGGATCTGTTTTGCTGCCATGAAATCCTCTGTTCTAAATTTATCTTTGAGCTCCAGGATCAGCTTTCCTGCTGTCTTTGCTCCGATGCCCGGTATTTTGGATATTGTCTTTACGTCTTCTGCCAATACGGCAAATCTTAAATCAGCCAGAGAAATTCCCGATAAGATTCCGAGTGCCCCCTTGGGTCCGATCCCGCTGACGGTGATCAGCAGTTTAAATACCTGCAATGCTTCTTCCGTCAAAAAGCCAAATAATGCAACACCCTCCTCTTTTATCTGGAGATACGTATGCAGCCGCACCATCTTCCCGGCTCCTGGAAGAACCGCCAGATCCGTTACCGGCACGTAGACTTCATAGCCCAATCCGGATGCTGTTCCGATGATCACCGTCTGAAGCCCTTTTTTTACAATGGTTCCCTCTATAAATGCTATCATTTCTGACTCCTGTTACCTTTTTTTCTGCTTTTTGCAGATCCGTTACCTGATACATATATTCTACCAAACGAAACGGAAAATGGAAAGTACTTTTTCTTGAGGAACGGTGCGGATTATGCTAAAATAACAATACAATTTTAAGAATGAACAACAAAGGAACCTATACAATGAAACTTCTGCATAAAACACTTCCACAACCGGAATATCCTGCTTCCCTTCTATCCGCCGGAACCGTCCTGTTTGACATTGAAACAACCGGTCTTTCTGCAGATACCAGCTATCTCTATCTGATCGGTGCCGTTTATCTTTCTCACGGGGCCCTTGTCCTTTCCCAGTGGTTTTGCGAAGATTTTTCCGAAGAAAAAGAACTACTTTCTTCTTTTCTTTCTTTTATGAAAGACAAAAAAGAACTTGTGCATTTTAACGGCAGCGGCTTTGATCTTCCTTACCTTGCAAAAAAGTGCAGGAGACATCATCTGCAGGGGCTTTCAGACGATCTTAAAACCACAGACGTTTACAAACTCCTCCTCCCATTCAGAAAATATACCTCATTTCCTGATTTCAAGCAAAAAACCTTAGAAGCTGCCTCCGGTTTCAAGCGGACGGATTCTTTTTCCGGCGGCGATCTGATCGAAGTTTATGCTGCATATACAGGAAAATCACGTTTAGCCTCTCTGACCGGAGATTTTAAAGAAGCCGATGCTCTTTGCCGGGTTCTTCTGCTTCACAATCATGACGACCTGCTTGGGCTCCTTTCCCTATACCGCAGGACACGGCTTTTGGACCTGTATGCAGGTCATCTGCAGCCCGCCGTCATAAAACAGCCGGATGGAATTGTATTTACTTTCGATTTTCCTCTTCTTCCTTTTCCACTTTCGTTGACGCAAAATCAATGTACGCTTACGATAACGGAAAACGAAACTGATTTATTTTTACCGTTTTATCAAGGTGAATTGAAATACTTTTTTAAAGACTATAAAAACTACTCTTACTTAAAGTACGAAGACACTGCCGTACACAACAGCATTGCAGAATGGGTGGAGAAAGAAGCAAAAGAAAAATGCCGTCCTGATACGGCTTATCAGAAAAAAACTTCTCTTTTTCTTGCACTGCCGTTTAAAAAACCGGAGCAAAAAAAGATCCTGTCCGCCGAACCTCTTTTTTATACAAATCTGCGGTCTCTTCCGGCTTACACAGAGTACAAAGATTCCTTTGTCTGTGACAGATCAATGATAGCAGAATGTTTTTTTGAGTTTTTGTTACCTCAACCTTGAAAAATTCCCCGGAATGGTATCCATAAAGATACCTCTTCCGGGGATCATTTTTATTCAAACTCAATATTTAATTTTGGTACATATGCAGTTCCTGCTTCCGAAGAGCCAAAACGCAGTCGGTTTCCCGTAAGTGTTTCATTGAATGCAAATGAAATCATCATATCTTCCGAACCGCTCTTTGCAAATACCTTTACCAGTTCCGTTACATCGATCTGAATTTCCTGCTCTCCTTCTTTTGTAGAAAACATCTCGGAAACTGCCGTATTCTCCTGATATACGATTGGATGCTTCTTCCATGTGATACCATTTCTTACCACACTTTCCTTTCCTGTCCCTGCCTCCCAGGAAGATTCCGTTAAGGCAACAATCAGACTGTTTTCTTCTGCGTCTCCGGATACCTGATATAAATAAACGAGGGATAAGGTTGCTTTTTTAATTTTTTCCACATCGGTAAGATCAATATCAGAAAGGTCAAATTTTACAAAAGCGATCTTATTGTCGTACCATTCATCCGGCCGTTCCCCTTCTCCTAAGATGCCCATGTCATGAGTTTCCCAGTTAGTATCCCTTTGTACCTGCATATAAGCTACCGCACCATAATTTTTTCTATATTCCGAATCCCATGACTGAATATTCGTATCTTCTGCTGCAGCAATTCCTTCTCTGAGTTTCAGAGGATTTTCCTGCTCTTCCATACGTGCAAGACGTTCGGAAGAAAATGGTACAACAATAACTTTACTTCCGTGCTGATCATTTCCGAAGTCTTCTTCTTTTTGTACATCGATCACGGCAAAAGTCATTGCTTTGATTTTTCCGTCCTCCACATAAATTCCCGGACGTTCTAACTTTGTCCAATTATTTGCCGTACCGTCTTCATAATATAAGAACTCTGCATCCGGAGTATATGCCGTACCGGAATGAAGCACCCAGTCACTGATCCCGTCTGTACTGGTCAAATAATAAGCACGTCTTGCATCCCATTTATTTGCAATACAATGATACATGCCGTCTGCATACCAGATTACCGGATCTTCTACATTTTCACTTGGCATTCCATCCACCTTTGTCCACAGATTTGACTGAACAAGAGTCCATGGTCCTGCCACGGAAGACGCAGTCGCAATATTACCATTTCTTTCAATTGCTTCATACGTTCCGTCTTCACGTACCGTAATGGAAATGTTGGATAAAGAAAAGCTTCCGCCGCTGACTTCCATCTTGCCTAACAGTTCCCATGGTCCGTCCAAGGAAGCGGAAACATGGATCGTGCCATTTGCCGTTTCTCCGTGCATACCGGTATCACTGATCACGATGGCATATTTGTATGTGCCATACAGCGGATCTGATTCACTTAACTTAAATGCAAACACGTTATGTCCGGCTCCTTCGCACCAGTCCGGCCATATCGGACCCATATCCGTATACGGCCCGTATAAATTGTCGCTGACAGCATATACCGCCTGTGACCCCTGCCAACCGGAGATCCCATTTTCACCCCAATGTCCTCCGGCCTGATTCCAACGGCTGGCAAACATATAATATTTTCCGGTTTCATCATCCTTTAAAATAGTACCGTCCCAGTAACTGTACTGTGCCATGGTACGGTCTTCCAATCCGTTTCCCTGATCGCGGGCACCTACGGTTTCCGCTCCCCAGCAGTCTGACGATAACTTTTCTACGATCGGCATCGGCAGAAAGCAGTCCATAAACTGTGTAATCTTCATTATTTCCTCTCCTTGTGTTTCACCCTGGTTTTCCGGCTCACCGGTAATCACCGGTACTTCTGTCGGTTCTGTCGATGGTGTCGGTGTTTCCGTTGCTCCCTGTGTCGGCATTGGTGTTTCTGTCGGCTCCGGTCCGGAACTACTGCAGGCAGCCACCCCAAAAATCAGCATACCAAAGGTTAAAAGAGCCAACAAGTAACTTTTCCGCATTTTATGCTTCATTATTTTCTCCTCCGTTCTTTCTCTTAGAATTTTACGCATGCACGTTTCATTCTTTTTCCTGATTATATCAAACAAAGAAAAAAAAATAAATTTATCCCGACGACCAGTTTTTATACTGATAGTCGGGATTTTACAACCCTTTCTTTTTTCTCTTCCTATATTCAGACGGTGTTTCTCCCTTTACCTGTTTAAATGCTTTATAAAAAGCTGAACTGTCATAAAATCCGCACTGCAATGCAATTTCCGACAAAGAAGCATCTGTAGCAAACAATCCTATCGCCTTTTCAATCTGATACTCCTTTTTCATTTTTGAAAATGTTTTTCCAAAGTTTTCTTTTAACATCCGTTCCGTCTGCCGTTCACACAGCCCTAATGTTTTAGAAAGACTCTCCAGCGTAATACTGTCGCAGTGATAAATAAACTGCCCTTCCAGTTCTTTCGTCCTGCTGGTATTTATTGCTCCCCTGTGTCTTTGCATCTTAGGGCGATAAAGTTTGATGCATTCGCAAAGCAGCAAAGAAAACAACGCCTGCATCTCTACCGTACTTCCGATGTGCTGAGAGCGGCTCACAGATGCGATCTTTTCAAACAGCTGCCGCATATCCGCGTTGCCCGTTCCCAACCAGAAATCCTGGTGCAGGAACAGATCTGTAAGCTCATTTTTTTCATAGCGTATCAGCTCGATCAAAACGCTGTATTCATACATCGGCTGTTTCCGATCATAAACCTGTCCGTGATATTGTCCCGGTCCCGTGACATAAAAAGTGTTTTCCTGTAGGGCGTACTCTTCTTTTTCAGTTAGCAGAGTCCCTTTTCCGTAAGAAACGAAATGCAGCTCATACGTACCTTTGGAATGAGAGTGCCCGATAATATCCATCCGGTATTCACCAAAAGAAAGATCCGATACATAAAAAACACTTCCTGCAAATTCAAACTGCAGCATGATTCCTCCTTATGAAAAAATCCAAGGACTAATAAATTAATCCTTGGATTTATGAGTTCTTTTAAATTACTCAGCTGCGATGATTTCCTTCTTGTTGTAAGATCCGCAAGCCTTACATACTCTGTGTGGCATCATTAATTCGCCGCACTTGCTGCACTTTACAAGGTTTGGAGCAGTCATTTTCCAGTTAGCTCTACGACTGTCTCTTCTAGCCTTGGAAGTTTTATTCTTCGGACAGATAGCTCCCATGATTACACCTCCTTAACGTTGTTAAAAATATCTCGGATAACAGACATTCTTGGGTCTGGCTCTGTACGGTTGCATCCGCACTCTCCCTGATTTAAGTTTGCACCACAAACTTTACAGATTCCTTTGCAGTCTTCCTTGCACAGAACCTTCATTGGGAAACCAAGCAAGATTTCTTCGTAAACCAGGCGGTCTACGTCTAAATCGTATCCGTCAATATAACCAATTTCATTTAAATCATTGATGCGTTCTTCACTGCTTTCGTTAAAGTCTATCTCAACCTCGGAAGAAACCGGAATCTCTACCCGCTGTTCTGAAAGGCAACGGTCACACGGTACTGAAAGAACAGCCTTTGTCCCTACCTCGATCTTAACTTTTCTTCCGCCCATATTTGTAATATGCAGCAGCACATCCTCTTTTTCCAAAATAGGATAACTGACACCACATCGTTCAAAAGAATCCGCATCATAAGATACCGTTTTCCTTTGTTCTTCGTCCACAGGCAGGTTCATAATTTCGGATAAAGATATCAGCATGTTCCACCTTTCCGTGTGTTTCATTGCACAGCAAACACACATCAAAAATTCACACCTACTTATTATAACGGCATATGTTGTGTTTGTCAACAAGAAAATAAACTAAATTTGCATCATTTTTGCAAAACCGTTTTTATTTTCTCATTATATCAAAGCAACCGTCTCTCTGGCAATTGCCAGCTCTTCATTTGTCGGAACAACAAGAACCTTTACTTTAGAATCTTCCGTAGAAACAATGCTCTCTTTTCCGCGCACAGCATTCTTTTCTTCGTCAAGGGCAATACCGAGATATCCAAGATAAGCGCATACGTTCTGGCGCATCCTCTTGTCATTTTCTCCAAGACCAGCCGTAAACGCGATGGCATCTACACCATTCATGGCTGCCACATAGGCACCAATGTACTTTGCAACACGATAGCAGAATACCTGAAAAGCGTCTGTGGCTTTTTCGTTTCCTTCATTGGAGGCCTTCTCTAAGTCTCTGAAATCGCTGGATACACCGGACATACCGTAAACACCGGACTTTTTATTTAAAATGGTCATGATCTCATCGATATTCTTGCCTTCCTTATGAGCAATAAACTCTAAAATTGCCGGGTCAAGATCACCGCTTCTGGTTCCCATGATCAGTCCCTCTAATGGTGTCAGACCCATGGAAGTATCAACGGATTCTCCGTTCTTTACTGCAGTAACACTGGCACCGTTTCCAAGGTGACATACGATAACCTTTGAATTGTCCGGATCAAGTCCTGCAATATCTATGGTGCGCTTAGACACATAACTGTGACTGGTTCCGTGAAAACCATATCTTCTTAACTTATATTTATCATAATATTCATACGGAATACCGTAAAGATATGCAACCTTTGGCATAGTCTGATGGAATGCCGTATCGAATACTGCTACCATCGGCACTCCCGGCATAATTGCCTTGCAGGCATTGATCCCGATCAGATTTGCCGGATTATGAAGCGGTGCAAGGTCATTGCACTCTTCGATCGCCTTGATGACATCTTCCGTGATCACAACAGAGCTTGCAAATTTTTCTCCTCCGTGCACCACTCTGTGACCAACCGCATTGATCTCATCCAAAGATGAAATCACTCCATAATTTTCATTGGTCAAAGCTGCCAGTACACTCTGGATCGCTACTTCATGATTTGGAAGAGGTTCCTCGATCACGACTTTTTCGCCGCCTGCCGGGGTATGATTCAAACGTCCGTCAATGCCGATTCTCTCACAAAGTCCGACCGCCAATGCCTTTTCAGACTCAGAATCGATCAGCTGATACTTTAAAGATGAGCTTCCGCAGTTTACTACTAAAACTTTCATTGCAATTTCTCCATTCTATTTATTCTGTTCTGCCGCCCGGCAGATACTTTCATTATGCATTTGCCTGAACTGCCGTAATTGCTACTACACCAACAATATCCTCTGCAGAGCATCCTCTGGAAAGGTCATTGACCGGAGCTGCAATACCCTGTGTAATTGGTCCGTAGGCTTCTGCCTTTGCAAGTCGCTGAGCCAGCTTGTAGCCAATATTTCCTGCATCCAGGTCAGGGAAAATAAGAACATTTGCCTGTCCTGCAATCTCACTGCCCGGAGCCTTAGATGCACCTACACTTGGTACAATGGCTGCATCCAACTGAAGTTCGCCGTCAATTTTTACATTCGGGTACAGTTCTTTTGCAATTCTTGTGGCTTCTACTACCTTATCTACATCTGCATGCTTTGCACTACCCATAGTGGAATGGGAAAGCATGGCAACTTTTGCCTCTTTTCCAACAAGCAATTCAAAGCTCTTTGCAGAACTCTCTGCAATAGCCGCAAGTTCTTCCGGATTCGGATTCTGTACAAGACCGGAATCGCCAAAGATAAAAGTACCGTTCTCTCCATATGCGCAGTTTGGAACAACGATAACGAAAAAAGCAGAAACCAGCTTTGTGTTTGGTGCCGTCTTTAAAATCTGCAGACAAGGCCGTAATGTATTTGCCGTAGAATGGCATGCTCCGGAAACAACACCGTCCGCATCTCCCATCTTTACCATCATAACGGCAAACGTAGTATAATCCGTTGTTAAAGCTTCTCTTGCTTTCTCCGGAGTCATCCCCTTTGCCTGTCTTAATTCCACTAACTTATCAATATAGCTCTGCAGCTTTTCTGTTGTATGCGGATTAATACGGGTTGCGCCGGAAAGGTCAAGACCGTCAGCATTCTTTGCAATCTCTTCATCGGAACCGACTAAAATGATGTTCGCATTTCCCTCTTTTAATGTAATGGCTGCCGCTTCAAGAACTCTTCTGTCCTCTGTTTCAGGCAGAACGATCGTCTTAATGTTCTGTCTGGCTCTTACCTTGATTTCATCAATAAAACCCATGATTTTTCTCCTTTCATCTGCGCCTGTTTCCGCAGGCATATCTAAAATAAATTATAGTCCAAAGTTTCCCTTTATACAAGCCAAAATTAAAAATTTTACAGAATCGGCAGTTTGTGGTAAACTGTTTTTTAATAAACCGGTATGAAATCTTTTCCGGTTACAAATGATTACTACAGAACCATCGAAAAAGAAAGGAATCTCTCTATGAAAATTGCGGCTGTGATTGCAGAATACAATCCATTTCATAATGGTCATGCCTATATGTTCCAAAAGATCCGTGAAACAACAGGTGCCGATTATATCCTCGTGGTCATGAGCGGTGATTTCACCCAGCGTGGCATTCCGGGGATCACAGACAAGTTTACCCGAGCAAAAGCAGCAGTTTCATGCGGCGCAGATGCGGTATTTGAACTGCCCCTTTTATATTCCGTTTCAAGTGCGGAGGGTTTTGCCTACGGTGCCGTTTCCCTTTTACACGCCTTAAGCTGCGTTGATTTTCTTGTTTTCGGAAGCGAATGCGGAGAGTTGTCTCCTTTTCTTGAAGTTTCTGACTTTCTGCTCCATGAGCCGGAACCCTTTCAAAAAAAGCTGCAGCAGTTCCAAAAACTCGGCTTCTCCTATCCTAAGGCTTTTTCTCTTGCTGTTCGCGAAGAAGTTCCCGGGGCCGCGGTCGCTTTTGAGCTATTATCCTCACCGAACAATCTGCTCGGTCTTGAATATGTCAAAGCAATAAAACGCCTGTCTTCTCCGATCCTGCCGGTCACACTACAGCGGATCGGTACCGGATACCATGATACGTATGTCAAATACCATCCGGAATCCGGAAGCACTATTGCAAGTGCTTCTGCCGTTCGCACGCTCCTTTCCACAACAACCGGAAGTATTTCGCAAGCCGCACCACTGATGCCTGCTGATGCCTACCGGATTTTTGCTGAAAGCTACAGTGTAACGGCTCCGATGATTTTAGATGACTTTTCTCTTCTGCTTTCCTATCGGCTTGCGTTTGAAACAAAGAGTTCCCTCATCACTTATCTTGATGTATCAGATGACCTTGCCGATCGTATTCTAAAATACAAAAACGAAGGGCTGACATTTTCTGAATTTGCAGATCATCTAAAGCACAAACAATATACGTATTCCCGCATCTTGCGCGCACTGCTCCATATCCTGCTCGGTATCAAAAAAGAAGATGCACTCTTTTCTCAGGCACCTTATGCCCGACTGCTTGCCATGAGACGCGAAGCATCGCCGATGATGAAAAAAATAAAAGAGAGTACATCGATCCCGCTGATCACCAAAGCCGCAGATGCCAAAAAGGTACTGAACAGCGACAGCATGACTTTGTTCTCCCTGGATACGACTGCTGCTGATCTCTATCAAAAAACAGCTTCTGCTAAATTTCATTCGGCCTTTGTCCCGGATATCAAAAGAAAAATAGAACTTTTATAAAAATAAAGGAAACAGATCCTGTGACACAAAACCTCACTCAATCTGTTTCCCTTTTGCTTTTTTCCCTACAAAATCATTTTGCTGTAATCCGAACTGTTGCCGTCGGCACTTCTGTATCAATACTTACGATTTCTATCACATATCCAAACTCATCCGTACTGTCCATAAGTCCATGCAGGAAAAATTCATCATACAGTTCTGCTTCAAAAACATCTCCCGGATAAAATAAATCTTCTGCCGTCAGATTTGTCCTGAGATTGTCAAGATCAGTAAACGTATTTACTTTTCCGGACTGGATCACTTCAAGAAAATACTGTCCCATCCTGTTATAAACATTGGAAAAATGTTGCTCGCCGTAATCCTGATAAACTGCCTCTTTTGATGATGCATTTTTAAGTTTTACCTTTTTAAGTTCCATGGCTGCATTTACATGACTGATACGGACACCTGTCACACCGGAAAGACCGTATTCAGCTGCATCAAAAGCATTGACTCCGTCATCGCTTAACAGGTCGATCATAACATATTCGCTGAACGGACCTTCGTATTCTTTCCCCGCTGCAGGGATAAGGATCACATCATCCGTCAATGCCGAAGAACCAATCGTAATCTCTACGGATTCTCCCTTTTCCAGGTTGGTCACTACCGTAGGACTCATCCATCCGACGGCAAGCTTTGAATAACTGTTCCAGTCACCTTTGCTTGCCGACTGCATATCATAATTTCCCACTGCATCTATTCCGCTGAAACGCACATCATAATAGTCTTTCAATCCAAAAATGTGCGAAAACTCATGGATCAGAGTGTTGGCATCCCCATTTTCAATAAACCGCAGATTCATTGTCACAAGTGTCTGCAGATTTGGGCTGTCCGATGTGCCGGCATATTCATCGCCGTAGCCAAAACTCCAGCATGTTGCTGCCCCATAGCTGGTTCTATCGTAATAATAAGGATTTCCATCTCCAAGATTGACCAGGATCACAAAATCCACATATCCGTTTTCGTCCAGATCAAACTGTGACCAATCCATATCCGGATATGTTTCTTTTACCCAATCCATCGCCTTGTTTAAATCAGACAATTGCGGGGTCGCATATTCCGCATCCTCAAATGTCATATCCGTGTAATAAAAATCCGTCAAAAACGACTGCAGCTTTATCTTCCCATAAGACGCTGTATCAAAATAACTGCTTAAAGAAAATCCCGAAACCTCTTCCCCGGAATAATCTGTCAGAGTTCCATCGGCATCCACAACTCTGCCCAATATCGTTTTTAAAAGCTGTATCTGCTCCTCGGTTGCCATATACAGCTGATCCGACCAGACCATCGGAATTACCAGAACATTTTTATCTCCGATCGCATCCGGATAAGAAAACGGAGAAAGTTCATGCAGAGTAGAGGCTCCCGTAAATTGTTCCGTCAGTGGAAGCTCTACTGCTAATTTGCTGTCCCCCAGAAAAATTTCCAGTGTAGTTCCTTCATAAACGCATGCCTTCTCTTTATCAAGCACTGTGCCATCTGCACTTTTGAGATCCCCAACCGTATAAAATTCTGCCGGAACATAATGGATGTAACTTTCGTAATCATCTTTTGCGTATCCTGTTTTTGGCTTGACTTCCAGATAAAACTCAAACGAATCCGTCAGGTTCGCAGAAAGCGCCTTCTCCGGATCATACTGTTCACCGGAAAGATACTGATAAAAATCTGTGTTAAGGTATGCCGATTTCATTTCCGTTGTCTTTTCATAAGGATTATATGCAATCGTAAGGCTGGTAAGCAGATAACTTTCCGACGTCGTATTGTCTCCCGTAAAATATACAAAATTAGGCTGGAGGTGCACAATGTTAAACGGTCCTGAATACCTCAACTGTGCAAGAGAAGCTGCCATACAAACATATTTATGTATTTCTGTGCCTGACTGCACACTGGTCTTTTTCTCAGTAAACGTATAAGCATAACCGATAGAAAAAAACAGTTCCTCTTCCTTTTCCGAATCAAAAGAAGCTGAATAGCTGTAAATCTTTCCTACAGAATCAAGAGAAACCACCTCTGTGTCCGGATAAATGACGATCCCTTTCTCCGTGATGTCAATATGTTTTGCTTCAAAACGGATAATTTCTCCGTTTGTCATCACAGAACTAAAATAAGTGATATCCTCTGCCGTTGTAATACTCGCAAAATCAATCCCGGCAACCAGATCACTCTGCAAAGTCTCTTCTTCTGCCAGTTTTGCCTGAAGCATCGATGAAAGATTAAAATATTTCTCTTCCTTTTGGGGAACAGGCGTCACTTCGTTATCTGCAATTTCCGTACCTGAGGAACCGGTTCCGTCCTCTTTTTCTTCAGACTCTGCTTTTCCTATATCAGAAGAAGATTCTCCTTTCGGATCTACCACATCTTTTTTCTCTTCTTCCGGTATTTCAGCATTGTACTTTTTACATGAAACAGCACAAAACAGAAGCAAAACCATGAATAAAAATACAAAGCTACGGCAATGTTTCCGGTGTTTTCTTCTCATACGCGTTCCCCCTGATGTCAAATTAATATTCTTCTTCCTCTGGTCCAAAATCCTCTTCCGAAATATAACTTTCTCCCAATCCCTCTTCCGACTGCCGATTCATTTCCTGCTCCGGAACAATCTCCTCATTCAATTCTCTTCGATTTTCACGGACAATCTCCAAATTTTGTTCCATGGCATTTAACATTGCCTGCGTTTTTTCCCTGGTGGCTTCGTATGTGATTGAGATCACTCTTTCAATCTCCGTCAGCATATCATTGGTATACGCAAGAGCTCCTGCCCTCATCTGTTCTGCATCATAATTCACTGCCTGCATGATGCTGTCCGCCTGCTGTGTGGCACGGGATACCATTTCATTGGCCTGCAGATATGCCTGCCGCATGATCTCACTTTCATGTACCAGCGCTTCTGCCTGGATCTTCGCATCTGCAATGATCTTTTCCGCACGTTCCTCTGCATTTGCAATGATCTGATCACGGTTTGCCACTACTTTGGCACAACGCTTGATCTCATCCGGGATCTTCAGACGCATCTCATCCAACAGATCATAGATCTCATCTTTCATTACAATAACCTGTGTCGTGGAAAATCCTTTTGGTTTACATCCTTCAATATATTCATAGATATCGTCGATCAGCTGCTCAATCTTTTTCGAACTCATTTCTTTTTCCTCCCCGCTTTTTGGTATATCTCATCTACGATGCATTCCGGTACAAATCTGGAAATGTCGCCTCCATATGACGCAACCTCCCTGACGATACTGGAACTTACGTAGGAATATTCTACACTGGTTGTTAAAAATACGGTATCTATCTCCTGACATAATTTGTGATTCGTCTGTGCCAGCTGAAGCTCGTATTCAAAATCCGTAACTGCCCTGAGTCCACGCACGATCACATTTGCTTTTTTTCCCCGGGCAAAATCCACAAGCAGACCATCGTTTGCCTCTACCGTTACGTTAGGCATGTCTTTTATTACTTTTTTCAGCAGTTTTACCCGTTCTTCGCTGGTAAACATCGGTGATTTCGCGCCATTTACCATGACCCCGATCACCAACAGATCCACCATCCTGGATGCACGCTCTATGATGTCCAGATGTCCTAACGTTACCGGATCAAAACTGCCCGGATATATTCCTATTCTCATGCCGGTTCCTTTTCCCTCCGCTGAATAAACACATGTTTATTATTTTTATACCTTTTTTCTCTTATCATCTCCAGTCCGATGCGATCCAGATAAGAAAAATCCGTTGCCAGTGATGCTTCCACCACGATCAGTGTGTCTTCCATCACAAGCGATGTTCCTGCCAGCTGATGCAACACGATCTTTTCCAGCTCATTATCAAACGGAGGATCCATGAAAATGATATCAAAAGATCTTCCCTCTTCTTCCAGCTTTGTTATGGCCTGCCGCACATCCATTGCCAACAGTCTTGCTTCCTGTGTGAATTTCGTTGTCTTTAAATTTTCCCGGATGCAGGCAAGTGCTTCACTGCTCTGTTCTGCCAGGACTGCCTCAGACGCCCCACGGCTCAGTGCCTCAATGCCAATGGCTCCGCTTCCGCTGAACAGATCGAGAAAACTACAGTCGGCAAGATACGGATTCAGTATATTAAATAATGTTTCTTTTGTCCGGTCGGTTGTCGGTCTGACCGCAAGCCCCGGAACTGTCTTCAACAATAAATGCCGTCTCGTCCCTGCAATCACTCTCATGTTCCATGCTCCTGCTTTCCTTTTTGATTCCCGGAAAATGGGTCTACTTCAAATCTTAGTTTAACTTATGTTTTCACTAAATTCAACCTTTTCTTGCAAAATAGCGAAAAAATTTCTTAAAACAAAGAAAAGGACACTGCCGTGCAATGTCCTCCCCTTTTTGCAGAATTTTGTTGTAATTACTGCTTTCCTGCCATAGATTCTTCCTGGCGCTTGATCATTTTTCTCACCATTTCGCCTCCGACACTTCCGTTCTGTGCGCTGGTAAGATTACCGTTATAACCGTTGGTTAACGGCACACCAAGTTCTGTTGCAACTTCCATTTTAAACTTGTCCATCGCATTCTTTGCTTCCGGAACTTCCGTACGGTTTTTACTTCTAGCCATAACTCTTACCTCCAAAATAAATTTGTTTTGATGTTACGCTAGTAGTATGAGCAGTTCTTTTCACTTTAAGCTGGTATGTTTTGCTAATCGTGCCGCAGGCCGGAAGATCAGATCATGCAGACGGCACTTTTTTAAAAACATCGAAAACAGAACCGGAAGAGCCGTCGCCGCAAGCAGATTTACAAAAACATTCCAATAAAATCCGGTAATTCCGAACTTAAATAATATTGTACGGTTTGCTGCCGTAATGAAACAATGCAGTACATAAATTTCAAGCGAATATCTTCCAAGAAGCGGTAATATCCTGCCCTTCGGAAACCTGCTCCGCCATTTTTGCAGACGTTTCGTATTTTTACGCAGTACCGGTGCCACACATTTGGCAAGATAAATACCGAAATAAAAATAAAAACCGTAATACAGAATATGTTTCAGTTCAAACCATATATCCTCAGATACATATGCACTTACGGAATGAATTCCGAGAAAACCCAGGAGTTTTAAAATTTCCGGCATTTTTCTGCGTTCTGCCATCCTGCCGATCAGATACAAAAAGAACAGTACATATAAATACCAATAAGGCGGCATTGTCTTTACAGGAATCATAAAGAGATCACGTACCGTATATACAGAATTTACTTTGGATGCAAATATCATCTTTACTATCCACTGTATGATACTGAACAGTACATAAACCGCCGCAATATTGCATAACTGCAGACGGAATCTTTCCTTTTCTGCCTGCCTTTCGCCTCCGTATGCAATCAGGAATGCATATCCGCTCAACACAAAAAACAACGGCATATGAAATGAATAAATGATATCATACCAAAGCTGAAGTGTTCTCCGATATTCCGGAAATAATCCGGCGTCCAGATATCCGTCCGCAATGTGCCCCGCCACAACCAAAAGCATGGCAAATCCTTTCCATGCATCCAGCCACCTCAGCCTTACATGCCCTGTTTTTTTCTCCTGTTGTTCCCGGTACTTCATTTTCGGCATACTTTTTTCCCCTGAATCTTATCTTCTTTCTTTTTTCCGATATTTCATAACTGTCTTTACTATATACCATATTGCCGTTATCATTGCAACCACTCCGGAATATAACAGCATTTTATCAAAAGTCAGATGAAGATAACGGTTTGCCGCAAAACTTATGATCAACAGCATCAGGAGCGTATAACCGTAAGCCGCTGCCGTTGTAATAAAAAAGAAAATGGCATCCTTTATCATATCCCGTTTTGTATGTTTTTTATCCATATCATGCAACACTTTCTATTCTAATGTTCTGCTGCCCCACAAAGTCAGCTGATTTTCCTGACCGAGTGCAGTAAATACTGCTGTCTCAAGTTCTGAATTTTCAACATTCATATAGAGGGCAACTCCGCTGTAGGTTACACCGTCCAACACAAGCGTAATGTACGATGTATCCTTTTCCAGTGCCCAACTGCCTTCCATTTCTCCCGTTACCGTACCGTCCGTATTTAATTGGATCTGTACCGGCTTATTGGATTCCAGTCTGCTGTATTTAATATCCAGTTCATGAAGGATCACTTCATACTGACCGGCATAGGTTTCTGTATTCAGACGTTCTGCATCCAATTTTTCACCGCTCGTCTGATACGGTGCCGCACACAGCCATCCTTCTTTGTTCAAAAACAGCTGCAATACCTTTACTGTATGTCCTTCGGTTCCGTTGCTCGTCCTTGTATGATATACCATGTAAGCTCTTCCGTCATCATCTACAAAAGCAGAATTGTGCCCCTGTGCCACGTCTGCGTAAGTAAAGCTTCTCCACTTATATGCACCAAACAGACGTACTCCCTGCGATGCGTTGATATTGTTCGTACTCTTATCACAATAAGCATCATTTCCAAGTGCATCAACATAACCGCCATCCGGTCTTTCACTGCGATAAACGCGCACGTTATATCCGCCCTTTGCTTCCAGACCGCCATAGGAAATGAACAGCCAGTAATAATTTCCGATCTTCTGAATGTAAGCTCCTTCACCGGACGCATACATTCCTCCTGCAATCTTCGTTCCGAAGTAAGCATCGGAATGCTCGTTGATCTCATAAGTTACGCTGTAATCACGCAATCCCGTGGTTTCATCCAGCGACAAAATAAATATACCGCCCGACCAGGAACCATATGCCATCCAGAGATTTCCGTCATCATCATAAAATACACACGGATCAATGCAGTTTGGCCATTTATCGCCCCATTTTTTATTTTCAACACCATTGGTAATATAGCGTTCCGGAAGTTTGCTCTCTCCGGTTGCCTGCTCACCATCGGTCAGCTCCCATGTCTCTTCCGTAAATCCTCCATAAACAACGGTTCCTGCATAATCATACGGTCCGGTTACATTGTCTGCCGTCAGAAGTACTATATTGGAAATCCAGTTATCTCCGTTTGCACTCAGATAAATACAATATTTGCCCATGGCTTCATTATAAATAATGTCCGGTGCCCATAGATAATCATACCAGGAGCCGGCAGAATCATCGTCATTCCAGGCACGTATCTTTTCACGTACCTCTTCTGTAAAAGAAAGTCGGAATGCTCCGTCAATGCTTGTCCAATTTCTCAGATCCTCTGTATATCCGCCGGTCATATGAGTTCCAAAAATATAATACGTACCATCCAGATCCTTAAAAATAGACGGATCATGACAGGTAATACGTTTTGGATTATCCTGCTTTGATACCGGGATCTTTACTCTCTCCTGCATCATGTTAAATTTCATGGTAGCACGAAGGACTACTTCTGTTCCTCCGTACATTACTTTAACATACGGTCTTAATGTGATCTTGTCACAGTCAGATACGGTTGCCGTTTCTGCAGCCATCGGCTGAGTGATCATTTCCGCGGCATACTCTGTTCCGATCAGCGTTCCGCAAAAAGTCTGACTTTCTCCGTATTTTAATTTTTCAACCTGATACGGAAGAATCGTTGTTCCCGTCAGTTCATCCGAATTATAATAGTCAAACTCAAAAGAATTAATATTCCAGGAAAGCCTGTTATTTTCGATCACAATACGATACTGTATCTCTTCTCCTGCCGCATACTCTGTTTTATCCGTTGATATCGTGATCGTTACTCCGGAATCTGACACCGAATGAGATGCTCCAACATAAATCTCTTCCGGTGTCGGTGTTGCTTCTTCTGCCTGCGTCGGCAGCGGCGTCTGTGTTTCCTGTGTCGGTGTTGGTGTCATGGTAGGTTCCCCTCCTGTTTCCGTACTGCACGCAGCCAGTGACAACATAAGCAGCGCGGTACCTATCAGACTTATCGTTTTTTTCATCATCCTCTTGCTCCTTTCCGTCAAGTTATGAGGCTGTACTGTAGAAATAACTATATCATTTTTTTAACAAAATGTGAAGTTCCGGCATTTGCCTTTAACTTACGGAAAAAACAGACACCCCGGAAATTTCATCCGTTTCCGGAGTGTCTGTATACAATCCCATCCGTTAATTTTTTTTACTAATCAAGAACATCCAACCAGCAGTTGTCTACCGTAAAACAGTAATACAACTCACCGTCTACTGCAATATTGGAATATTTCTGTGTATAAACTTTTCCGTTTACTGTTGTAACAGTTGCTACAACATCTGCATATGTTCCGTGATTTGTCACGGCAACTTCCACTTCAGCTTCTGCAAGATCCGTAAGGAATGTTGTCCAATCCCAGTCACATTCCAAAACCCATCCAAGCTCTGCCAAATTGGCATTCGTATTTAAAGCTCCAACCCATCCGTAGTTGTCGGAACGAACCACTGCATATTCCTTATAGTTTGGATTTTCTGCTGTTCCATGACCTGTTGCCACATTCTGCAATACAATAACAAAGTTCTGATAATTTGCTGCTCCGAGCGTATGGTTGATAAGATGTGTCTTTACCGTCTCGCCCTTTGGAACAGCTGCCGGATCACTGTGTACCGTCCAGAAAATGCTGCTGCAGTCTAATGCACCGATTGCCGTTCCCCGATAAGTACCAAGGATATCAAGACAACAGTTATCTGTTGTGAAGCAATAATAAAGTTCTCCGTCAATTGCAATATTTAAATATTCGAGTACCTGCACTTCTCCGCCGGCTCCTGTAATTGTTGCAACTACGTCTGCATATGTTCCGCGATTTGTAACGGCAACATCCACTGTAGCACCCTTCATGAATTCGCAGAATGCTGCCTGCCCTTCCGCAGTGCCAAGATCCCATGTCCATGTAAATTCTGTTTTAAGTTCTGCATTGTTTTCATAACCGGAACCCCATCCATAATGGTCAGAACGTACAACTGCATATTCTTTATAAGATGCATTATCCGCACTGCTGTGTACGGATGGTACATTCTGAAGTACTGCTACCCAGTTCTGATATACCGCATTTCCTGCAGTATAGTTGATCAGACGTGTAGTTACCGTCTGTCCTTCTTCTACCTTTATCGGTTCGGAATGTGCACCCCACCATGCAGAAGTCATATCCGTGCTTCCTACCTGTGTTCCGGCAATCATAATATCCGGAAGATAATCAAGGAATCCGCCTGCTACGGTCAGACACGCATAAACTTCTCCTTCTACAGGGATACCCTTATATTCCAGATAACGTGTTACTCCGTCCGCACATACTGCTGTCATTAAAACGTCTACGGTTGATCCGTTGTTTGTGATTTCAACAACATAACTTGCATTATCGGTATTGTCACCAAATACCTTTGGATTAAACTGGTTAAAGGTATTTCTTACAAAGTAGCTTTCAAATGCAGAATTGTTCGGGTATGCACCGCTGACTACTGCATGTTCTTTATATGCTGCATTTTCGGTTGTGCTGTGTGCATCGCCTACGTTCTGAAGGATCAGTGCAAACGTATCTGCAAAAGATTCTCCCTTTGTATAGTTTCCGAATTTCATTTCAACCGTGCTTCCTGCAGGAACAAGTTTTGTCTCTGTATAAGCCGTTCCTTCTGCCGTAGAGCAGTCCAGGGAACCGATCACGGAACCGGTCGTCGTAACATCACTGTGATCTCTTCCTTCTTCTTCACCGGACGGATTTACCGGAGTTCCGGTTGCATCGCCGTCTGCATACAATGTTGCTATCTGTCCTGCCGTCAGAGCCTGATCAAAGATATACAATTCATCAATGGCTCCTTTATAAATGGTATCCCAGCAATTGATACCAAGGAATAAATGGAATGTTTCGTCTGCACCAAAGATCCCCGGAGTCAGCTGGCAGACTTTATCTACGTACACGCCATTGATATAAAGGTCTGCATCAATGTAAAGTTCATCTTCAGTCCAGTCTTCTTCGTCAGAAACCAATGCGATATGAACCCATTCTTTTCTTCCCGCTTCCGTGTCCGCTGCATAGTTAAACCACGGCCAGATATTCTGTGCTTCATCTCTTGACCAGAATGTAGGGAAGGTCATTCCGTCAAATTCGGTTCTTGTAATGTTCAGCCATTTTGCAGATGCATTTTCGCTGTAAAAATCAGAGCCCATGGTAAGTACCGCACCATATGTGGAAAATCTCTGTGCGTTTACCCAGAAAGAAATAGTCCATGTATCAGAATCTAACGGCTCAACATCCAGTTCTGCACCATATGTTCCGTCAAACCATGCACACTGTCCCTTTACTCCATTGGTAAAATTCAGCTGCTTTTCTGTATCAAGGATTCGTGTGTCTGCGGTTGTTCCTGTAAAATCATTTACCTTTACCGTTACACCTGTTGCATCTTCGAACGGGAAATAATACTTTGCTTCCGGAAGTTCTTCTCCTACCGGCACTTCTGTCGGGGTCGGAGTCGGTGCTTCTGTCGGCTTTGCGGTCGGGGTCGGGGTCGGTGTTTCATTTCCTCCGCCACACCCTGTAAGCATTGCAGTCATCATGCCTGCACATAAAATAATGCTCAACAGTTTTTTTCTCATTGATTTCTCCTCCTTTTACTTCGCAGTAAATGCATCTACTACTGCCTGATATTTTGCAATTTCCTCTGCGCTCAAAATATCCTTATAACCAACTACCTTTGCATATGGGCTGTCTTCCCCGAAGTAAGCAAGCATCGCACTTGCATGGTAGTAATTTGCCTGTCTGGTCGCTTCATCAACATAATCCGCAGCCTTTGCCTTTCCTGTGTCTACAAGAGTATGGATACCGATGGTATTGAAATACTGATCACAGAAGTTCCAATATCCGGCAATGCTGTACCACCCGTACGGAACAGGTCTTGTGATGCTGTCAAAGTAATCGTCCCAATAAGTTTTATGCTCCTCATCCTGTGGGAACAATGCTTTGTATCTTGCCCAAACGCCTTCGTCTAATGTCGTCGGCACCGGCATGGAAGAATTCTTCAGAGCAACGCCGGAAGCATTCACGATCGTATCATCTTCATAAACGTCCAAACGTGCGTTCCATCCGTCTACACCCCATCCCATAAATCTCAAGAGCAGATAAGCTTCTAACGGATGTTCGCAAGAAGTAGAAATTCCCCCCATATACATCGTGGAAATGACGTTATGTTCTTTCTCGTCTACTACATTCGGAGTAACATAAGGAACGATATCCAGTCCAAGGTCATCCTGATAGCCTTCTACTCCCCAAATGTTCTGATATGTCCAGAATGCTTCAGAAAATACTGCTACGTGACCGGTTGCTCCAAACCATCCGTCATAGTCTCCCGTCCAGTCTTCCATGGCATCCGTTCCGCTGGTCGGAGCCACATAACCAGCCAGCTGCAGATCAGAAAACTGCTGTTCTCCGATTGCCCAATACTGAAGGTCAAAATCATTTCCGTTATAACCGAATTCTCCCTTGATCGCACGTTCTGCATTGGTACATGCTGCAATTCCGTACAGAGAGTCCAGTCTGTTATAATATCCGAGTCCATAATACATCATATCCGGATCATATTTTGTAGCTGCCTTGATCAGCTCGATCATTTCTGCCCAGGTCCAGTCTGTATCCGGCATATCCAGATTTAATGTTTCAATCACATTTCGGTCAATAAATACAGCACTTGGCCAGTACATCATCGGAGCTGCAAATCTTCTGCTCGTATCAAAACATCCCAGACCGTATTCATTGATGGTGTACAAAAGATTTTTTGTATCCGGATCTGCTTCCCAATACTCGGTAATGTCTGCCCAATAGCCATTGGCCAATGCAGTATCCGAATCCGTCCCTTCAAATACATCCGGCATGCTCTGTGCGGCTGCGGCTGCGGAAAGGTCCGTACTCATGTCCGAAATCACTTTATGTTCTACCGTAATGTTCGGATACATCTTCATAAATGCCTCTGCCATTTTGTCAATGGTCGTTTCATCCTCATAATGCCAGAACGTCAGTGTAATGTCCTCTGTTGTTACCTGATAATCACCAAACGGATTCATTGCACCCGTTCCCGTATTATCCTTTTCCCCATCGTTGTTTCCCCCATTGCCGTCACCGCCACATCCTGCAATGCCGACAAGCATCGATAAAACAAGTGTGAAAGAAACAAACATCTTTTTGAGATAATTCTTCTTTTTCATTGTTTTCCTCCTTAAAAGCTTTTTTATCTGATCCTCCTGCCTCAAAAACGTCTCCGCAGAAGTTCAAGAACAAATTGTTATTATTCTCCGGTAATGCCGGCACGGTCAATACTTTCCACAAACTGCTTCTGCAGTACAAGATATACCAAAAGCAACGGAAGAATGCTGAGTGAGGTCGCAGCCATCCGCACCGATTCGTTCAGGGCGGTTGCCGTATCACCTACCGTCGCTTTGTTCTGGAATGCCGTATCAAAATTTTTCAGCTGAATGACAAGGTTCGTCCAGATGCTCTTTGCGGAAAGTCCCTGTACATACATCTCCGTCAGATACGATTCATTCCAGTACCAGACAAACGAAAACAGAATAACTGTCACAATTGCCGGAACCGCTGATGGGATCGCTATTTTAAAGAAAGCCTTAAAATGTCCTGCCCCATCAATATAAGCAGCCTCCATCAGAACTTTTGGCACCTGTTTAAAAAACTGATAAAATATCAGAATAAAGATGGGAGCATTCAGTCCGTTTCCAAAAATCGCCGGAAGCAGAAATGTCCATAAAGTCCCAAGTATCTTCATGTCATTGTAAAGCACGTAGGTCGGTATCATCGTTACCTGACTCGGAAGGATATAGGAAAAAATCAGGATCCCCATAAGAATTTTTTTCCCTTTAAAGTCATACCTTGCAAATCCGTATCCGACGCACATACAGATCAATACATTACAGAGCGTCGGAAGTCCTGCGATCAATACTCCTTTTAGCAGCGTAACCCAAAAATCCATGGATTTTGCCGCGTCAATATAATTTTGCAGATACAATGTACTCGGCAGCCACTTTACGGAACTGTCAAGCAGATCGTCCCGGTTCATAAAAGAGGTACTGACCATGTTAAAGATCGGATACAAGTAGATAAATCCAATGCAGATCAAAAGTCCATATACCACCAGCTGCTGTCCGGCCCCCTGCTTTTCCCTTGTACCGAACACAAACTTATGCAGCTTTTCTTTCGTAAACTTTGATCTAATAATCTCCGCTGCCGTCATATGTTTTGTACCTGTGTGCATGACGCTTAACTTTCCTTGCATGGCGTTCTCCCCTCCTTCTTACCTTTCTTCTTAACCGTTCTTCCCGTTTCTGCTCCTTTTTGAATTTCTTTGCCTTACGGTCATAGACATCCTTTTTAGAACCAAGCAGCAGAAAGAACAGCCCTGCGATCAACGTGATCACAAGTGAATACATCCATGCCATTGCAGAAGCATATCCGTATCCTTTTTCCACCGTACCCGAAAACATTGCTGATTCGATCATTGTGATCAACGTATTCTGCTCATTTCCAGACAGAAAGATCACCGTATAAACAGCATTTAAAAGTATCATCGGCTTCATGGTCGGAAGCGTGATCTTCCAGAAGCATTCCCATCCGGAGCCTCCGTCGATCTTTGCTGCCTCATATAATGCCGGATCGACTTTCTGCAATGCAGAAAGGAAAATCAGTATCTGCACTCCTGAATACCATAGGATCATGATCATATTTGCAAACATTTCTCCGATGGAATTTGCCATACTGTCCGGAAGAACACGGCTGAACGCAGAAATTACCGACTGGACGTTTAATGCCGGAATGGAGGCTGCCCCTTCACTGACCAGCATGTTCATAACCGGTCCGGATACAATAATGACCGGCAGGAAAAAGATCAGTCGGAACATCGCACGGAACCTGATCTTTCCGTTCAGCATCATGGCGATCAGCAATGCAAATACGACAATGATCGGCACCTCCACCAACGTCTGCCATATATAAGTTACCAACTGCTGCGGAAACTCCGGATTTTCCAGCCATATCTGTGAAAAATTCTGTGCTCCGACAAATTTAAACAGATATCCCTTTGGTGTGATCCGGATATTGAACCACATATAGTAAAACGACTGTCCCAACGGTATCAGTAAAAAAAGCAGTGTGCCGATGATCCAGGGCGCAATAAAGAAATATCCTGCTCTCGCTTCTCTCTTTTCGAGTTTCCCGATCTTTATTTTTGGTCTTCTTTCTTTTCCCTTTTGTCTGCTCATCTGTTCACCACCTTATAGGACATGCTTTCTAAGGAAATACCATCCACTGTCTGGTCTGTTTTACTGTAGTTCAGATAAATCTTTACATCGTTGCTGTAAGTAACGACACGGACACCGTTCTCCAAAATCTCATGTCCCACGATCACTGCATCTGCCACGGTCTCATTTACTGCTTTCAGTTTTTCCGTATACTCTGCAATCTCCTTTTCATACACTTCATACTGTGAACTGTATATATCCGAAGAATTCGTGTAAATCAGATCAGCTGAGCTTTCCTTTGTGATATAGAATGACGGATAGGTTCCTGTCTCTACCAGCTTTAAGAAAAACTCTTCTTTATTTGCCTCAAAATTTACATACTCAGAGTATACAGGAACAACCCCCTTTAAGACCATGGATAAAAATGGTACGCTCTCATCCTCATAAATATAATCCGAAGCATACAGCGGCATATCCAGGAAAGCTTCCATGTCAGACCACAGGTAAGCTGACGGCTGTTCCAGTACAAGTGACAGCTTTTCATCTGCTTGTGCTATCAGGTCGGCATAACTTTCCGCACATTCATATCTGCTGTAAAATTTTCCTCCGTAGGAATATGTAAACAGCGTATTTGTAATACCTGCAATACATAATGTATCCACACCCTGCCCGGTATAGCTTTTGATAAACTTGTTCATCAGCGTCCGGCTTCTTGCCGGTGTCAGATAAATGAACGTTTCATATACATCTTTATAAGTATTTTCTTCATAACGTTTTTTATTTACTTTTTTTACTACATTAAACGTGGCATTCTGCTCATCCGGATTGATCCGAAGTGCATCACTGTAAAGATAAAATGCAATATCCGCTTCTTTTGCATCCCGAATGAGTTTTGTCAGTTTTTTTGTTCCGCCGATTTTGGAATCTGCCTTATATGACGAAATAGGGATATTGTAAAGACCGCCTTTCTGCCAGCCTTTATATACCGTAAACAGATCCGTAACCCCGGCTTCTTTCAGAGAATCATAGATGTCATAAATATCATCTACGGTTGTCATAACTACGGCTTTTGTTCCAATGATAAACTCTTCTCTTTCTGTTCCGAGAAAATCTACTCTTGTCCGGTACCTGGTATCTTCAGGGATCGTCAGTGTGCCTGTTTCCAGAAGGTACTCCCGATATGCCGTTGCCATACCTGCATAATTCGCATCTTCCCCTGTCAGAAACAGGAAACGGATCTTCAGATCAGAATGACTGCGGTCAGCTTCTACCATATGGAAGGATCCGGAAGATGTATTGTTGCTGGTCGGCTGGGTATAAAGTTTACGCAGAACGAATTTTGCATAAGCACGATTGTAATCCAGTGTGACGCCATTTGGATTTGCCTCAATGGAAGCACGTTCTGCCCCATCTTCGATCACTGCAAGATACGCTATCTCATCTTCGGTGTGTGCAATTCCCCAGATTGGTGCAATCACCTGATTTGCCTGTGTGATCATCTGATAGCGGTCCCACAGAAGATTCGCCGAAGAAGAATCCGAAAATCCGATGTCATTTCCGTAGACCATGGACGTAAATCCCGTGTTGAACCTGCCCTCTTTGTCATCAAGATAGATCAGTGCCCCATTTCCGTCCGGTATCAGCATATATCCTTCTTTTTCATCCAAATAAGAGAGTCCCATGCAAGGATAGATGCAGATCGTTCCAATCATATAATCTTCTCCGTCTTCTACGATGGATTCCTCCGGGATATACGCAGTCAGTCCGCCTTCGGTTAACGTAACCTGAAGTGTCATTCCAAATTCGTATTTTGTCCAATAAACGTTTGCCGTAAAGCCGTCCTTCGTATAAGTGATCTTCTTTTCTATATTATCACGGATCAGATCTGCCTGCTTTGTATCATTGTTCCCGCTGATTATGGTCAGTACCAGTGCAGAATTCAGATATGCCGTCCAGGTCTTATTGTTTTTCCCATCATTATAGCTTGGAGAAGATTCCATGAACGCTCCGGTCTTTTTGTCTTCCACAACAACGGCGAGACTTTCTTCGTTTACATACAGACGAAACTTTTCATTTTCCGCCGCCAGTTTGTGGGTTTCTTTCCAGTCACTAAAAGAACCCTTTTCATTTGTCTCCATCTGTTCTTGCGCACTTGTTTCTGCTGCTTCTGCTGTCGGAAAAACCTGTGCCGAAGATGGGATCATTCCGAGAAAAAGTGCCATCACAAAGCATATCCCTCTGTGCCACATCTTTCTTTTGATTTTAATTTCCAATCTTATACACCACCTCTCCCCAGATTGACTGTGCAAAATCAAATACCTGTGACCACAGAACATAAATGATAAATGCGAGCAGACAGACGATCAATATGGTAAATATCGTAAGTGCAATGATCTTTATGGTCTCTTTTACGGTATAATTATTTATTTCGCGGATAGAAATAAAGATCAGTACTCCGATCCAGACAAGCATGCAAAGATTTCCGAACCGGATAAAAAATATTTCATTATACGTAACCACATGTGAAATGGCAAACAGAACCGGCATCAATACAAAATACGGTCCGAAACTGTATATAAAGGAGCAGTAAATGTGCCTCAGCTTTCCTTCGCCATCATTGATCGTACACATTAAATAGTTGCATCCGACAACCAAAAACAGAATAAGAAGAATAAATCCGATATCAGAAGCAATATCATACTGTCCTTCCCTGACTGTTTTCTGCAGGAATCCCACAAAATACTTATTGATAATGTAAAAGAGTATCCCTACTGCCAGTAAAATGTTTGAACTGAGCAGTGACACTTTTTTCTCTCTCTTGATTCCATAGCAGCCGTCGATCGGATGCTTCATGAAATAAAACAGATATCCCAGTTCTTTTACGATACGCCTATTCCTTATGGATTCCGTCCATCTTCTGAACGGATCCAGGATCTGTTTTTTCTTATCCAGAACGGCAACGGTTTTTCCTGCCAGGTAAACCGCAACAGCAAGTAAGATTACCGTCGCCAGGTTTTTCTTTAACCAGTCATTTCTGATTTCCCAGAACGCATCGGAATATCCGTCAAAATCCTTGGCAAGCTTTGCATACTCCAATGCTGCTTCATAATCTCCCTCTTTATAAAGCGTCCTGCCCATTGCCATATTGGCATAGTCAAACAGATTGTTCATGCGGAGAACTTCCAACAGTGGCTCCTGGCTTTCCTTGTAAAGTCCCTTGGAAAACAGATACAGTGCCTGATGCAGATGATTGGTAAACTCTGTCGGTTCAAAAATAAGGATCTGGCGTTTATCGGAATCCAATACATAGATTTTGTCATCCGAAGCTACCTGAATCGCCTCTGCCTTTACGCTCAGCCCCATTCTCTGCTGACCGTCATCGCTTCCGCTGAATACAAATAAGAGTTCGCCCTCATTATTATATTCATAAATATATCCCTGCTGGCTCAGCACATATACATTGTCGTGGTTTCCGACTGCCACGGCTGCCGGAACATCATCATAAGAATCCGGTTCTATCATGTTCGAACCGGCGATATTCAGTCGTTTTAAAGAGTTATACTCTTCTCCACGTGTCACGGTATAGATCAGACCCTTTTCGTCGATCGCCATGTTGTCCGGAGTGGCAGGAAGATTGCTTACCATCTTGGCTCTTGCCGTATCCGTCAGAAGCGAACGCCAAAGGATCGTCCAAAGATTTGCATTTGTTGCATTTGTTCCGAAATATCCCAGGAAAGTTCCTCCCTCTGCCGGGCTGATCTGCACGATACCATTCGTGTTTGATTCACAGATCACATAAATCGTACCGGAGCTGTTGGCTACAACCTTCAACGGAAGAAAATCAAGCGTATCGCCGTAAAGCGGCTCCTGTGGTCTTCCGTAGGAACGGATCAGAGTACCGTTTTCATCAAATACCCACACTTTTCTGGCATCACGGTCTGCAACATAACAGATACGGTCTTCCGTAACATAAATACCCCTTGGTCCGTTCAGTATATCTTCTCCGAAACTTCCGTAATAATTCCCTTCCACATCCGAAATAAGCACTCTCTTATTTCCGCTGTCCAGAAGGTACATCGTTCCATCGGAAAGAATCGTAAAATCTGTTGGTGCTTTCAGCTGTTCCTCTCCGATCTTATTGATCGTACCGTACGGAAGATATGCCGTCTGTGTTTCCGTCACAGAACCATATCCGTCCACCGTGTATGTCTTATACGGGGCCGCCGCAAATGCTGCCTTGTCTGATACAAGTCCCACTGCAAGAAGAAGTACAAGCAGCAAGACAAAAAAATGATTTTTTTTCGTTTTCATTGGATGCTCTCCTTCTTTTTTTATTTGATACCGGAATGTGCCATTGTATTCATTACGTTTTTCTGCAAAATACAGAATACGATCAGATTAGGAATAAATAAGATCAACGACGCAGCCGCCTGCATACCCTGTCCGGCAACTCCGTTAGAAGCATTGGACAAAGTATTCATATAAAATGCCAGGGATTTCAGACTTTCATCATTGATATAATAATTCGATGCTTCCAGAGCCCCCCATACCTGCTGAAACACAAGCACCACTGCAGTGGCAAGTGCCGGTTTGATCATCGGCAAAATGATGCGGGTATACACATGAAGCTCTGTTGCCCCATCCATATAAGCAGCTTCTATCAGTGAATCGGGAACCGTATCCACAAACTGTTTCAATAAGAATACCGCAACCGGAAGCGGGATCAGCGGAAGTATCTGCGACCAATAGGTATTGGTAAGTCCAAGAACTTCCACTACCAGGTACCGCGGAATCATAACCGCTACCGGTACGAACATGATCGCCAGCTGATTGATCTTAAAAGAAAGATCTCTACCGATAAATTTCAGCTTCGACATGGCATATGCCGCTGCGGAAGAAAGTATTACGGAAGAAAACACTACACTTATGGTAATCAGTAACGTATTAAATACATATTTACTGAGTGGAATGCTTGCCGACCGCGATGCTTTGAATAACTTTCTGAAATTATCAAGTGTCGGATTCGTCGTGATAAACTTTGGCGGAAACGCAAACAATTCTTCCATCGGTTTAAATGCATGGAAAAAGATAAATACGATCGGAAGCCCTGTAATAAGTACCAGAGGGATTACAAACAGATACAGCTTGATCTGTCCTTTTTCAAATTTATCCGGGTTCATTCTGTGTCCCTTATATGCTGCCATTTGTCATCTCCTCCTTTCTTAATCCTTTTCGCCAAACAGTTTTGTACTGATCTTCGAGAAGATCTGCACGATCAGGAGCAATGCTACGGAAACTGCTGCTGCATATCCCATCTCGTAACGGATAAATCCATAATCTTCGATGTGATTTACGATCAGCTGTGCCGCATATCCCGGAGTCGGATTCCCCGCAAGCATGGAACTGACTGACCCATTCTGAAATGCACCGACGATCTGCATTACTGCCGCAAACAGCATCTGTGGTTTCATACTCGGGATCGTAACATAGATCATTTCCTGGAAACGGTTTTTCACTCCGTCGATCGCTGCTGCTTCATAAAGCGATTCATCTACATTCAGCAAGCCTGCCAGAATGGATAAAAATCCTACTCCCATACTGCTCCACAAACCGATGATGATAACTATTGGAAGCAGATAATCCGTATTAACCAACCAGATGATCGGTTCGTTAATAACCCCGATATCCATGAGCCAGTTATTGATATATCCGGTCTGATCACCGGTAAACATGATCTTCCAGAGTACGCTCATCGCAACCCCTGCAGTCATACTCGGAGAATACAGAATCAATGCAAAAATGGTTCTTGGCCATTTTGTCATATTTGCCAGTGCCCAGGCAAGCAGAAAAGAAAGCACATAGCCGCCGACACCGACGATCAATGCGTATTTTACCGTATTCGGCAATACATACTGCATGAAAACTTCATCACTGGTAACCAGATTGATGTAATTCAGAAGTCCGACAAACTTTGGAAACTGAATTGTGTCAAAATTAGTGAATGACAACAACACTGCCATAACAACCGGTGCCAGAATAAAGATTGCAAACAGTATCATATAGGGGCTCAAAAATACATATCCTGCTTTATTGAACTGTGATTTTCTCGCTACCCCGGACCTTTTTCTTGGTTTCCTCATCTTTCTCCCCTCCAGCTGACAGCTAATTGCGTCCTAAAATTTCTCTGACTTTTTCTACGGAAGGTACCAGATACTCCCGAAGTACCGTCCCTTCCCCGTCAAGGTATCCAAACTCTTCCAGTTTGCGTTTTGTTTCGCGTTCTACGGTCTTGACCACGTCATCTATCCTGGAACGGACGTTGTCACCATTTACCACAACGTCATTAAACGCATTGCTAAGCTCACGTTCCAGCATATAACTGCCCAGCAGTCTCGGTGCTTCCAGAATATGTTCGGCCTGCTGTAAGATCACTTTTTTATCCGATGTCGGGAAAGGAAGCATGGCAAAGGCTTCCAGGTTTGCTGTCGGCCAGATATATTCATCTCCGTACATGATCTGCAGCATCTGTCCGAATTCTGCCTGGACCTCTGCCGAAGACCACCAACACATAAACTCCCATGCCATGGCTTCTCTTTCTTCATCAGAAGCAAACATGACCGTACTTTCCGCACCGCCTGACATATATCTGTAGATTTCGCCGGTTTCTTCATCCATGATTCCCGGTACCTGCGCAATACTCCAGGAATTTGCGATTTCCGGTGCTGCATTTAAGATCAGGTTATATGCTCCAAAATCCGCGATTCCGATCGGAAGATCTCCGTTACGGAAATGCTGATAGAAGTTCGGCACATCCACCGGAAGATTATATATCGTAAACAGTTCTGTCAGCTGTGTAAAGCCTGCTACCGTTTCCTCACTGTCTACCAGAATGTCGAGTGCCGTCTCCCCGTACAATTTTCCTTTATTTTGGAACAGGATTGGTGTTGTCCCGTGGAAATTTCTCATAGCTAACATCGATGCCGTCGGATAATATACGTTCAGACCACGCATCTGAAGATCCGGCAGCATGGCAACCAGCTCATCCAGCGTTTCCGGAACCGTAAGTCCGATTTTTTCAAGAACATCCGTCCGGTAAAACATAACATAAAAATTCATGGTTTCCGGAAGAGAATAAAAGCCGTTTCCAATGATCGAAGAAACAAGGATTCCTTCGCTGTACCTTCCGAAAATCTCTTTATAATTTTCAAACTTTGTCAGGTCGACTAACGCACCACGGATCCCCAATTCAAACGGAATCGCATAATTGATCCCGGTCGCTACGTCAGGCGTATCTCCGGAAGCGTTAGAAAGTACCAGCTTATTGGCATCCGTCATGATCGATAAGTCTACCTGTATTCCTGTCTGCGGTGTAAACTGCTCATCGATCATCTTCTGCATGATCTCCACATACTGTCTCGGACGGTTTACCCATACCTGAAGATGTGACGAATCCGTATTGCTTGCCGAATAGGACTGTCCGAAAAAGGAATAGAAAAATCTCTGTACCGACATCCACACGGACTGCAGGAAATTTATCCCCGTAGGAAGTTTTGCGTTCTCCTGATATAAATAAATGCGGTCAATGGAAAGATTGTTATCATTGATGATATCTACAAAATTTGCTATCTGCGTATTGATCGAATTTACGCTGGTGGATAATTCTGCCACACGGTAGATCAGTTCATCCGGTTTGTCTCCCAGTGTCTTTAACTGTTTTGCCGCGATCAGAAGATAAGCAAAAGCTGCTACGTCTTCTCCTGATTCTTCTCCTACCAGCATCGCTGCCTCATCCGCAAGTGCCGTAAGCCGTTCTACCCAGTCGTACAGGCGATCCTGTACATCCGGAATGTATCTGGTCAGTTTCAGGTCACGATACTTATCTTTATTTGTTCCTGCAACTTTAGTGACCTCAAGTGACAGATCATTGATCCCGCTCATGATGTCATCCACTTCTTCCAGTGCGTGCCGCAAATATTCTGCACTGATCGTCAGTGAGATCGTATGTATGCCTTCACTGAGATAAACACTCAGCTTCTTCCCCGCATCGTCTGTCATTGTCATCGTCTTAAACTTTGTCGTATAGTCTACCGGATAGGACTGAAACTCCGTATTTGGAAGTTCCCCGTCGATCTGCACATCGACATAAACCGGAAAATCATTTTTATCTGTCTGACGATAGTTCATCCCGATATAATAATATCCGGCATTTTTTACTTCAAACCGGTATGTAACTTTCTGTCCTGCCGTTTTAAACGAATCCCCGTCTAAAATGTTAAGTACCTTTTCCCTGGCAGAAAGCGGACTCAAGGAAGAATCATATTCCCCAACCGCATGAATGGAAGAATCGTTTCTTTCATAAAAATCTTCTGCCTCTATCGTGATCAGTTCACTGCCCTCTGCCACTTCAGAACCGGTATATTCTGTTACAGTCTCCGGTGCTGCCAGAGAAAGATTTCCAAGAAGGAGCGTTCCTTCATTTACCAGAAGTTCCAAAGTGTGCTCCCCTTTTTCCAATGAAAGCAAAAGCGGTTCGGAATAACGATAACTGGAATCCATCAGGTATTTGCTCTCCCATGACTTATCCTTGTCCGGAAGTGTCACGATCTCATTGCCATAACGGTCTAAATCTGCTTTTTCCTTTGAGACCCAAGTTGTTTCAAACTTCAGGTTCCTCGCTTCATAAAACGGATACTCTCCATCCGTCTTCAGTGCAAGTTCTATCGGCAGTATCGAATCATCATAAGACAGATAATCAAATTCCAGCCAATACAGTGCCGTCTCCGGTACATCGATCGTCATGGTAAGGGTATCTCCTGCCATAACTTTTGCTGCCGGATTTTGATATCCGTAATTTTCTTCCGTCAGTTTTTCACTGCTTTTTTCTGTAAGGATATCACTGATCGCATATTCCAGTTTCTCCCCCTCGTACTGTCCTGCCGTATAGCCGGCACTGACTACAGTATACGCTGTCATCAGCCGCTCTGCAGTATACGTTTTTTCCTCTGCAGCGGCTGCAGTTGTCTCCGCCAAAGCTTTCTGGGAAACGATCGGAAGAAACAGCTGTAATGCCATTGCCGATATAAGCATAAGTCCAAAAGCTCTTTTCCACCTGTTATGTCGCATTGGTAACCCTCCTTGTTACTTTGCCGTAACCTCCAGATGCAGCACACTGCATGCAGGAATCGTAAAAATCAGTTTATTATTTTCTATCCTGCATCCTTCAAATACGGCTGTGCGGACAACATCCGGCGATTCAAACGTATTATGTGCATGCATTTCATTTGTAAGAACCGTGCCGGTCACTCCAAGCACTTCTGCTCCGTCCAGCACTCCTTCAATTTCATATGCTTTTTCCGTAGAAAGATTCGTCATTGTAATGTGGATCTTTCCGTCCGTTCCTAAAGAGACTGACTCATTCAGGTTCGGGACCATATATTCCTCCTCGAGTCCGATGATTTCCGTCTCCACGCTGCTCTCTAACAGTTCCGCGTCCTGATGGCACTGATACATTTTGAATACATGGTACGTCGGTGTCAGGATCATCTTTTCTCCCTCTGTCAGAATGACTGCCTGAAGGACATTGACCATCTGTGCGATATTTGCCATTTTTACGCGGTCACAGTGTTTATTAAAAATGTTCAGGTTGATCCCTGCCACCAGGGCATCCCGCATGGTATTCTGCTGATAGAGGAATCCCGGATTAGTGCCCGGTTCACAGGTGTACCAGGTGCCCCATTCATCCACGATCATTCCGACTTTGTGGTCTTTATCGTATTTATCAAGGATCGCGCCGTGCTTCTCGATCAGTTCTTCGATGTACATCGTCTTTTTTAATGTTTTATACCACACTTTTTCATCAAATTCCGTCGCACTTCCTTTGATCTCCCAGCCTTCCGGATGTGTGTAATAATGGAGCGAAATGCCATCCATGAACCCATGCATCCATGGTGCTCCCTGAAAACAGGTTTCCAAAACCTTATCCATCCAGTTATAATCATCTACATTCGGTCCGCAGGCTATCTTGCAGATCGGATGAGTGGAATCGTAATTTCTCACATAGGTCTGATATCTGCGATATTCATTTCCGTAATGAGACGGTGTCATGTTTCCTCCGCATCCCCAGTTTTCATTTCCAACACCGAAATAATCCACACGGAACGGCGCCCTGCTTCCGTTTTCTTCACGCAGCTTTGCCATCGGAGAAACTCCGTCAAATGTCATATATTCTACCCATTCGCTCATCTCCTGCACGGTACCGCTGCCGAGGTTTCCGTTCACATAAGTCTTGCATCCGAGCTGTCTGCATAATTCCATAAATTCATGTGTACCAAAGCTGTTGTCTTCCACTACACCGCCCCAATGAGTGTTGATCATCTTTTTGCGGTTTTCTTTTAAACCGATCCCGTCTTTCCAATGATATTCATCGGCAAAACAGCCGCCCGGCCAGCGAAGCACCGGTATCTTCATTTCTTTCAGTGCTTCTACAACATCATTTCTCATTCCGTTCGTGTTCGGGATCTCCGAATCCTCTCCTACATAGATCCCCTCATAGATGCATCTGCCGAGATGCTCCGAAAAATGCCCCTGCAGCTCCGGATTGATATGTCCTTTCTTGTTTTTCGTATTTACCGTCAGTCTGAACATCGTTTTTTCCATCCTCTCTTCTTTTTTGTGCAAAACAGACAAATCAAATTTCATTCATTTGTGAAATACTATACATTTTTACCCATTCAACTCTGTTTGTATTTCAGTTTTTACTCAACTATTTGCGTTTTTATTAAACTCTATCTCTACAATAATACAGATTTCAAAGAAAATCAATAGTTATTTTTTCCGTCAAACATCAAAAACTCCGTCCGTTTTTTATGCAACATGCACAAGTACTGTTTTAGTTGAAACTTTAGCACTCGAACCGGCTGCCACTTGACGAAATTTTTCATTTCATCTATAATCAGTAAAAATAGACTTACCAAGGATCTTTGAAAGGAGGGATTCCATGCTCTACCTTCGTTCTTTAAAAGAGGCAGAAGAAACCTTCAAGGCACTGAGTGCTCCGATGCGTCTTCGCATCATGGAGCTGATCTACGAAAACAGCAATCTGAGTCTGAACGATCTGGCAGAAATCCTAGGTCTTACCAATAGTGCCATTTCACTGCACGTCAGCAAACTGGAGCACGCAGGGCTTGTTACCATAAAAACAACTTCCGGAAAACGCGGCATCCGCAAAGTGGTCCAGCCAGTTCACGATAAACTGATCGTCGATCTTGCCCCTCAGGCGCAGGAACGCCCATGCCACAAGGATGATATCGCTGTTGGGCACTACATCTCCATTGATGCGCATCCCACCTGCGGTCTTGCATCTCCCAGCAGTATCATCGGTGAATTTGACAATCCGAAAATGTTCTCTTATCCGGAACGTTTTTCTGCCGGGATCCTTTGGATCGGATGGGGCAGCGTCACTTATGACCTTCCGAACCGTCTTCATGCCGGTCAGCGTCTGACGGAACTTCAGATCTCTTTTGAAATTTCTTCGGAATGTCCGGAAGTCAACGAAGATTATCCGAGTGATATTTATTTTGACATCAACGGAGTTTCTTTAGGAAAATGGATCAGTCCCGGAGATTATGGTTCCAGAAAAGGCATGATCTCTCCTTCCTGGTGGCCGGATCCTTTAAATCAGTACGGATTATTAAAGACGCTCATCATTACAAAAGACGGTTCCTTTATCGACGGGACCCATAAGATCTCCAATCATACCATCCATGATCTGAAGATCGATTACAACAGTTCCATCCACCTGACATTTTCCTGTCCGAAGAATACCGCCAACTGCGGCGGACTCACGTTATTCGGACAGTACTTCGGCGATTATGGGCAGGATATCAGCGTAAAAGCATACTATGAAGATATTTCGCAATAACATGATTTGATCTTAGCAAAAAAGGACATCCCGTTTCATGGATGTCCTCTTTTGTTTCTATCGTGATCCTATTCTTCTGTCCTTGTTACCTTAACAATAGTAACCTCTTCATTCTGAAATACGACTTCTCCCAAAGCAAGCAGTGCTTCCGTATTGATCCCGCCGTTTTGTTCGTACAGATTCTTTCCTACGGCGTCTCCGTAGGTGCAGAGCCATTTGCAGTCTTTTTCAAACTGTCCGATATAAATATATTCCACCTCATACTTATCCACTAATGCACGAATTTCTTCTGCATCAGAAGACAGATACATGCGTTCTACATCAAATGTTCTCTCAAGAGCGACTGCATATCCTCCAGCTTCATCATAATCCCGCCAGAGCCACTCATGGGTAAACCATCCCATAACCGACGGAAGTCCGGTCAGTACGGAGATCCGCCCTGCATACGTATAACTTGTTCCACATGCCTCCAGGATCACCGGTCTCCCCTGAATATTTTCGTTGATCCAGTCGATCGCCTCTGCATCATAGGAAGAATTTACAAAATAATAATCTATGTACTCTATGTACGTGTAAAGACTTTCACTGTCAACATATGCAGCAGCATCCAGCCCTTGGAACCTTGTTGTATCCGTAACATCGCCAAACCAGGACTCAATGGATACATCCAGATAGCCCACCGTTACGAGCAGCAGACATCCGGTCACGATTCCTCCGCATATCTGCTTTTTGCTTTCGGCAAGCAGGGTAAACTTTGTGATCACATATCCCATCATGATCCCGAACAGGATAAATGCCTGGTACGTCAGTTTAAACATGGTATTGGCACGTTTGTAAGCGCCGTAAATATCCACAACGTACACCAGTTCCGGCAAAAGTACAAGTCCTGCCGCACAAAGACCAATGGTCAGGATAAACAATTCCGGCAACGTCAGACGGTTTATGAACTGATAGAGCAAAGGCTGTGCTTTTTTTCCGTGCTCATAGTCTTTATCCGATTTCTTTGCTCCAAGCAGAGAAATCAGATAAAGGACAAGAACAAGAAGCGGCAGTCCCCAAAGCACCATGAGCTGATAAAACGGTGTGTGGTCCGAACAGATGCCAATGCCATGTGACATAGAGTCAAAATGCAGGTTAAACAGCAAAGAAACCACCATTGCTTCTACAAGCACCAATCCTCCATGAAATGCAGTCAAAATAAGCGTTTCCTTGCGAAATTTATGAATTACCGCGTTGCTGAACAGGATAATTGCACCGGAAACAACAAAATAAATTGGAAAATCCCAGACATTCGTCATCATAAAAAGTCCAATGAAAAATCCGACTGCAAGTACGGCAGGATGGAATACCTCCAACCATCTGGAATACGGAAGTGCCTTGTCTCTTCCTTCCTTTACAAGTTCCATCCTCTCCTGCCGGTATAACAGCCAGGCAAATAAAATGCCTACGACCGTAAGGACAAATATAATGTTCGTCACATGTGCATGCAGATCCCCCAGCACAAAAGAATACGACGGAAATTCGTGAATTGTTTTGTCCGAAGTATCCGGATTATATCCGATATAGCGGGTGGCATCCGGAAACCAGTAAGAGTCAGCTTCCAGTCCGAGCATATTCTGTATCACCGGAATGATCTTTCCGTAGAGCGTATAATGCATATTCCCCGCAAAAGTAACAGCAGTTCCGCTCAATATACCTGCCACATGGCTTATCATGCCTGAACCCTGCTTTTTATCCTTCGTCCTGCGCAGCCGGATGGCCACCTGCATTACTTCATAGACAATGGAATATACTAAAGTAAAGCACAGTGCACACAACACGGCAAGCATCAGATTATATCCGGAATTTACCTGAACTCCGGAAAGCTTTGTCAGGAATGTGGCAAAATACTGTCCAAGATAATAATAGTTTAAAGATTGTCCGGCATACCACAGATCCTGCGGCGGCATATACTCCGTCCGCATCAGCGACGTCATAAAACCGTAATCCATCATCTTTTCCGTACCGTATGCATCAGGATTGTAACACTTCACATAACAGGCCAGAATAAATACCACAAAGAAAACAAGTTCAAATATCGCTGCCAGGATCACTTTATGCGAAACGTCCACAGGCGAAGCCGTCCGTACCTTTTTTCCCCAGTCAGCAGCTTTCCGGTTTCTCTTTATGAGTTCTCTTCCGCCATAACACAGTACAGCCATCCCCACTGCTGCAACAAATGCATTGGTTCTTGTAAACTTCAGAATGTGCAAAGAGGAAAGTACCCAAAGGATCCATCCGCTAAGAGCCAGTCCGATGGTCTTGGAAAACATCCAGCCACCGTCATGAAATCCGGAGAAAATAAGGTTAGCCAACGGAAAGCATGCAATTCCTAACATTCCTAATGCAGCCCACCACCGCAAAACATCCGAAAATTCATCCTTAAGAAGATACTTTCCGAATATAGCCGTCCCTACGTAGGCTAACATAAGCACAACGGCTGCAACTACCGGTAATGTTCCATGATTTTGATTTGTACCAGTTCCATTTTTATTCATGTTCGTTCTCCTGCATTACTTTGATGTCTTAATAATTTTATTGATGCGGATAAAATCTTTCAGTGCCTTCTGCCCGATTTTTGTTATCTTTTTAAAGTTGATGGAGTTCACTCCACCTTGTCTTGGGCGGAAGGTGATCGGCAGATATTTTACCCGATAACCCTTCTTGATAAACAATACTGAGACGATGACATTGGCAAGATTGTAATCCTTTGGAATCCAGTCAATTTCCTTTTTCAGACTTTCTGCCTTCATCAATCGGAACGGTGTATTTGCATCCTGTACCTTGACATGGAAGCAGAGCAGGCAGACTGCCTTCAATACCTTTGTAACAAACACTCTGGAAAAGCCGTCCTGACGTCCTTTTCTGTGTCCGATCACCATATCATACTCTGTCCTTAAATTCCAGAAATCATCAAATTCAGAGGGCAGCGTCTGTCCGTCAGAATCGGTCTGGAAAATGTAATCTGCCCCCTGTTCCAGTGCATAATGGTAGCCAAACAAGACAGTTGCCCCATGTCCTCCGTTTTCTTTATGTACCGGTTCTAACTGTGGACGCTCCTTTGCCAGTTCCAAAAGTTTCTGATAGGTAGCATCTTTGCTTCCGTCATCGATCACAACAAGACGGCTGTCAGATCCTCTCTTCTCTACAACCGGATACCAGTCCTTTACTACTTCTTCAATATTATCCTGCTCATTGTACGCAGGGATTACAATATATAACTTCTCCATTGTTTTACTCTCCTGTTCTTTTCTATTTGCTGATTTTTTCAAACAGATCCAAAGCACTGCGTACTACTGCATCCATATTGTAATACTTATATTCTGCAAGACGTCCGAGGAAGAATACCTTTGTCTCTTTTTCCATTTCATTTCTGTATTTTGCAAACTGTTCCTTATATTCTTGTGTCGGATACGGATAATACGGTTCTCCTTCGCCCTTTGGGAATTCTTTCATGATCGTTGTCTTTGCATGTTTCTGCCCCGTAAGTTTTTTAAATTCCGTGATCCTCGTATAGTCATAATCATTCGGATAGTTCACTACCGGTGCCGGCTGATACTCTTCCTCGTCGTACGTTTCAAATACAAAATCCAGGCTGCGATATGCCATTTTCCCATATTTGTAATCATAAAAATAATCGGTCGGTCCTGTATAAATGAGTTTGTCATATGCAATATCCTCTATCACTTCCTTATAGTCTGTATTTAATAAGATCTTGATATTAGGATTAGCAACCATGGATTCACACATCTTTGTATAACCGTATTTCGGCATCCCCTGATACTTGTCCGCAAAATATCTCGTATCACGGTTGAAGCGGACCGGGATTCTCGAGATTACGGAAGTGTCGATTTCCGCAGGATCAAGCCCCCACTGCTTTTTCGTGTAATTTTCAAAAAACTTGCGATAGATCTCTTCTCCTGCCTTACTCAGGACCACATCCCTGCTTGTCTTTATTTCCGGTATATCTTCTGCCTTTTCCTTTAAAAAGGCTTCCATCTCTTCCCCGGTGAAGTTGGTATGATAAAGCTGATTGATCGTTTCCAGAGTGATCGGCATCGGAATCATGTTCCCGTCCACGCAGGTCAGAACCCTGTGCCAGAAATCTCTCCATTCCGTGAATCTGCTCAGATAATCATACACCTCTTTATCATTTGTGTGAAAAATATGCGGTCCGTAATTATGGATCAGGATCCCGTCTTTATTATAAGAATCATAAATATTTCCGCCAATATGCCCCCGTTTTTCAATCACGAGAACTTTTTTCCCCAATACATTAGCGATACGCTCTGCCATGGTAAGTCCGGCAATGCCCGCACCAACAATCACATATTCATACTTCATTCCCATCTGTCCTGTCTCCTTACTTTTCTAATTTTGTATCAAAAATACGTACCTGCCACTTTCCGGTATCACATTCAAATACTGTCTCATACGTATTTTCAATCACATCCTCCCGCACATCATATTCATCACTTGTCCTGCAGTCATGATCGATGATGATGTAACGGATGGAATTCTTTTCTATCAGTTCTTTTAATTCTTCCGAAGAAGAAGCTTCATACATCCTGCGCACCTCACGGTCCCTGGCATAAGTATCATACCCCGCCGACCATGCATAATACGGCCAGCCGTAATACAGCATGGCACCTCCCATAACCACATTATTTAAGGAATAATATGGAGTAAGGAAGATATCCTCACAGGTTGCATTCTCTATTATCCAGTTTGTTACCGGGTCATCCTCAGAAAAAACAAGATAATTCTGATTGCGCTTGATCACAATCGTAAAATCATAGATTCCGGTAGCCGTAAGCACGATGCAAAGTGCCAGCGCCACAAGCCTTTTCAGCCAGTCTCCTGACTCTGCGAGCCTGGTCAGCAGAAATGCCGCATATATCGAAACCAGCATCAATGACATCATGATCCATTTGTGATTTACTGTAATGTCGACCGTCAGCGATAACGTAAATGCCAAAACAAACGGTGCAAGAAACGGGATCAGCATATATCTCCGGATTCCTTTCTGCAGACAGGCTCCTGCCGCAGCCGTGACCAATACGATCCCAGTCAGTTCTATGATGAAAACGATCACACCCCAGAATGTTTTGTTCTCTGCTAAAAATCCAAAATAATATGCCGGCTCTACCGCAGAACCGTTTACAAAAAGTGCCGACTGCAACAGTGACAGCACAAGTGCGATCACAGCCGTGACAAGATAATCCAGACGATACTCTGAAACCGCCGCCATAAAGAAAAGGATGGAAAGCGTTGCAATCAGGACAGAGCCGTTCCAAAATGCCAGTGCCCCAAGGAATATCCCCATCGCAACGGAAAATCTAAGATCATAAACGGCAAACGAGGTCTTAGAAAAGAAAGCAGCTTTTCCCATCCGCACAGCATAGGAAAACAGATTCTTTTCATGTGGGATCTTTTTCATCCGTTCCCCTGCTTTCTCTGCATACGGATAAAATAGGAGCACTGCCAAAATAAGAAAAGCCAGGGCAAATGCAAGATGCCGCTGATTACAATATACGTTCAGGTTCCAAAGTCCCCAGTTTTCATTCTGTGTATATCCTAAAAATTCAGTATTGTTCTTTAATGCCTCTATCACGGTTCCCTTGCTCTGTTCTGCCATATAGCGGAATACCGTAAATGAACTGCGGAATGTAAACAATAGTACCGTCAGGTAACCGCACAGTCTGCTGCCCGTTATTCTTACTGCCAGAACAAATAAAAGCATATATACACTGACCATACCGAATATACTCGGCAGATTAAATGCCCAGTCGATCCTGAGTCCCAAATACTCCAGATTTCCGACCATAAACTGGAACATAAAATGATATCGGATGTCTTCTCCGGCAAAATGTGCATACTGCGTCGGAAAATTATTGCTCTTTGAAAAAGAACGGATCATTCCAAGATGAGGAGCAAAATCACTGAACACGGAATATCCGACATACGTGCTGCCGTCCTTACAGTGAAATGTCAGGAACATCAGATAAGTGACCAGTCCGGCTGCCACGATCACAAACAGCAGAGGCAGCAGGTTTCCGTTCTTCGTTTCGGTTCTTCCGTCAAAAAACGCAGCCAACTCCTGTCCGGTAACTCTGTCTCTGTTCTTCTTTATCTGTACTGCCTCATATCCGAGAACCAGAAGAAAAACCAACGGGATCACGACCAGATTGCCGTAAAACATCGGCGTCTGCTTTTCACAGAATACATAGGATACAAGATATACCAACCAGGTCATCAGCAGATTTCCCGTCAGATACCATGCCGGAAGTTTTACCAGAAAACCCGGAAGCTTTGTTTGTTCTGTTACCGCATCCAGAGAACGCAGACACTCCCTGCAAAGCATCCGTCCGAGTAATGTTCCAAGTAAAATATACAAAATTCCTAACATTCTTCTTCTCCGTCCTTTATCTTTTTCGATACAAGATATCTTGGTCTGCCTTTTAATTCATGATAGATCTTCATAAGATACATTCCGATGATCCCAAGACTGATCATCAGTACACTGCCGATGAACAGCTGCAAAAGGATCACAGTGGTAAAACCTTCCATCGCGTTTCCCATCAGATACCGTACGAGAGTCTGTGCTCCCAAAACAACGGAAAGTAAAAACATCAGAAGTCCAAGTACGGTTATTAAATGCAATGGTGCAGAAGTATATGACGTGATCGCGGAAAATGCAAATCCGGTCAGCCGTCTTACCGACCATTTTGAAGTTCCCATTACCCTTTCTTTTACCTCAAACGGAACCTGCATTCTTTCAAAGCCGACCCATGCCGACATTCCACGGAAGAACGTAACTTTTTCCGGCATTTTCTGCATTGCTTCTACTACTTTACGGTCCAACAGTTTATAATCGGAAGCATTTCTCAGATCAATCCCTGTCATACGGAGCAGAATGGCATAAAAGCTTTTTGCACACACCTTATATAAGAAATTTTCCTTACCACGAGAGGATTTCACTCCCTCCACAACGTCTGCTCCTTCTTCTCTCCAGCACCGTACCAGTTCCGGTATCAGTTCCGGCGGATGCTGCAGATCAGCGTCCATCACAACAACAGCCTCTCCCGTTGCATAATCAAGTCCGGCACAAAGTGCAGCTTCTTTTCCAAAATTTCTGGACAGGCGCACGGATATCACCTGTTTATTTTCCTTTGCAAGTTCTGACAGCTGTTCCCAGGAATTGTCCTTAGAACCGTCATCGATCAATACAAATTCATAATTTATCTGATGGCTGACCAGAATCTTCTCAACTATGCCAACGGAAGTTTTGATATGTTCTCCCTCATTATACACCGGCATGATAACGGAGATCCGTGCATCTTTATTTCTCGCCATATTTCCCTCGTTTCTGTCTTTCAACTGTTATGTCTGCAAACCAACGCATATATTTAGATTGTACTATATGCGTCAAAAAAAAGAAAGACTTCTTTTGCATCATTTTGGCACATTGTTTGAACAATTTGTGTCCTCTCCTCATGAGTCAGGCTGTTTGCTGCTTCATTTGCATCCTGTAAAAGTTTTGCATCCTGATAGATATCTCCTATCTTAAAGGACATTTCTCCGCTCTGCCGGATTCCGAACATATCCCCCGGTCCGCGCAGCCGCAGATCTTCCGATGCAATAAAAAATCCGTCATTGGAATTCTTTAATATTGTCAATCGTTCCATACTCCCATCGTCGCTGCTGCCGTTGACAATAATGCAGTAAGACTGATGTCCGCCCCGTCCGACACGTCCTCTCAGCTGATGCAGCTGTGCAAGTCCAAACCGTTCTGCATTTTCTATCATCATGACCGTAGCATTCGGCACATTGACACCAACTTCCACAACCGTGGTCGACACAAGAACCTGAATTTCCCCATCGGCAAACCGCTGCATGATCTCATTCTTTTCTTCCGGTTTCATCTTCCCATGAAGTGCTGCAACAGTAACCGAACCATGGTAATATTCTTTCAGCCGTTCCGTATAATCCATGACATTTTCCAGTTCAGCGTTTTCGCTCTCCTCAACCATTGCACAGATAATGTAGGCCTGCCGTCCCATTTCCGTCTGCTTTTCGATAAACCGATATGCTGTTTCTCTGTATTCTTTCCCGACAACACAGTTTTTGATTGGGAGCCGTTCTGCCGGAAGTTCCTGTATCACGGAAATATCCATATCCCCATACAGCATCATGGCAAGGGTACGCGGGATCGGTGTTGCACTCATCACGAGAATATGCGGAGCCGTACCTTTCAAAGCAAGGTTTTCCCTCTGCTTTACTCCAAACCGATGCTGTTCGTCTGTTATGACCAGACCAAGTCTTGCATATTCTGCTTTTTCCTGGATCAGTGCGTGTGTCCCTATGACCAGATCCGTCTTTTGCTCTCGCATTTTCTCATAAGCTTCCCGTTTTTCTTTTGCCGTCATTGAGCCGACCAACAGCGTGGTCTTCACTCCAAAAGATTCCAACTGTTTTACTGCCGTATCATAATGCTGTTTTGCAAGAACTTCCGTAGGAACCATCAGACATGCCTGATACCCGTTCTTTACCGTCATCAGAATTGTAAGAAATGCAAGGATCGTTTTCCCGGATCCGACATCCCCCTGCACAAGCCGAACCATACGTTTCCCACCGGACAGATCCTTTTGTATCTCTTCCCATGCTTTCTTTTGATCGCCGGTCAGTTCGTACGGCAGGGATCGTACCAACCGCTCACACGCAGACGCACTTTCCATTTGGATATCACTCATCCGCTCTTCTGCTGTTCCGGAAAGTTCCCGCAGAAAGACCGAAAAAAGAAAAAACTCTTCAAAAACAAGTGAAGCTCTGGCTTCCAGCATAGTTTCCCTGCTTTTTGGAAAATGGATCTCCCGAAGTGTATGTTTCCGTTTTCCTATCCCATACTGTTTCCGGATCGACGCCGGGATATATTCCGGCAGATCATCTGCAATGGTCAGCGCCTGTTTCATAGCCTTAGAAACAATAGTATTGGTAAGCCCTTTTGTCAGAGAATATACCGGCTGCATGACATTCTGCAGACGTGCATATTCCTCCCTCTGATATATTTGGGGCTGTTCCATCCGCAGGCTTCCGTTCTTTTTGCTGATTTTTCCTCGGAAAATATAACGATACCCGACGCGGAGCATCTTTTTCAGATAAGGCTGATGGAACCAGATCAACCGGATGGTGCCGGAAGGATCTTTCGCTTCACACGTCAGCACCGTTTTGTTTCCGGCATATCTTGATTCCGTAATTTTTGAAACCGATGCTGCGATCACCCCCGTCATTCCTTCCCTCAGCATTGAAATTGCTCCCGGCTCGCAAAATGTTACATAATCTTTGGGGTACCAGGTTAAAAGCTGTCCGATGGTATCAATATCTAATTTTTCAAATAATACTCTTGTTTTTTCTCCGATTCCTTTTACCGAATCTACCGGATCTCCCAGTTGCATTATGACCTCCGTTGAAAAAAAGGTCTGTGGCTTTCGCCCGCAGACCTTTGCTTTTACTCTACCGAAATAATGTAATAATAAATTGGCTGATTGCCCGGATGAGTTTCTACCTCGGTTTCCGGATACTCTTCCATAATACGTTCTGCAAGAGCATTTGCTTCTTCTTCACTCGTTTCTTCTCCATAATACAGAGTGATCAGTTCCGAATCTTCTTCTATCATACTAAGCAAAAGCTCATAGGCAGTATCTTCAATTGTTTCGCCGACAGCACAGATCGTAGAATCATCCAGACCCATAATATTGCCCTGTTTGATCTCCTTACCGTCTATGCTAGTGTCTCGGACTGCATAAGTGACCTGACCGGTTTTTACTTTCTTCATTTCTGCCGTCATCTGTGCTGCGTTTTCTTCCGCCGTCTTGTCATAAGCATAATTGATCAGTGCGGAAATTCCCTGTGGAACCGTTTTAGAAGGGATCACGATCACGTTCTTGTCTTCTGTCAGGCTCTTTGCCTGTTCTGCTGCCAGGATAATATTCTTATTGTTCGGAAGAATATAAACATTTTCTGCATTCACAGACTCGATCGCATTCAGCACATCTTCCGTGCTTGGATTCATTGTCTGACCGCCTTCAATGATACAGTCTACTCCAAGCTCCGTAAATATTCCGTTGATTCCCTCACCTACCGATACGGCAACAAAACCATCCTTTTTGCGCGGTTCTTCTGCTTTCTTTACAGGTGCAGCCGGCTCCTGTGCATTGATAGTACCGGAGATCACGCGCTCATTGTGTTCTTCTCTCATGTTGTCGATCTTCATCCTGGTCAGGGAACCATAGGTCAATGCCCGCTGGATCGCAAGACCCGGATCATTGGTATGCACATGTACTTTTACAATATCATCATCAGAAACCACAACAATGGAATCACCGATGGACTCTAAGTATGCCTTAAACTGCAGTTCCGTATCCATCGTATATTCTTTCTCCAGCATAATGATAAATTCCGTACAATATCCGAATTTGATATCTGCCGTAGAAATATCATCTGCCGCTGCTCCAACTGCCTTTACCACCGGCTTTTCCGTCGGAATGTCAAATTCCACTTCCTTGCCGCACAGTGCATCAAATGCACCCTTCATGATCTCAAGCAGTCCCTGACCGCCGGAATCCACTACTCCGGCTTCTTTCAGTACAGGAAGCAGTTCCGGTGTGTAAGCAAGTACTTCTTCCATATGCCGGATGACTTCTTCCATAAATTCAACAGCGTCTTCCGTTTCTTCTTTTATCTGGGAAGCACGTTCTGCTCCGCCTTTTGCCACGGTAAGGATCGTTCCTTCTTTTGGTTTCATCACGGCTTTATATGCAGTTTCTACCGCACGCTGAAATGCCTCCGCCAATACCGGGACATCTAATGTTTCATGTTCTCCTGCAACTTTGCAGAAGCCACGCAGCAGCTGGGACAGAATAACGCCGCTGTTTCCTCTTGCTCCGCGCAAAGAACCGGAAGAAATTGCCTTTGCAAGTTCTTTCATGTTCGGGCTTTCCATCATACTGACATCTTTTGCCGCTGACAAAATCGTCAGTGTCATATTTGTGCCGGTATCTCCATCCGGAACCGGGAAAACGTTTAATTCATTGATATACTCTTTTTTTGCTTCCAGACGCTTTGCCCCGGCTAAAAAAGCCCGGGAAACCATCGTTGCATCAATTGTATTATTTGCCACGAAATTAATCCTCCTACTATCTTTCTGCGGACTAGTCAATCACGCGTACGCCTTCGACATACACATTGATCCGTTCGACCGAAAGGCCTGCAAACTCTTCCACTTTATATCTAACGTTACTGATCAGATTTTCAGTAACTGCAGAAATGCTGACACCATATGAAACTATAATATGAAGATCTATCGTAATTTTATTATCTTCGGAAACAGTCACCCCAACACCGCGGCGGATGCTCTCTCTCTTTAAAAGTCTGGCAAAATCTTCTTTTACGTTAACTGCTGCCATTCCCACGATACCAAAGCATTCTACGGCGGAAGATCCTGCGTATTTTGCAATCACATCATTATCAATCCGGACATTTCCAAGGTTGGTATTCATCATTCCACTCGTTGCACTATTCATAGTAATACCTCCAATCTATATTTCAGACTATAGAAACAGTATACCTTGTTCTTTCAAAAAATGGAACCTTTTTTGAAATTTTATTTATTTTTCACATATATTAATATCAAACACACACACGGAGCCATGTTTTGAAACGTCTCGTCGGATTCAGTCTGTTCTGGATAGCAGTAGGCATGATACTTATGCTGTTCCTGAGGAACGGCCTGCTTGCCCTATGCATCATCCTGCTCTGTCTGGTATGCGGATATCATCTTTTTTGTAAGTGACACTACAAAGAATGGGTGTCAAGCAACGCTGACACCCATTTTCAATCAAGCTTATTTGCTCAATCCATTTTCTTGCTGCTCATTTAATTAAGATTGTCTTAATTACGCACGCTCTACTTTACCGGATCTTAAGCAAGCTGTACATACGTACATCTTCTTAGCACCGCCTTCTGTCTTTACTCTGACAGACTTAACGTTGGACTTCCACATCTTGTTAGCTCTACCGGAAACCTGGCTTCTGGTAATGCTGATGGTTCTTCCGAATAAAGCACCCTTATCACAAACTGCACATTTAGCCATTTTATTGCACCTCCTTAGGTAATAATTTAAGGCTATGGCCCACAAACAAAATCATTTTAACAGAAAACATCAAATAATGCAAGAAAAATATTTAATAATTTTTCCCTAAATTCATTTGATATCTTCTACAACGCTGTCAACTTTGTTCTTCATTTCCTTTTCTTCCGACTTATCCTTGGTAAAACGGTCTAAAATATCCGGAACCATATCCAGTACCTTTGTTACCGTATCCTGATTTTTTACATTTACAAGTTTTGCATGTCCGTCCTTCAGGACAACAACAGAACTTGGTGTGATCTTTCCACCGAGTCCGCCGCCGGTACCGGTACCCTTTGCATCTTTTGCCCAGGCACCTGCTCCTACTCCAAAAGATACATCAACCAAAGGAAGGATGATCGTACCGTCATCAAACTTTACTGCATCTCCTACTACGGTCTTTGTGGATAAAAATCCGTCCATCCCGCGAAATAACGATTCTACCGTACTGTCGAACTTATTTTCTGCCATTTTTTCTCCTCCTCTACTCTATCTCCGTGATTGCTTTCACCCGCTGTATCATCTGCCTTAATTCCTGATGAAAATATATCTTTAAAAGAAGAATCAGAAATGTTGCCACCCGTAGTCTTCCTCTAAATTCCACATTACATTCCAGCCGTTCCTGTTCAAAGTCCGGCATTGCCTTCAACACAGGTCCTGTTGCCGCATACACTGCCGCAATTGCGCCGAATACCTTTCCTGTCACCGCCGGATCTGCATTTCCGTAAATGACATATCCTTTTATTTTTTTCGGAAGAATGTGCCTGAGTATCCTCTTTAATTTGTCCCAGGCAAAAGCGATTGCCCTCTTGCTTTCCGGCTCCTCAAGAACAGAAACCAGCGCCTCCTTTTTTTGAAGCAGCTGTCGCAATTTTTCCGGTATGTTCTTCTTTTCTTTCTCCGCCCGTTCCTTTTTGGAAGTCTTCGCTTTGTTCTCTTTTCCGGAAGCCTCTTTTTTTACCGGTGTTTTCGATGCTGTCTTTCCTTTTTCTGTCACTGTCCTCTTGTCCGGTGACTTTTTTTTCCGGTTGGCAGCCTTATTCTTCTTCTCTTTATTTTTTACGTTTTTTTTCTCCGAGTCGGTAAAGACATGCCAGAATGTCTTTACCTGATACGTAAATTTTTTTTGTGCATATCGAAACCTGAAACGGATAAGCGGTGACAAAAAACTGACCGTTCCGGATATTTCCTGCATCTCAGGTTCTTTTACCAGGCGGATCCCATAGCAGAACGGAACAAACAGAACAATGCAAAGAAGCAACAGGAACACAGACAGCAGCACTGCCGCTATGATTCCGATTATCTTTATGATCCAAAGCAATGTCTGTATCATGATTTCGCAAAGTACTCCTTACTGCAAATTTTTCCGGTATCCCGATACATTTCCTCAATCATATCCGTCACAAGTACCATTGCTTCCTCCTTTGTCTTTGCCAGACCATAAACAACGATATCTCTTCTTTTGTGATAAGGAAACAGCAACTCCTTTGAAGAAAAAATGTCAAACAGATTTTCGTCATTGCTCGGCTCTGTGATCAAAAAAACATCCGGGACAAAGCCCCCGTCAGAAAGCTTTTTTCTTATTTTTTCATTTTTGTGGGAAAGTTGTTTCCCTATGTACAGCTTTTCCGACCACAGCAGCATGAAGAAAATCTCCTTTTTCTTATCTTAACAGACTTTTTTTAAGAAGTAAAGCATTCACAGAGCAGTTTCTCCCTTATTCGTAAAAACTGTGGAGCAGTTCCACACAAATACGCTTTTCCTGTTCATCTTTGCACGAATCCAGAGAATTTCTGACATAATTCATTACTTCCGTATGATTATTAAAATAAACCGGCAGTTCCTTTAATACTTCTGCCATAACAGCACGGTTGCGTACACGCGACCCCTGCTCCAACGCTTTTGCGGCATCTGCAAGAAACGCTTCTTTTACCTTTTTTACATAGTCCCGCGGATGTTCCTCTGCCTCTTTTTCCTCAAGAGACACATAAACGCTTCCGGAATTCAATTTCTGTGCCACAAGAATCTTTTGATATACCGTTGCCAGCATAAGCTCCTGTATCTGTGGCTCCAACGTTTCCTGCACACAGATGAGCAGCGGATCCAGTGTCGCCAGTTCCTGTGTGATCTGTTCCATTTCGGTTTCAATCCCTTCAAACAGAACCTCTGCCCTGACTTCTCCATCCAGAATGCGCGCCAGGATCTCTAAAGGTCTGCTGCTTTCCCGTTCTGCCTGCAGGGTAAAGTACGGTCTCATCAAAAGAGCAGTTAACAATGCATTTGCCGTTGTCTGAAGAGAAGAAAGGCTCTCCGTTTCATTCAGGATATCGTCTGTTCCCCGTTTCAATGCCTCTTTCCGCTCGTTATATTCTTCCGCTGTCAGTTCTGACAATGATTTTTCCTCAAACAGTTTTCTTATCCGTTCCAATTCCGGATAAGTCTTTTCCATTCCCTCAGGCGTATAAAGTCCTGCTGCGCTGCGAAGCATATAATCAAATGTGTCAATAGCTTCTCCGTCCGTCTTTTCATATATGGAAAAGGCATTGCTTACCAGCTCTAAAAATTTTGCTTTTGTCATGCGAATCGGGAGACAGGACAGCATTGCTCTTATCTTTGTATTTGTCATGGCAGCATCCTTGTCCGAGAAGATCCACTGCAGGATTTCTCTTGCCACGGCATCATTTTCCATTGTTTCTGTCCCCTCCGGCTCAAACACTGCCTCCAGACGGTTCATGACGTACTCATACAATACAAAAAGATCGGTATATGCCGTCAGTATTTCCATCCGTGAAATAATCTCTTCACGGATCTCTTTGATCTCCAGGACAGCCTTCTCATAAGCCTCCGTGGAAAACGGCGCAAGCAGCGTTTCCCGAAGTATCCTGTATATGCTTTCTTTCCATTCGCAGATCTTCTTATCCGGCCGGATCCGTCCTTCTTCTTCCGATTCTGACAGCACGGACAATTCCATCCCTGTATTATAAAGAGAAAGCATTCCGTAGGCAGATGCCATCCGATTCATAAGTTCCGGAAGATGACGTTCCGGTTCTCTCATTGCCCTGATTTCTCTTGCTAACTGCTTATTCGTTTTTTCCATGTTCCTCTTCCCCGTTCTTATACTCCGTTGTCCGTTCTCCCGGCACGATCCTTTTCACATGTTCGTGCGTATACAGATGCTCCGAACAATATTCATAGTTGCCTTCGCATTTGGAACAATATCTGAACTCTAATGTTTCATCATCCAGTTCCGTTCTGCCGCAAATGGCACATTTATGTCTGGTGATCACCGGTCGTCCCTGATAAACCGTTTCATTCCCCATTTTCTTTGCTTCCCGCACTTTTTTCCGATATTCCTGTTTTCGCCTGATCTCCCGCGGTGACACTCTTGCATAGCTTCTCGTTGTAAAGAAGAAAATAATAAAATTCAAAAGTGATGTCAGTATGATCACCCTGTTCGCCATAGTTCCGAGTGCAAATTCATAAGCTGCCATGACACCATATACTATACCGAGAAATTTGGCACGTATCGGGATCAGTCCCATCAATAAGAACTGTGCATTCGGATATGTTGCCGAAAACGCAAGCAGCAATGCAAGATTAATATAATATGTGCTGATACTGTAAAACCATACTCCCGGGAGCAATACACTTTCTGTCATCCCGTCTGACGTTGTCATCTGAACCGTTGCAATCCTTGTAAATACCGTCTCAGCTCCAATGCTGTCAATCACGTCTGCAAATTGTACCCTTGCAATTCCGTATAAGATAAAGCTTCCGACTACCGTAAAGAACAGACCCGAAATAATATAGACATTAAACCGGAATGCCCCCCACGTATTCTCAAGATCCTTTCCGATGGAATAATAAAAATACAGCATGATCACCGTGAATAAACTAAATCCCTCCGGTGGGATAAGAACCCATGTCAGAAGTCTCCAGACCTGTCCCTGCAGTATCAGATACGGATTCAGTGTCATATATGACACCAGATCCGGTGCCATCACTTCCAATACATAACCGATGGCATAACACAGGATCAAAACAAGCGGAAGATTTTTTATCGCGTACTTCCCATACTTATACTCCATTTTGTACCAAAACTTTCCCATTTCTTTGTCATTCCTTTTCTTTAAAACACGTCTTTTTTGTAAAACACAAGTGCTACCAGTCCTGACAGGAGCGCTGCGGCCGCCAGCACAACATAAAATCCATACGGGTTGCTGCTTCCGGGGAGCGGAACATTCATCCCATAAAAGCTGGCGATCATCGTCGGTATAGACATAACGATCGTGACCGTTGCCAGAAATTTCATAACGATATTCAGATTATTGCTGATAACCGAAGCAAACGTATCGACCATACCGCCAAGGATCCCGCTATATATCGTTGCCATTTCCATTGCCTGTTTATTCTCAATGATAACATCTTCCAATAAATCCTCATCGTCCGGATATCTTTTTACTTTTTCATTTTTCAGCATTTTTTCAAATACGCCTTCATTGGAACGAAGCGAGGTCGTAAAATAAACCAGGCTCTTCTGCAGTTCCAAAAGTTCAAAGAGTTCTTTATTTTTCTGTGAAACGTGCAGTTTGTCCTCGATCATCTCACTCTGTCTGTTAATGGAACGCAGGTTCTGCAAAAACAGAGTTGCTGCACGATAAAAAATCTGCAGAATGAACCTCGTCTTTTTATGTGTGGAGAATCCTTTCATCTGACCGGATTTGATATGCGTCAGTACCGGTGTGTCAACCAGACATACCGTAATGATCCTGTCTTTTATACTGATAATGGCAAGCGGCATCGTAATGTACCGTTCTTTTACCTGCTTCCCAACGATTTCTTTTTCGATTGCAGGAATGTCGATCACGATCAGTGTATAGTCATCTTCCACCTCAATACGTGCCCGTTCCTCATCATCCAGTGCTGCTCTGAGTACATCTTCCTCCAGATGACAGGTGCGGGAAATTTCTTTGATTTCCTGTGAACTCGGTGCTGTCATTGCGATCCAGCAGTCTTTTGTGACTTCGTTCTGCTCTTCCAGCTTACAGTTCTCCAATGTCTTAAAAATTTCGATCAAAGGAATCGCCCCCTCTTTTATTCTGTATATCCTACATCAATAACGCTTGAAAAAGGCAGAGAATGGATTCTTCTGCCTTTTTTATTTTCCTATATTATAAAGTTCTGCCGTCTATTCGTCAAATGAATTTTCCCTAAACTTCGTATCTGCTGCAATTTGGGCTTCACGTGCCTGCGGATAAAGTTTTGCTGCCAGTAAAAAGAAGCCTACGGCGAGAATTGCCAGAAATGCCACCCCGAAAACAGTAGCCGTCAGCTGTTCCGGCAAAAGATTCAGCAGTTCCGCAGAACCGTTCACAAACGCATGCAAAAGTATCGATGCCCAGATGGAATGAAAATATTCTGCCGTAAAGCCAAGAATAAGTCCGAGCAAAAATGCATAAGCTCCCTGGATCAGATTTCCATGGTAAACACCAAATAACGCTGCCTGCAGAATATTTGCCGTCATGAACGGCATCAGTTGCTGTGCTTTTTTCATTGTGACTCCGCGGAATAAAAGTTCCTCTGCAAGCGGAGCAAGTACCACCGTTGTTAAAACGGAAAGCCACGGATTTCCTCCGATCAGAGTTTCCATTAAAGACGAATAATTCTCGGTCATGTCCTGCGGAAGCAGCGGAAAAACAGCATTCAGACACATGGAGATCAAAAGCTGCAATGAAATTCCCAAAAGTGCCAATGCTGCGATCAGCTTTGCATTGATCGCCTTTTCCCACTTTAAATCTTTCACAGGTTTCCATTTTTTATACCAGAAAAATCCGATTACCAACGTATATAAAGTAGCAATTGCCGTTACCAAAAGCAAAAAATCCGCACATGCGATCTTTTCATTCACAAACTGCAGCAGCTCCTCTTCTTCGGTAATGCCAAGCCCTCCTGCCTGCAGGACCAAAACAACCGAATATACACCGGACACTACCAATGATACTACAAACTGACACGCATATGCCGCAACAAACGGCATCAGACAACCTATGGTCTTTCTGAATTTTTCCATTTTTCTTTTCCTCTTCCTTTCGTATCGCATATTCTGCGTTAATCCAGTATAGCATCAAAACTTCGGCAATACAACCACTTCTTTCCTCTTTCTTTATCCGCTTTAATTGACTTTATTTACTATTCCTTATATAATAACTGCATACATTATTTAAAGATTGTGAGGTTTATGCTTTGAAGAAAAAATTATCCATCCTTCTCCTGCTGCTTATGGTTGGTACAGCCGCAGGATGTGGAAAAACACCTGCAGATGCCCCGGACCCTACACCAACGTCCGTTGCCACACCAACCGCAGTTCCTTCCGAAACCCCGTCTGCTGCTCCTACTGCCACTCCGGTTGTAGAAGAGATTGGTTTTAAGCTGACCGCAGACGGTTCTAAGAGCTACGAGATCAGTGACATTTTGTACGGTCTTTTTCTGGAAGACATCAACTTTTCCGTAGACGGCGGTCTTTATGCAGAAATGATCAAAAACCGTTCTTTTGAATATGAAGACGACGTTGCAAAAAACGGATATTTCCATGCATGGAATGTCGTTGGCGACATTACACATGAGCTTATTGACGGAAGCACGGACGGAAGCTGTCTGAACGCCAATAACACACACTATTTAAGCATTACGGCAAACCAGGAAGCTTCCGGCATCCGCAATTCCGGTTTTCTTACCGGCATGGCGATCGAAGAAGGCAAGGAATATAAATTCTCTGCTTATTTCAAAGCTCCGGACAATTTTGACGGTGCAGTTACCGTACGTTTTCAGAACACCGCCGGAACTAAAGTCTATGGTGAAGCAACCATTACCGGAATTACCGGTGAATGGTGGAAATATGAAGCTACCATTACTGCTACGGAATCTGTGTCCAAGCGTGTTTTTCTCGCTGTTCTGATCGACGGCGGAACCCTGCACATGGATATGGTTTCTTTATTCCCTGCAGATACCTATAAAAATCAGGAAAACGGACTTCGTGCCGATATGGTACAGATGTTAGCCGACATGGAACCCGGATTTTTGCGTTTTCCGGGTGGCTGCATCATTGAAGGAAACACTCTTGAAAATGCCTACAGTTGGAAAGACTCCATCGGAAACGGCATGACAATGACCATCAACGGAGTAGAAACCGTCGGCGATGTTGCAACAAGACCTCTCGGAATGAATCTTTGGGGAATCTATACCGGTGAAAGCAATCCGTACTATATGACCTATGGATTTGGATTCTACGAGTTTTTTGTACTTTGTGAGGACCTTGGCTGTGAGCCTGTTCCGATCGTAAACTGCGGTCTTTCCTGTCAGGCACAGGGAGATGCTTCCGGTCCTGCCGTCGGTTCTGCAGAATTCCAACAGTACATCCAGGATGCCCTTGATCTTGTTGAATTTTGTAATGGTGACTCCTCTACTTATTGGGGCTCCATAAGAATCGCAATGGGTCATGAAGAGCCTTTCCACCTGACCTATCTTGGCATTGGAAATGAGCAATGGGACGATATCTATTTTGAACGCTATGAAGCTTTTCTGGATGCTTTCCGGCAGGCAGCAGTTGAAAATCCGGATCTTTATGGAAACATCCAGCTGATCGTTTCCAACGGTCCTCAGTCCGAAAATACTTATGCCTGGGATAAGATCAAAGAGAACGGTGCCGATTATGCCGGCGTCGTGGACGAACACTATTATAGAAGTCCGGAGTGGTTCCTGACCCATGCAAAAAGATACGATTCCTATGACAGGACCAGCGTTCCTGTATTTCTCGGTGAATATGCTTCCCAGGGCAATACCCTGTACAATGCGCTTGCCGAAGCAGCTTACATGACAGCTTTGGAGCGGAACGGTGATATCGTACACCTTGCTGCGTATGCTCCTCTTTTTGCAAATACCACAAGTACAAACTGGACCCCGGACCTGATCTGGTTTAATAACACCTCCGTTTGGGGAACACCAAGTTATTATGTGCAGAAATTATTCAGCGTCAATCAGTCCGATAAGATCGTTTCTTCTACCCTGACCGGGAATACACACGAAGAAGCATCTCTTTCCGGAAAGATCGGTATCGGTACCTGGCAGACATCTGCTGTCTTTGATGATATTAAAGTTGTTTCCAATGATACCGGAGAAATCCTTTTCTCAGAAGATTTTAGCGACGCCTCCTTATCTGACTGGCAGAAAGTTGCCGGAGATTTCTCCATCAGTAACGGAAAAATGATCCAATCTTATACCGGCTGGCCGTCCAACACTATCAACGGCGATGTTATCTACATTGGCGATACCAGCTGGACCAATTATACACTTACTTTAAAAGCCACCAAAACCGGAGGCGCCGAAGGTTTCCTGATCCCGTTTGCCGTGCAGGATGCGCAGAACTGTTATCATTGGAACATCGGAGGCTGGGCAAATACGGTTTCCTGTCTGGAAAGCATTGTCGATAATGTCAAGAGCGGTCAGACAGACGGCACAGTCAGCGGATTTACGGTAGAGACAGGAAGGACTTATGAGTTAAAGATCGTTGTGAACGGCACTCACATTGACTGCTATATCGATGATGTCCAGTATGTTTCCTACGACATCCCACAGGCAGATTCTCTCTATCAGGTTACCGGACTTGACGAATACGGAAATATCATCATCAAACTGGTAAATGTAACCGAAGAAGCCATTCCTCTTGAGATAGAACTTCAGAATTTCGGTGTTATGTCTTATACTGCTGAAGTGACCGTACTGACAGGCGATTCTCTCTCTGCAGTCAATAGTGCAAAAGAATTGAATGTTGTTCCTGTGACAGACACGATGGATGTCTATGAAAGCTTCGAATACGAAGTGCCTGCCATCAGCGTTGTCATCATAAAGATTCCAAGAGAATAAGCCAAATAATTTGAGCCCCGGCGAATTGCCGGGGCTCAGTTTTATAATCCCTGTTTATTCATGTTTAATATCGTCTGAATGATATGTTCATGTGCAAGTTTTTCCGCCAGTTCTCCATCACGGTTCCGGATCGCTTCCAGGATTGCCGTATGTTCCTGATTGGATTTTGCGGCACGGTTTTCATTGTGCAGCGATTTTTTTCTGATACGCTCTACATAATGATGAAATGTCGTCAGCTCATGTTCCAGAATCTTGCTGCCGGAAGCATGATACATCTTTTCATGAAACTTATTATCCAATTCCACGATCTGGTCAAAATGCTTCTTTTTCGCATGGAATTCTGAAAGATAAACAATCTCTTCAAGTTCATCGATCTCTTCCTCCGTAATCCGTTCACATGCCCATCTTGCTGCAAGTCCTTCCAGGTAGGAACGGATCACATAAATGTCGTGGATATCCTTTGTAGAAATTCCGGTCACATATGCCCCCTTATTCGGAATGATATTGACCAGCCCTTCCAGCTCCAACTGTCTCAAAGCCTCTCTTACCGGTGTCCGGCTTACTCCGAGTTCTGCTCCGATCGCAGTCTCCTTTAATTCTTCATTATTTTCATATTTCCCGGACAGAATATCTTCTCTGACCTTATGAAACACTCTTCCTCTCAAAGAATATTTGTCTGCCGTTTCTTTTTGAGCCTCGTAACGCTCTTTGTTCTCTTCCATTTCTGACCTTATCCTTTTCTTCTGCTACATGTGCTCTATCGTTTCCATAATATAATCCGCAAACTGTTCTCCGGTCACTCCGGTATCCCTGCCCGTGATCACATACTTTTTTTCTGTTACCGTACAGATGTCTAGTGCACGATACAATCGGTCTGCCTGTTCCGTATATCCGATATGTCCGAGAAGCATTGCCGCCGCACGGATCACACTGCACGGGTCTGCATACTTTTCTCTTCCTTCTGCCACCATACGCGGAGCGGATCCGTGAATCGCCTCAAACATGGCATATTTTTTTCCAATGTTTGCACTGCCGGCCGTTCCGACACCACCCTGAAATTCTGCTGCTTCATCCGTGATAATATCCCCATACAGATTCGGGAGCACCATAACCTGAAATTCTTTTCGGCGTTTCTCATCCACCAGCTTTGCCGTCATAATATCAATATACCAGTCATCTGCTGTGATTTCCGGATATTCACCTGCGATTTTGCGGAAAGTATCCAAAAACTTTCCATCCGTCGTTTTGATGATATTTGCTTTTGTTACCGCAGTAACTCTTGTCTTATGATTTGCTTTTGCATATTCAAACGCTGCACGGATGATCCGTTCACAACCCGGAGAAGTTACTACCGTAAAATCCACGCCAAGATCCGGCGTTACATGCACCCCTTTGCTTCCGACTGCATACGCACCTTCCGTATTCTCTCTGTAAAATATCCAGTCGATCCCCTGCTCCGGAATGCGTACCGGGCGGACATTTGCAAACAGATCAAGCGCCTTTCTCATTGCCACATTCGCACTTTCCACATTTGGCCACGGGTCGCCTTTACGTGGTGTCGTTGTCGGTCCTTTTAAGATCACGTGACACTGTTTCAGTTCTTCCATAACATCTGCCGGAATTGCTGCATTTTCTGCGACCCTTCGTTCGATCGTCAATCCGTTGATCTCCCTGATTTCTACTTTTCCTTCTTTTATTTCCTCGGAAAGGAGATACTCTAAGATCCTTTGTGCCTGTGCAGTAATGGCCGGCCCGATTCCGTCGCCGCCGCACACGCCGATCTTTATCGTATCGAGAGAAGCATAATCCAGAAAATCTCCCTGTGCCTTCATTTCCCCGACACGTTTTATCTGCTCTTCTAACAGACGTCCGAAGGCTTCCTTGGCAGCCTCTATCTGCTCTGTATATTCCATGATCTTTCTCCTTATTCTGTGATCGGCGGAAGGTTCATGCCAAACTCTCCCTGCCTCAGCTGGATCTGCGCAGAAAGCTCACGATCCGTGATCACCGTTACGCGACCTCCCTCATACTGTTCATCCACCCATTCCTTTAAGCTGTGTACCAGCGGATTTTCTTTATCCAGGGCAAATGCACCACGCAGATGAAATACCGTATTGATCCACTGGGCAATTCCTGCCAGGCCTGACGTATTGGATATCGATACCAGTGCCGGCCGGTTGAGAAATTTTTCTGTATCAAATATATTGTAGATCTCCTCGTTCTTTAACAGTCCGTCCGCATGGATGCCGGCTCTTGTTACGTTAAAGTTTGAACCGACAAACGGTGTACGGGAAGGGATTTTGTATCCGATCTCTTTTTTATAATATTCCGCAAGTTCCGTAATGACGGTTGTATCCATGCCATTCAGCGTTCCTTTTAACTGTGCATATTCAAATACCATCGCTTCTAATGGCGTATTCCCCGTGCGTTCTCCAATGCCAAACAAAGAACAATTGACGCCCGAGGCTCCATACAGCCATGCCGTTGTAGAGTTTGTTACTGCTTTATAAAAATCATTGTGTCCATGCCACTCCAGCAGTTCCGACGGAACTCCTGCATGTACCATAAGACCATAAATGATCCCCTGAACCGAACGCGGAATCACTGCTCCCGGAAAATTAACCCCGTATCCCATCGTATCGCAGGCACGGATCTTGATCGGGATACCGTATTCCGTACTGAGCTTCATCAGTTCAAAACAAAACGGGATCACAAATCCGTAAATATCCGACCGGGTAATATCTTCCAAATGGCATCGCGGCGATATTCCTGTTTCCAGACATTCCCTGACGATGTTCAGATAATGTTCCATTGCCTGTGCCCGTGTCATCTTCATCTTGTAAAAAATGTGATAATCCGAACAGCTGACCAGGATCCCGGTTTCTCTTATCCCTAGTCCTTTTACAAGTTCAAAATCCTTTTTGCTGGCACGTATCCACGTTGTACACTCCGGAAACTGATAGCCGCGCGCCATACACTGGTACAAAGCTTCCTGATCTTTTTTGCTGTATACAAAAAACTCACTTTGCCGGATCAGCCCTTTGGGTCCGCCAAGCTTGTGCAGATAATCATATATCGTTACGATCTGTTCCGGTGTATATGGTGCTCTGGACTGCTGTCCGTCGCGAAATGTCGTATCCGTGATCCAGATCTCATCCGGAAAACAATGCGGGACAATACGGTCATTGAACGCGATTTTCGGTATTTCGTCATAAGGGAACAGATTTCGGAACACATTCGGCTGCTTTACATCAACCATCTCGTACATCTTTTCTTCTAATGAAAGTAAATTGTTGTGCGGGTTGATATATACCTTTCTGTTTTGCATCCTTATACACCCCTTTTGCGTTTTTTATAATTGTATACAATTATACTTTTATTGTCAACACATTCTCTCCATACACACCACGGTTTTATGCAAATCCGTAAAGAACTACTTTTCCTTCTTTCAGAGACTCCTGGACGCAAATCGTTCTTTGATTGGAAGACCCCTTAAAACGCAATGACAGATTTTTCAGTTCCTCTACAAATTCTCCGTCAACCAGTACTTCCAAATAGGAAAGAAGTTCCTTTGTTTCAGGAACCTCTTCCCACATTCTTCCCATAATGTCTCTTTCAAAATCATATCCCGAAAAGAGCCAGACTGTCTTCTGCGGATATACTTCCTTTACTCTTCTCAACAAAGCAAGCACACCCGGCTGGTTCTGTGGTTCCATCGGTTCTCCTCCCAGCACAGTCAATCCTTTGATGTAGGACGGTTTCATGTATTCAATGACACGTTCTATCGTTTCCTGTGTAAATTCCGAACCATACGCAAAATCCCACGCCTCTTGATTGAAGCATCCTTTGCAATAATGCGTGCATCCGCTTACAAACACCGAAATACGTATCCCGGGTCCGTTTGCCACATCATACTGTTTAATGTCTGCATAATTCATGTCTCTGCCTCTCGCCCTTTGTTAAATATGGAGTACTCTCGCATTGATCTCTTTTGTTTTTCCCACATTCCAGAAATTTTCTCCGAGATAGCCGCAGGTTCTCCTTGTCACATTCATTTTGGAATGATCTTTGTTCCCACACTGCGGACACTCCCATTCCAGATTCTCGTTAATCTTGATCTCTCCGTCATAACCGCACACCTGACAATAGTCTGATTTTGTATTGAACTCCGCGTACTGAATATTATCATAAATATACTTTACGAGTTCTTCCAGAGCTTCGAGATTATGGCGCATGTTCGGGATCTCTACATAAGAAATCGCGCCGCCGGATGAAATTACCTGGAATTGTGCTTCAAAATCAAACTTATGGAACGCATCAATCTTTTCCCGTACATCAACGTGATAAGAATTTGTATAATACCCTTTATCCGTAACATCCTCGATCACACCATACTTTTTCTTGTCAATCCGTGCAAAACGATAGCAAAGAGACTCTGCCGGTGTCCCGTAAAGTCCAAAAGCAATGCCGGTTGCTTCCTTCCATGTGTCGGTTGCTTTCCGCAGACGGTTCATCACTTTCATGGCAAATTCCGTGCCACCCGGTTCTGTATGGCTTTTCCCTGTCATCAGTTTTGTCACTTCATACAGACCAATATACCCAAGCGAGATTGTAGAATAACCTCCGTGCAGCAGTCGGTCAATCGTTTCCCCTTTCTTTAAACGTGCAATGGCGCCATACTGCCAGTGGATCGGACTTACGTCAGAAAGCGTTCCTTCAAGTGCATGGTGTCTGCACATCAATGCTTCAAAGCAGAGTGCCAGCCGTTCTTCCAGCAGCTGCCAGAAATATTCTTCATCTCCTTTTGCAATAATACCGATCTGTGGAAGATTCAAAGAAACCACACCCTGGTTAAACCTTCCTTCAAATTTATATTCTCCGTTTTCATCTTTCCACGGAGTCAAAAAGCTGCGGCATCCCATACAGCTGAATACATTGCCCTCGTAATTTTCCCGCATTTTCTTTGCGGAAATGTAATCCGGATACATTCTTTTTGCCGAACACTGTACCGCAAGCTTTGTAATATAATCATACTTTCCACCCTTAAGACAGTTATGTTCATCCAGAACATAGATCAGCTTTGGAAATGCCGGCGTTACATAGACACCTTTTTCATTTTTGATTCCCTGCAGGCGCTGCCGGAGGATTTCTTCTATAATGAGTGCATTTTCTTCCAGATACTCATCTTCTTTATCCAGATTCAGAAACAGGGTAACAAACGGAGACTGTCCGTTTGTTGTCATCAGAGTGTTGATCTGATACTGAATGGTCTGGACACCGGAACGAAGTTCATCCCGTACCCTGTCATCCACAAAACCGCGGATGATCTCTGCATCCACGCGATTTCCATACTGTTCTTCGTATCTCTTTTGATATTTTTCCCTGCTCAGCCGCAGATATTTTCCAAGATGTCTGACATCGACCGACTGTCCTCCGTACTGCGAGCTTGCTACTGCTGCAATGATCTGTGTAACGACCGTACAGGCAACCTGAAAACTTTTTGGGCTCTCGATCAGTTTTGCATTCATTACCGTTCCGTTATCCAGCATATCCCCGATATTGATCAGGCAGCAGTTAAAAATGGACTGCAGGAAATAATCCGCATCGTGAAAATGCAGGATCCCCTCATCATGCGCCTTTGATATTTTTTCCGGAAGCAGGATCCTCCTTGTCAGGTCTTTGGAAACTTCTCCTGCGATCAAATCTCTTTGTGTGGATGCAATGATCGCATTTTTATTTGAATTTTCTTCCATGACATCTTTATTGTTGTTGCGGATCAGGCTCATGATCGACTCATCCGTGGTATTTGCCTTCCGGACAAGTTCTCTTGTATAACGATAACGGATATAGGTTTTTGCAAGCACAAATTTTCCGTCTTCCATCAGTTTCTGTTCAATGATATCCTGAATTTCCTCTACCTGCAAAGTAGCCTTCTGCAGGGCTTCAATTCCGAGAATGATCTGATTGATACGGGATTCCGAAATCCGTTCTGCCTGCTCCACCCCTGCATTTGCTTTTTGGATTGCAATAAAAATCTTGTTGCGGTCATATTCCACCATTCTTCCGTCTCGTTTTACTACGTTCATTCTAAAGTCTCCTTCCGCTGTATTTTCTGCTGCCTTATGTCTTTATCAGGCAAAGTTGTCTGCTCACACGACCATTATAGATGCTTCCCGATAAAATATCAACATTTAGTTTCATTAATTTGATTTTTCTTTTTTATAACACAAGATATAGTAACGCAAAAAAAAGCGGGTTATGACGTATCTCCGGCACTGCCCGCTTTTCCGTATTGTTTCTGTTTTTATTCTTGTTCTTCCGATGTTTCCGTTTCAATTTCTTCTGCTTTCAGTTCTTCTGCAGAAAAATCCGTTAAGTTTTCCTTATAATAGCTTGTCATTTTGTAAACATAGTCCGATTCGTTGATGCGTACATAATAGATCCCTTCCTCTTCTTCAGAAAACTCAAACCGGAGTGTTTCTTTTCTTTCCTCGCCATCTTCCTCCGTTACCAGATAAGTAACACTGACTACTGTTTCTGCCGGAGAAAGTCCGTATGCTGAAAAATCTTCACAGCAATAGGTCACTGCACTCTTTACCGAATAATTTTTAAACACACCAAGTGCGGTACTGATCCCATCACTGTCCCCATCCAGTTCTTCCTCTCCTGCCACGATCTTCCATGGAATTTCCTGCGTTTCATCATAAGTCAGCAGAAGCGTCTGTTCGCCATTTTTCTCAAGGCTCAATTCTACGATCTGGTCGGCAGTCGGTTTTTGCATTTCTTCCATTGCAAGGAGTGCTGACCACTCTTCCGTAAATTCTGTATATACCGCCTCTTCCGCCAGATAGATCACGTCATTTTCCACATCAAGCACATAATATCCGTCTTCAAACAGAGCCCGGTCTCCGACGTAAAAGTTTCTCTCTCTTCCGTCAGAAAGCAGAACTGTAATCGTGATCTCCGGATCATCCAGTCCAAATTCGCTCTTATCCGTATTGGTAACGATCTGGAGTGCCTGAAGATTGGATATTGTCAATATCTGAGTTGCCACTGTCGTTTTATTGACCGGAAAAGCGCTCTCCTCCGAATTAATATAGTCCGTTCCGTTTATCGTGAATCCGATTTCGTATTCTCCGTTTTTATAATGATACGCTGTCACTTCCGAGGAGATAAAATCCGTAATTGCAATTTCTTCCGTTTCCGTCTCCGTCTCTTTCTCCTCCTGGTGCTCCTGCCAGACATCAAGCAGTTCATATCCGATCAGAAGCAGAAGAAATACCGCGCAAAGTATAAGCAGCTGTTTTGTTTTCTTTTTCATCCTCTTCCTCCTATGTATGCTTCCTGCGGTATACTACGTAAACTATTCCGGTGCAGAGCAGGCACAGCGGAAGCAATATCACAACGACCAGTGCAATGGAATTTGCCTGTGCTTCTGTCATCGTAATATAGGTATCTGCCGTCAGATCAAGCGTGCGCACGGTCGGTACCGTTGCTTCAATGTCCGCTAAAACATTGACACTGTTTACAAGAATGTCAATGTTTCCGAAGGTCGAGCTGGTCGCATAAGCATCATTAAAAATGTACATACCGGAATAAACCGCCATCTGACCTCCTGTCTCAGAATTTTCCGCAAGCACACCTACGTAAAACGTGCCGGACATATCTCCGTCTTCTTTATAATAAGTAGAAAAATCCAGTCCTTTGATGTATGCCGTCCCTGATGTTTTCAAGAATCCTTTGACTGTCAGTTCATCCGCCAGTTCTTCTGAAACAGTAAGTGCACTCGCTGTCTGTGCGATCACATATTTGCTCTGATAGATTTCCTTTGTAATATCGTTGGAAACCACACTTGGTACAAGAATATACGGTGCCTGCATATAGTATCTTGAATTTTCTTCCATCAGGATCCCGTCTTCCATTAAAATGCCATAAGTCTCCAAAAATCCAAGCAGATTTTCATGCTCCGCGTCCATATAACTAAGGACAAGGATCACTTTCCCGCCTTCCTCCATATATTCGGAAAGCAATACGATCTCTTCTTCCGTAAAATCCGTTTCCGGAGTCTGCAGAAGTAATACATCACAGTCTTCCGGTATTTCCTGCAATGTCAGCAGATCGAGTGCATCATCTCCTGCAAATACTTGTATGTTTGCTTTTTCCAGCATGGAAATCGTATTGCTTCCGATGGTCTGCATCCCATGGCCGGATACCTCATACATTGTCGGGAGATGTTCCATTGTCACGTAACCGATCGCCGAATTCAGCTGTCCTTCCATATCAAGTCCCGTTACTTCACTGTAATACTGATACGTAGAATAATCAATGCCGTATTCTTCAATCAGCATACTGCTGTAAGAAACATATCTGGAACGGCCGTTCGTCTGATTTACCACAATAATGCTGAATTCTTCCACTTCTTCCTGCGTATATTGGGAAGCAAACCGCGGATTCATGACCGGATCTTTTCTTACCAGCGTGATATTTTCACTGTTTTTTGTATACTGGCTTAAAATCTTATCAAACAGATCTATGCTTTCGCCGCTTGGTGCAAGATAATAAAACACGATTTCATCTTCCAGTTCCCCTATCATCTCAACGGTTTCTTCCGTCAGACTGTACTTTCCGTTAGAAGTCAGGTCTTTCGTGATATCTAACTTTGTAAATACCAGATTGATCACGATCAGGATCGCGATCACAATTGTAGAGACAGCCATTGCATAAGCGCCGCCCCGAAACTTTCTTGTATTAAAATTGTTCTTCATCTATGCCCTCCTTAATTCCAACGTCTCTTCTTTATCATCTGTATCGTCAGAAAGTTAAAAAGCACTATGACACTCAGATAATATATTACGGAAGACACATTCCATACTCCATTTACAAAATCATCATAACGGCTTGCTATGGAAAACCAGTTGAACACGCTGACTACCGCTCCATCCAGAAGCTCCTGCGCAAAGAAATAGATTCCTGCCAGCGCTGCCTGCGAAATAACAACGAATCCGCATGTCACGATAGAATTCTTCATGGTGATCCAAAGAAGTACGGCTACCAGAAGCAATAAAAATGCAAAAACTCCCCATGCCGTTTTGGCACTGCCTGAAAACAGACTTGCAATACCGTCCATAAGGTATGTAAACAGTACCACTGCAAACGTAAGTACTGCTGCAAATGCCTGGCTCTCTGTAATGGAAGAAAGAAACATTCCTACCGCCATATAAGCACTACCAAGCAGGAAGAATCCCAAAATTGCCGCATAGGACATCAGAAGGTTCACTTCACCATAGGCGGATAAGATCAGCGGATAAACGCACAGAATGAGCATTACACTGCCAAGCAGCGAAATCACTGCCAGATATTTTCCGATTATGATCTTTTCTATGGGAACCGGCGATGTGAACAGCAGCTGGTCCGTCTTCTGCTTATTTTCTTCTGCCATGATCCTCATTGTTACCATCGGAACAAGAAGAATGAAGATCAAAGAGATTGAAGAAAGACTGTATCCAAAATTCGCATATCCGTAATACAGATTATACAGATAATAATAAATTCCGGTAAATACAAGGAAAAATGCCATGAACAGCCATCCTATGATTCCGTTAAAATATGCCCGTAATTCTTTTTTATAAACTGCTCCCATGCTCTGCATCCTCCGTTTCCGCCTCATATTCTTCTGAAGCATTTTCCGTTTCCTTCTTTTCCTCTCCTGCCGCAGTTTCTGTCCACTGTTCCTTTTGCTCACTCTGATCTTCCTGTGTCAGTTCAAGGAAAATATCCTCCAGATTTTTTGTTGCATTGGCCATTTCATAGATGGGAAGTCCTGCCTTGGCACAGGCAAAAAATACCTTTTCTCTGATATCGCATCCCGACGGAGTATCCAAAACGGCAGTAACCAGTTCTCCCTCTGTGCAGAAACATTTTTCTTCAATTTCGTCCAGTTCTTCCAGTGCATGTCGCAATTTTGTTTCATCAGCTTTTACCCGGATCCGCAGACTGTTCTTTGCATTTAAATGCTTCGGAAGATTTTCTACCGTATCACTTACTACAAGTTTTCCCCGGTTGATGATCATGACAGTGTCACAGACCGCACTGATCTCCGTAAGAATATGTGAGCTTAAAATGACCGTGTGCTCCATTGCCAGATTTTTCATCAGATCACGGATTTCTATGATCTGCATCGGATCCAGTCCTACGGTAGGTTCATCCAGAATAATAACCTCCGGATTTCCGAGCAGTGCCTGTGCAATTCCGACACGCTGACGATATCCTTTCGACAGATGCTTGATCAGTCTTCCTTCTACTTCTTTCGTTTTTGTTTTTTCCAAAGCATCTTCCACCTGCAGATTCCGCTCTTTTTTCGGGATCTGTTTTAATTCTGCCGCAAATGTCAGATATTCTCTTACTGTCATGTCCGGATAAACCGGCGGCTGTTCCGGCAGATATCCGATCGATCTTTTTGCCTCCTCCGGTTCTTCATAAATATCATGACCGTTGATCATTACCGTTCCGGATGTTGCGGAAATATATCCGGTGATCATATTCATCGTTGTTGATTTTCCGGCACCGTTCGGTCCGAGAAAACCAAGGATCTGCCCCTTCGGCACGGTGAATGTCAGATCGTCTACAGCCAAATGGTTGTCATACCGTTTTACAAGGTGTTTTACCTCAATCACATCTGTTTCCTCCTTTTTCTTCCTGCAGAATTCTCTGTTTCTGCATCATAATGAAAATCTTATCGTTCCTTTACGAAAAAACATTGAATCTTCTGTGAAAAGAATGTGAAAATAAAAAAGCAAAAAAAATGCAACCAGACGAGCCATGCCACATACTATAACAATGTAAAAACATTTTGGAGGTCTCCAAATGGGATGCTTTAATAATTGCGGCAATAACAGCTGCTGGATCATCATTCTTCTTTTACTTGCGTGCGGCGGGAACGGTTGTGACAACAACTGCGGCAACGACTGCAACTGGATCTTTATTATCCTTCTTCTCCTCCTGTTCTGCGGCGGCACAAACAACAACTGTATCGGCAACTGCGGCGGCAATAACGGATGCGGCGGCTGTGGCTGCTAAAAGATTACATGAAAAAAGGCTGTCCCGGCGGACAGTCTTTTTTTCTTGGTCTGCTCTTGCATAACGCTGTAAAATCAGATATACTATGAGTACGCTATTACACTATCGTGAGAAAGTATCAGAAAAGAGGTCATTCTATGTCAGGCTCATCTATGGGAACTATTTTTAAAGTTACTACCTTCGGTGAATCCCACGGTGCCGGACTCGGTGCTGTGATCGACGGCTGTCCTGCCGGGATTCCGATTACCGAAGAAACCATACAATATTACCTGGATCTGCGTAAACCCGGGCAGACCAGGTATGCCACTCCGCGCAAGGAATCGGATCGGATTCACATTTTATCCGGTATATTTAAAGGAAAAACAACCGGAACACCGATTCTTCTTCTTGCCGAAAATGAATCTCAGCGTTCCGGTGACTATCAGGAACTTGCTTCCTGTTACCGTCCCGGTCATGCCGATTACACCATGGAACAAAAATACGGTTTCCGCGATTATCGCGGAGGCGGACGTACTTCCGGGAGAGAGACCCTCGGACGTGTTGCAGCCGGTGCCGTGGCAATCGAATTTTTAAAAACACTTGGAATTGAAATCTGTGCTTATACAAAATCCATCGGCAGCATCCGTTGTGAAGATCGGGATTATGCCTCTCATTTGTCCGCTTCCATCCCTTTTGCCGACTGCATTTTATCCCGCGAGCTGCAAAAACTGCGGGAAGACAAATTGTCCAGTCCGCTTTTTATGCCGGACCATGAAGCCTCTCTCCGTGCAGAACAACTGCTTTCTTCTGTCATGGAAGAATACGACTCCATCGGCGGCATCATTGAATGTGTCGTAAACGGTATGCCGGCAGGTATCGGCGAACCAGTTTTTGATAAGCTGGATGCTTCCCTGGCAAAGGCTATGCTTTCCATCGGAGCAGTAAAAGGTTTTGAGCTTGGTTCCGGATTTTCATCCGCCGTCATGAAGGGTACTATGCAGAATGATCCGTTTTATCCTTCCGATGCTTCCGGCTCTCTGCGCAAATCCACCAATCACGCCGGAGGTATCCTTGGCGGCATCAGCGACGGAAGTGATCTTCTCTTCCGGCTTGCCGTAAAACCCACTCCTTCCATTGCTGCCGATCAGACAAGCGTTGACAATGAAAACAGAAGCATCCGTCTTTCGGTCAAAGGCCGCCACGATCCGGTCATCGTACCGCGTGCCGTAGTTGTGACCGAAGCCATGACTGCATTGGTGCTTGCCGATGCACTGATGCTCAATATGAGTGCAAAACTTGAAACGATCCAATCTTTCTACCAAAAGGACCGCCTGTCTTAAACCGGCGGTCCTTTCTCATCTTCGGATCATGTTACATTTGTTTTAATGGGATCAATATCTTCAGGTCAAACCAATGATTTTCACAGTCGATGTCAACTGCTCCATCGTATTTATTTACGGTATAGCGGATACTTTTGATCCCGTATCCGTGAAACTGCTTATCCTTCTTTGTAGTCAGCAGGGTCCCTGCTTTCATTTCAATTTCGCCTTCATAATAATTTTCAAAGCGGATGATCAGAAAATTCTTTTGCTGTGAAACAGTAACATGGATCAGACGTTTTTCTTTATTCTTTAACTTCAACACGGATTCTATGGCATTATCCAATGCATTTCCGAAAATACTGCAGATATCCATGGTATCCATAAATTCCAGAAGTTTTCCGTCGGCAACGCTTGTTAATGTGATCCCATGCTTATTGCAATACAGGCTTTTGCTTGTCAGCACGGTATCCAGCACCTGATTTCCCGTCTTATTCTGCAGTTCATATAACTTAATCTCTTCTTCCATCCGGTTCAAAAACTCTGCCCGTTTTTCCGGATCCGATTCGCTTCGTATCACTGCGATCTGATGTTTCAGATCATGATACTTATAATTGATCATGTCAATGCTTTCTCTGGACTGCTTATACTGCAGATACTGATTCTGCAGCACGTTTTGAACTGCTTCAAGTTCCTGCTTCACCTTACTTTCACAGCACAAAACAAAATGTGCATAAAGGATCGCTACTCCGGCAATATCCACCAATGTACGGATATTGGCGATCTCTCTGGAATATTCTCCGCTAAACGGTGTATCGATCGTCAAAAAGCTAAGATTGCTGAAGCCAAACACGATCGCTCCGATAAATATTGCCGAAAGCCAGTCTTTTTTCACGATATCCAAAGATTCTTCTTTCGGAACATGATTATGGATCAGCTTCCATATACCGATTTCCACAACCGTATAAATAAACACCAGCAAAAGTGCCTGTTCCCACCATGCCGCTTCTTCTACCTGTTCAAAAAAGAAATTGACTACCTGCCACTCCAATGACGCCACGCATTCTGCGGCAACAAATGCAAAAACACTATAATAAATGCAGTCTCTGACGGAGATCTTGGCACAGGCAAAAATGTAACCTGCCATAAGCAAAAACGCAGTTACCATGCATGGGATCCACAACCACAGCGGTGCCGTTGCCGTCAGTTCCATAAATCCTGTCATCAATAAAAGCATTCCGACAGAAATACCAAGCTGCACCTTTATCCCGAATCTCCGTTTCAAGATCAGGATAAAGATCAGGCAGGAAGACCATTCTGCAAGTGCCGTATAAATCCTCGGAATATCCGGTATCGCATTTTCCATTATTTCATCACCTCGCCCCAATAATGTGTCAGTTCCTCCATGAACTCTTTCTTCCTGGAACGGCTCAAAAGAAGCGTTTCTCCCTTGACTACCGCATACCCGTCTTTTACACCGTCCACATGTGCCAGGTTGATCAGATACCCTTTGTTCCCGCGATAAAAATGCAGCGACTCCAGTTTTGCTTCCAGCTCTTTCATGGTGCCCAGAGCTTCATATATTCCGGTTGAGGTATGATAATTCAGCGTATGACCCTGACTTTCTATGTAAAAAATGTCTGCTGCATCAAGACGTATCGTCCCGCCTTTAATGCCGATAAAGATCGTCTTGTTCTCTCTTTTTTTCATCCGCATGATAGCCCGGTTCAGCCGCTGGGAAAATGCAAAATACGAAACCGGTTTTAATACATAATCCAGTGCACCCACGGCATAACCGCGGATAGCATACTGCGGCATGTTTGTAATAAAGATGATCACGACTTCCGTATCCATTTTTCTGATCTCTTCTGCCGCAGACATCCCATCCATGAATTTCATCTCTACATCCATCAGGATAATATCATACTCCGACTTATACTTATGTACAATCTCATCTCCGTCAGAAAATAAAGTGATCTGAAAATTTTCTTCTTTTTCTTTTTCATATTGCTGTAAGAACTTCTGCAGCTGTTGTGCATACATCATCTCATCTTCTACTATTGCAATACGTATCATATCTTTCTCTCCTACTTAGCAAAGAACCCCCGGACAAAATTTGCCGTTCCTTTCAGAAAATGTCCATTTGCAATTTCTGCAACTGCCTCTGTCATTTCTCTGTTTATCATTCCACCTGTCATCTTTCCCATGGCACGGATCGGCATATTATAAAGGAAAAGCAGGTCCAGATTCGGTACCCCCTTCTTTTCTGCACGGGATATCATTTTCTTTAAAACTCTGCAAGACATTCTTGCAAGCATTCCTTTGGCATAATACAGCTGACAGATCGCGTCATTAATTCCGATCTCTCCGCTCCATTCCCCATTTGGAATCGGTCTTCCGTAGAGGCATCGGAATTCTTCTTCCGGAATCTGCGTGACATCTCCGGAAAAATAATGCCGCAGTTCGGTACGTTCATAAGGTCCATCCGTGACGGTTCCTTTTACTGAAATTTCCCTCTTTAATACCGTCTGTTCCGCATTTATGGCAACTTCCACCTGATACGTTCCGCTTTCCTGCTCCCATGTGTTCGTTCTGACATCAAAAAATCGGAATGTTTTATCATCAAACGGAATAAATATCTCTTTTTCTTCTCCCGCCTTTAAAAAGACTTTACTGAAACATTTTAATTCTTTCTTAGGGCGAAAAACGGTTTCTGATCTTTTTCCGACATAAACCTGTGCTACTTCTGCCCCGTCATAACCTCCCGTATTCTTTAACTTAAACCATACTCCGTCTTCTGTTACATTCAGATCGGAATACATAAATGTAGTATAACTCAAACCATACCCAAATGGGAAGTTCGTTTTTTTTCCAACTGTGGAATAATAGCGGTATCCTACATAAAGTCCTTCCCGGTATTCGCTGTTTCTTTCCGTTCCCGGGTAATACGCATATGCCGGCGTGTCCTCATAACACATCGGATATGTTTCATTCAATCTTCCGGAAGGGTTTACTTTTCCGGTCAGTACCCGGAGCATTGCCTTTGCCGATGCCTGTCCGCCAAGATATCCGTGAACGAGCCCTTTTACTTTTTCTTTCCATGGCATTTCTATCGGAGATCCGGCTGACAATACGACTACCACATTGTCATATCTTGATGATAAAGCTTCAATCAGTTCTTCCTGCGCCTTCGGCATTTTCATGGAAGTCCGATCCATGCCTTCCGTTTCGCCGATCTCGTCCAAGCCTGCAAATACCAGAATCACGTCTGCTCCTTCCGCCTCTTTCACTGCTTCCGCGATCAATGCTTCTTCCGGTCCTGCATTTCTCTTGTATCCCTGCGAGTATACCGTCATGCACAGCTCTTCCTCTAAAATCCCCTTCAGGATGCTGTCCGGTGTTCTGCTTGGATTTACAAGAGAGGAACCTGCTCCCTGATAACGTGGAACCTTGGCAAAATCACCGATCACGGCTACCTTGCTTCCTTTTTTGAGCGGAAGGATCCCCTGCTCATTTTTCAATAATACAATACTCTGTTCTGCTGCTTTCTGTGCCAGTTCCTGATGAGCTGTCACATCATAATCTTCTCTTTCTCCCGTTCCTTTAAATTGAAAAATGACATTCAGGAGTTCATCCAGTCTCTGATCCAGTTCTTCTTCCGTCAACGTCCCATTTTGAATCCCCTGAAGTATTTCTCTCTTTCCGGCTTTTCCCGTGCCCGGCATTTCCAGATGAGATCCGTTTTTAACTCCGAGGGCATGATCGTTGCTGCCACCCCAGTCTGATACCACACAACCGTCAAATCCCCACTCTTCTACGAGGATTTCCTGCAAAAGGTGTTTATTTTCATTAGCGTACTCCCCATTCACTTCGTTATAGGATGACATAATGAATTTTGTTTTTCCTTCTTTTACCGCCATTTCAAATCCGGTCAGGTAAATTTCCCTCATGGTACGTTCATCCAACACAGAATTATTTGCCATTCTCCGTAATTCCTGACTGTTGACCGCAAAATGCTTTGGACAGGCCGCAACTTTCCGGCTCTGAATCCCTCTGACATAAGCTGCTGCCATTTTGCCGGAAAGATACGGATCTTCCGAAAAATATTCAAAATTTCTTCCGCATAACGGACTTCTCTTAATATTAAGTCCCGGTCCCAGGATCACGTTGACCCCCATCGTTTTTGCCTCCTCAGCCAACGCTGCTCCGATCTCTTCTCCGAGACTTTCATCCCAGCTGTTTGCCACCGCTGCCGCAGTCGGATAACAGGTTGCAGGCATACTAGTCCCCAGTCCGAGGTGATCGCCGGCCTCCGGATTCTGCACACGCATCCCATGAGGTCCGTCCGACAGCATGATGGAAGGGATCCCATACTGTTTAAAATCTACCGTTTCCCACGTATTCTTTCCTGACATCATGGCCGCTTTTTCTTCCAACGTCATCTGACGAATGATTGTTTCGTATTTTAAATTCATTTTATCATTACCTTTCTGTTTTCTCAGCCATGCTTCATTTCTGCACAGCTTATCCCTGTTTTCTTTCTTATTTTATCACAAGAATATGCCCATGTTCCGATTTTTCACGAAAAGTCTCTTTTTTGTCATCATCGGTCGTTTTTCTTTTTATTTTCCTTGCACTATACTTCATTTTCTGGTATAATCAAAATGCATAAAAGATATGATTATCATAACTTTTAATTATATTTTCATTCTGTTGATCCGGAGGAGGTGAATACCATGGAAACTGAATCTGCCTTATCGTCCTACCATATTTTTAATGCGGTAGCTGAAGCCGGTAATATTTCAAAAGCAGCTAAAGCTCTCTATATCAGTCAGCCTGCCATCAGCCGTGCCGTCAGTAAACTGGAGCAGAATCTCTCCGTAAAACTTTTCGTCCGCAGTTCCCGGGGTGTTCATCTGACAGAAGAAGGTCAGCTCCTTTATGAACATACCAAAACAGCATTTGATTCCCTAAAAAAAGGAGAAGAAGATCTTCGCCGGATTCACGCTCTCGGCATCAGCCGTCTGCGTATCGGTGTCAGCGATACCCTTTGCAAGTACGTTCTGATGCCGTATTTGCAGCATTTTATTGAACAGTATCCTCATATTCAGATTGACGTTCAGTGCTGCCCGGCTTCTAAAACAATTTCTCTGTTAGAAGAGGGAATTCTTGATGTCGGACTCATCTGCGGATCCGGGAATATTACTCCGCTTGAATTTTTACCGATCACGGAAATAGAAGGATGTTTTGTTGCCACCGAATCCTATTTAAAAAATCTGCAGATACGTGAGCAGAACACCTCCGCTTCTTCAGAAAACGCGGCAAGCAAAAGACGCCGTCCTTACAGAGCAGCTGCTGCAGACTCATCTCTTTCCGCATTAAAGCACGGGAGCCTGCTCTTATTGGACAACCGTGAGATTTCCGTCCGGGATCAGGAAGATCTTCTGGAACAGTACCGGATCACTCCGGAGCATCTTTTGAAGATCAACAGTATGGATCTTTTAATAGACTTTACACGTATCGGTCTCGGAATCGGCCTTGTAGTCAAGGAATTTGTGCAGGAAGAGTTGAACGCACACGCCTTAACAGAACTTCCGCTTCCGGAAAAGATAAAAAAAGAGTCCATCGGTTTTGCTTACCGAAAGACTTCTCTACAAACAGAATCCGTTAAAAATTTTATCGGATTTTACCATCAAAAAAAAGAAAAGGAGGATTTCCCACATGAAGCGTAAAAGAATGCGCATGAAAATACGTTTTAAAAAGAAAATATATCAGTTTCTTCTTTCTGTGAATGATTATGATTTTTCAAAATGGAAATCTGCAGTTTACGTACTTGCTTTTTGTGTCCTTCTTTTGACCGCCTGTCTGCTTCCGACTACTTATTCCGATAACTCGGTTTCTGCTGAATCTTCCTTTCACATGGCTCTTTGTCAGAAGATTCGCTCCTCAATAAGTACATATTCCACTCTTTCTAAGGATGCAGATGTTGTAGTGCTGATACTTCCTGAGGGCAGTGAAACCGCAAACGAAGCAGAACTCCTCTCTTTACTGGAAAATAAAAATCTGTACAGCTTTTATCTGACGGGAGAAGAACTCTATTTTCTTGCAGAGAGTGCCGTTGCTGCCGACAGTCGCGATGTTACCGTCTATTTAGACGGCCTGACATTTACCTATCACAAAAACCGCCTTCCTTTTGACCGTGTAACAGAGCTGTCTTTTGCTAATGGCACCGCAGTTTCTTCCGAAGGATCTGTTTTATATCATATCATTGCAACTGACGATATTTTCGCCTTGTTCCATTACGTATCATACCGTTCTTTCGGTCTGCTTGATTTTATGCCAAAGGATGCCGAAGGAACACTGCTTTCCGATTACCAGGAATCCATCGTGACAAGGGAACAGACTTCTCTTACTCTGGCAGCGGCTCTTTCCTTCGCAGAAACTTTTCCCGCAAACAGCCGTTCGTCACAAAGCGCTTCAACAGTTACAGTACTCGGCGGCTATAATCTGATTGCATTGTGGAAGTCTCCAAATATCCTTACCATGATCGTCTGCTTATTATTCTTCTTTGCAGTGGTTTTATTATGGTATGCCATACCGCGTATGCACCGTGTCCTGCTTTGGCTCAGAATCTATGCCATCCGCAGACGGAAACGCGGCAGTATGCATGCTTACAGCCGTAAGCGTCCGCTGCCGTCCGGTTCCATGTATTGATGTTATCATACGGATATCCTCCGTATTCTATGATTTGTCACATCCTAAACTAAAAGGGAAGAAAGTCCGTCAAAGTAATTCATGTCAAACGAGACTCTCTTCCCTTTTTGTTTTGTTAACAGCAGCACCTGCACAGGCACTGCAGCATTAAACATTCAAAACAGCAGCTGCTCACGCTTGCATAAGAACGTCCGTAGCTCTGTCCTCTTCCGTAATACCTGCTTGTCCCTGACTGCAACTGCTGCAGCAGCGACTGATACTGATAATTGTCCGGTTCTAACTCCACTGCTTTCTTTGCATGCTCCTGCGCCGTTACATTATTCCCTGTTCCCGCATTTGCCATGGCACTGTAGTAAAACCATTTTGCATTCCGCTCTACCTGCGGAATGCTTTCAAGCACATTCCATGCTTCTTTATAATGACCGTTCCTGATATAGTTTCCGGCGGCCTGCATTCTGGTCGATTCATTGCTCTCCTGCCGGTATTCCGTATGGCCGCCAAAACCCCAAAAAAATTCTTCAAACGGATCCCGGTATCCGCCGGAATAAGTCCCCTGGGAATAGCCACCCTGAGAATAGCTTCCCTGACCATAGTTTCCGCTCTTTCCTCCATGTTCCCGTTCATCTACAATCTGCTTATATGCCGCCTGGATCTCCTTAAATTTCGCCTCTGCCTGATCTTTATTGGGATTATTCACATTGGCATCCGGATGATAAATCCGGCTCAGTTTACGGTATGCTTTCTTTATCTCATCCATGTCTGCCGATTCGGACACTCCTAAAATCTGATAAGGATTTATCATTTCTTTTCTCCTTTTTCTCTCTTTGCTTTTATCATCTCGTACTTGCCCCAGATACCGGCATACAGGATATTCCGCAATATTTCTATATTTTCTACTAACGGCAGACGTTCCATGGCTTCCGCCGCTCCCGCCGCCATCATCGTAAGGCTCTCTTCCGCCAGTTCCTCATTCGATGTTCCGTCATGCGACAGCAAAAACGGATTATACCCTCCATGCTTTTCGTCCTTTTCCATATCTTCATAAGCATCCATTAAGTAAATAAACTTCCCCAGATAAAACCCGGTCTGATACAGATCCGACCGCCATTCGTCTTCTTTCCAGCAAAATAATTCTCCCAGCATCTCACCGGTCAGACCTGCCGCCGCATCCAGATTGGTGTGCTTACTGTTTTCACAATCATGCAGTTTTTTTATATAATCATCCACTGCCCTTGCCTGCCTCGGATATTCCTGCGCAATACGTTTTCTTGTCCCTGAAAGTACCTTCGCCGCCGCATAAGCCGTTGGATTCTTGTCATCCTTCCAGTCATCCATCAGATTATCATAACAAAGCAGTAAATTCATTTTGGCAGCATATAAAGATGCCTCACTTAACACAAATTCCTTTTTTGTCATATGAACCGTACAGCGGCGCATTCCCTCCTGCTTCTCACAGTCATACAGATCATCCAGCAGCATGGCAAGGAATGTCATATCATACGAGACCGTCATTCTTGCCTTCGTCCCGGCTACTTCCTTTAACGCATGGCACAAACCGCAGTAATACGCATGGTACCTGTCCCAGTCTTTTATCTTCAATTCCTTTTTATTTACCGTAATATATCCAAACATTGCATCCTCTTTCAGCTTTTCTTAATAAATTCTGTACCACATGTCCTGCAACGGATCGCAATTTTTCCCTTTCCGCGCGGAACACGGATCTTTTGTTTACAGTTCGGACATCGATAGATATGATGTGTCTTCCTCTGCTGCATATAATACTTCTGCTTTTTAATATATTCCCTGATCTTATTTGTATAACGGTAATAGGTACAATTTTCCTGATATCTTTTTTGTACATTACGCGAAAACATACGGAAATAGCAATAAATCAATATGCCCAAGGCGAGCAGATACAGAATGCTCCCCCGGAAAAACATGGAACAGATCAATAATACGATCGAAGTCCATGATAAAAACTTACCAAATGCGTCCATTCCATATCGTCCGTACATAAACCGCTGAAATTTTTCTTTCCACTTCATATCAATCACTCTTCTTTCTGTTTAGTCTGCTTTATTATCATATTCCATTTCTGATTGTATTTCAATGAAAGAAGCATTAAAATCATTAAATTTTCAAAAACTCTTCCGGATCATTTTTTTGAATTTGCGGAAAAATTCAAAAAAACTATTGACATCCTCAATAAAATGATGTAAGATATTTTATGTGTTCGGCAGAGCACATAAATGCGCGAGTGGCTCAGTTGGTGGAGCGCGACCTTGCCAAGGTCGAGGCCGCGGGTTCGAGTCCCGTCTCGCGCTCTTTTCAATTAATAAGGAAAATCTTTTGAACAAGGTTTTCCTTATTTTTTTGTCCATCCGCGTTCACATCCAAATGTGGATCGATTACGATAATGCCATCCCTTAATTTAAAGGTCGCTGCAACTCAATTACAAGCTGCAGCGACCTTTGGAAAGAATTTAATGAAAAAATCTTTTAATCTTATTTTACTTCAATTTTTTTCATACCGCCCATGTATGGCTGCAATGCCTCCGGAATATTTACAGAACCGTCTGCATTTAAGTTATTTTCCAAAAATGCAATCAGCATTCTAGGCGGAGCAACTACCGTGTTATTCAACGTATGTGCAAAATATTTTCCTTCTGCACCATTCACGCGAATCTTTAATCTTCTTGCCTGAGCATCACCAAGGTTCGAGCAGCTTCCTACTTCAAAGTATTTCTTCTGTCTTGGAGACCATGCTTCTACATCAACGGATTTAACTTTAAGATCCGCAAGGTCACCGGAGCAGCACTCCAATGTACGTACCGGAATATCTAAGGAACGGAACAGATCCACCGTATTCTGCCAGAGTTTATCAAACCATATCGGGCTTTCTTCCGGCTTACATACAACGATCATTTCCTGTTTTTCAAACTGATGGATACGATATACTCCACGTTCTTCAATGCCATGTGCTCCCTTTTCTTTTCGGAAACATGGCGAATAACTGGTCAATGTCTGTGGCAGTGTTTCCTCCGGAAGAATGGTATCAATAAATTTACCGATCATGGAGTGTTCACTGGTTCCGATCAGGAACAGATCTTCTCCTTCGATCTTATACATCATTGCTTCCATTTCAGCAAAGCTCATAACACCTGTAACAACATCACTGCGGATCATAAACGGCGGAATACAGTATGTGAATCCACGATTGATCATAAAATCTCTTGCATAAGAGATCACTGCAGAGTGAAGTCTTGCAATATCGCCCATAAGATAATAAAATCCGTTTCCTGCTACTCTTCTGGCACTGTCCAGATCAATCCCGTTGAATTTTTCCATGATCTCTGTGTGATATGGAATTTCAAAATCAGGAACTACAGGCTCCCCATACCGTTCCACCTCTACGTTTTCGCTGTCATCTTTACCGATTGGGACACTCGGGTCAATGATATTTGGGATGACCATCATGATCTTCTTTATATTTTCTGCAAGATCTGCTTCCTTTTCTTCCAAAGCAGCCAGACGTTCTGCCGACTCATTAACCTTTTGCTTTGCAGCTTCGGCTTCTTCCTTTAAGCCCTTTGCCATAAGGCCGCCAATCTCCTTGGAAATCTTCTTTCTCTCCGCGCGGAGATTGTCTGCCTCCTGTTGTGTCTTTCTGCTCTCTGCATCCAATGCGATCACTTCATCCACTAACGGAAGCTTGTTGTCCTGAAACTTATTTCTGATATTCTGCTTTACAATTTCCGGATTTTCTCTTACGAATTTCAAATCTAACATAAATCCTTTTTCCTCCTTGAGCTATGATACAAAAAACGCGGGACACTCCGTCCCTCTTTATAAGGGACGGAATATTCCGCGTTGCCACCCTAATTGCAATCCGATCTGCTCTTCTTGCCACCTCAAACGTATGATATAGGATACGAGCCTTGGACTTTCATCCTGATGTGCAGTGAGTCCCTGCCGGAAAGTGGAAAGATAACATAGACTACCGGTTTTCACCTGCCACCGGCTCTCTGAAAGCCATCCGTTACCGAAGCTTTCCTTACCATCAAACTGCATATAGTATATCCCAAACCCGAAAATTTAGCAAGCATAATTTCAGATTTTATTTATTCTCTTCCACTACCTTTGCCTGAACATCCGACGGTGCAGCTTCAT
>CAZWCZ010000002.1:56347-111185 GCA_964632165.1 uncultured Lachnospiraceae bacterium | reverse complement strand
CAGATAGTGTAAGACTAAATTCAGCAAGAAGTGGAATTTATTTTTTTATTTCACGGGTACTTTTTTTGTATTTAAAAATTTTCCGGTTCCGGTATTGACAAAAAAGGAAAAAATATGATATAGTAACTGGAAAGAAAAAATCAGACAGAAATTGAAACAGAAAAAGAGAGCGAGCAAAGCTTTTTTTTTGCCTGCGGAAAGGAAACGATATGCAGAAAATGAATGCAAAACTGGTAGGCTTCCACAGTTTTCCCGTTACGGCGGATGTCGTGACAGATTTTCTCATTTCCAATCCAGAGATCAATATGAATCGTTACACTATTTTTCCCGGTTTTTGCGATGTGCATGTGCATTTTCGTGAACCGGGTTTTTTTTATAAGGAAACGATTGCAACCGGTTCTCTGGCGGCGGCACACGGAGGATATACCGCAGTCTGCACTATGCCGAATCTGGATCCGGTACCGGACTGCATGGAACATCTGGAGATACAAAGGAAGAAGATCAGGCAGGATGCAGTCATACACTGTTATCCTTATGCTGCGATAACGGTAGGAGAACGGGGAGAAAAGTTAGTGCCGATGGAAGAACTGGCACGGTATGTTATTGCTTTTTCCGATGACGGAAAAGGAGTACAGGACAGAGAGAGAATGCTTGAAGCAATGCAGAGAGCAAAGAAACTTGGAAAGATGATCGTTGCCCACTGCGAGGATAATACATTGCTGCATGGAGGGTATATCCATGATGGAATCTACGCAAAGGAACATGGACATCGAGGGATCTGCAGCGAGAGTGAGTGGGGACCGATTGCAAGAGATCTGGAACTTGTAAGGGAAACAGGCTGCGCATATCATGTATGTCATATTTCCTGCAAAGAAAGTGTGGAATTGATACGAAAAGCAAAAGCAGAGGGATTGGATGTCAGCTGCGAAACCGCTCCGCATTATCTGCTGTTGGACGACAGAAGCCTGCAGGAGGACGGAAAGTGGAAAATGAATCCGCCACTGCGTTCAAAAGAAGATAAAGAGGCTCTGCTTGAGGGGATCCTGGACGGGACGATCGATATGATTGCAACGGATCATGCACCTCACAGCGCACAGGAAAAGGCAAAAGGGCTGGAAAAAAGTGCTTTTGGGATCGTAGGATTGGAAACGGCGTTTCCTTTATTATATAGCGGACTTGTAAAGGCAAACCGCCTGAGCCTGGAAAGGCTGATCGAACTGATGAGCATCTGTCCGCGGAAACGGTTTGGAATTCCGATGGGAAACGATTTTACGGTATGGGATCTTCAGGAAGAATATGAAATAGATACAAAGGATTTCCTGTCTAAGGGAAAGGCAACTCCTTTTGAGGGCACCCGGGTATCCGGACAGTGCAGGATGACCGTTTGTGATGGCCGCATTGCATGGAACCGAAAAAACTCATAGGATGAGAAAGAACAGAAAAGGAAAGAAAACAGGAGGGAAGACAATGGCAAAGAGAACAGATATCAAAAAAGTACTTATCATCGGTTCCGGTCCGATCATCATCGGACAGGCAGCAGAATTTGACTATGCCGGGACGCAGGCATGCCTTGCATTAAAGGAAGAGGGTTATAAGGTAATCCTCTGCAATTCAAACCCGGCGACCATCATGACAGATACCTCCATTGCCGACAAGGTTTATATGGAGCCGCTGACACTGGAATACATAGCAAAGATACTGCGTTACGAAAGACCGGATGCCATTGTTCCCGGAATCGGCGGGCAGACCGGACTGAACCTTGCCATGCAGTTAGAAAAAAAAGGGATTTTAAAAGAGTGCGGAGTAGAACTGCTTGGAACATCCAGTGAGAGCATCGAACGTGCAGAGGATCGAGAGTTATTTAAAGAAATGTGCGAGTCCATCGGAGAACCGGTAATCCCGTCCAGGATCACATACAGCATCGAAGAAGCGAAGAAGGCTGCAGAAGAGATCGGATATCCGGTAGTACTCCGACCGGCATTTACGTTAGGCGGTACCGGCGGAGGGTTTGCAAATGATGAAACAGAACTTGTGGAAATCGGAATGAATGCGTTCAAACTTTCTCCGGTGCATCAGGTGCTGGTAGAAAAGAGCGTAAAAGGATATAAGGAAATTGAATTTGAGGTAATGCGTGATTCCAACGACCATGCGATCACTATCTGCGGCATGGAAAACATTGATCCCGTCGGAGTACATACCGGTGACTCGGCGGTAGTTGCACCGATCCTGTCATTAGATGAAAAAGACCGGAAGATGCTCAATGACAGTGCGATAAAGATCATCCGTGAATTAAAGATCGAAGGAGGATGCAACGTACAGTTTGCTCTGAATCCGTATACGAGTGAATATTATCTGATCGAAGTAAATCCGAGAGTGTCCCGCTCTTCTGCATTGGCATCAAAGGCGAGCGGATATCCGATCGCACGCGTTACGGCAAAGATCGCACTCGGTATGGCACTGGAAGAAATACCGGTTGCCGGAGGAACTGCAGCGATCGAGCCGAAGTTAGATTATATCGTGGCAAAATTTCCGCGTTTTCCGTTTGATAAGTTTGCAGATGCCCCAAATACACTTGGGACACAGATGAAGGCAACCGGAGAAGTGATGGGGATCGGTTCTTCTCTGGAAGAGTGTCTTTTAAAATCCGTACGCTCGCTGGAAACGGGGGTATGCTATTTCCATGTGGCAAAGTTTGATTCCATGACGGATGAAGAAATCTTTGAAACATTGAAGGATTCCAGGGAAGATAATATTTATGCGGTATTTGAACTGCTGCGCCGCGGCACGGATATTGACACCCTGCATCAGGCGACGAAGATCACGCCATTGTTTTTAGAGTCGTTTGCACGGATCGTGGAGCAGGAAAAAGAACTGAAAGAAAATGCAGGGAACACGGAAGTCCTGAGAAAAGCAAAAATCATGGGATTTTCCGATGAATATATCGCGTCGGTATGGAAGATGGAAGAAACGAAGCTGTACCGTTTGAGAAAAGAAAATCATATCGTTCCGGTATTTAAGATGGTGGATACGCTCCATACGGGCACTTATATTCCGTATCTTTACTCTTCTTATACAGGAGAAAATGCTTCCAGACTGACTGATAAGAAAAAGATCGTAGTGCTTGGGGCAGGTCCGATCCGGATCGGTCAGGGAGTAGAATTTGACTATTCTACCGTGCATGCCGTACAGACAATCCGACGTTCCGGATATGAGGCGATCATCATCAACAATAATCCGGAAACGGTTTCAACGGACTATACGACGGCAGACAAGCTTTATTTTGAGCCGCTGACGCCGGAAGATGTTATGGCGATCCTTGATTTTGAGCAGCCGGAAGGGGTAATCGCTTCTTTGGGCGGTCAGACGGCGATCAATCTGGCAGAGCCGCTGATGAAGCGCGGAGTGAAGATCATCGGAACGGACTGCGAAGCGATCACACGTGCGGAAAACCGTGACAGCTTTGAAAAGATACTGGAAGAACTGCAGATCCCTCAGCCAAAGGGGAAAGCAGTAACAAAGATTGAGGATGGGGTTGCGGCAGCCGGAGAGATCGGTTATCCGGTTCTGGTACGCCCGAGCTTTGTTTTAGGCGGAAGAGCCATGCAGATCGTAGCAAACGAAGAACAGCTGCGGCATTATTTAAAAACAGCGGTAGAGATCGATGCAGACAAACCGGTACTCGTGGATAAGTATATTCTTGGAAAAGAAGTGGAAGTGGATGCGATCTGTGACGGAAGGGATGTATTTGTTCCGGGGATCATGGAACTGGTAGAGCGTACCGGAATCCACTCCGGAGACTCCATCAGTGTTTATCCGACATTCAGCATCTCCAATAAAGTAAAAGGAATTATTTTGCAGTACGCAAAGAAACTGGGACTTGGGATCGGGATCATCGGACTTTATAACATTCAGTTCATTGTAGATGAAAAAGAAGATGTTTACATCATAGAGGTAAATCCAAGATCTTCCCGTACCGTGCCGTTCCTCTCAAAGGCGACCGGTTACAGCCTGGCAGACATTGCAACGGAAGTGATTCTTGGAAAATCGCTCAAGGAGCAGGGAATTTTTGATATCTATCCGGAGGAGAAGAAGCGCTTTTATGTAAAGGTTCCGGTATTCTCTTTCAATAAGATCAAGGGACTGGATGCCTATCTTTCTCCGGAAATGAAATCAACCGGGGAAGCGATAGGATATGATGACAAGCTGAACCGTGCTTTATATAAGGCACTGCAGGCTGCCGGAACACATTTGCAGAATTACGGTTCTGTTTTTGCAACGGTAGCGGATAAGGATAAGGATGAAATGCTGCCGCTGATGCGTCGTTTCTATAATCTTGGATTTAATATCCTTGCAACAGAAGGTACGGCAGTATTTTTGAAACAGAACGGGATACGTACACATATCCTGGATAAGATCAGCAATGGAAGCAGTGATATTCCGGAAGCGATCCGCCAGGGACATATCGCATATGTGATCAACACGCGTGACATCGGAGCGTCTAAGGAACAGGAAAGTGACGGACTGCTGATCCGGCGCATGGCAACGGAAAATAACGTAACGATATTTACTTCGCTGGATACGGTGCGGGTTCTTCTGGATGTATTGGAGGAAACGACATTGACGATATCTACGATCGATGCATAAGAAGCAGGGATCCACGCAAAACAGGGACAGGGACAGTTGTGCGGAGAACGTCACAGATCAGCCCTGATGCGGCAACAGAAACTGTATCCGCAGTTTCTGACGCACGATTTCTGAACAGAAAAGAACGTTCTCGGAATGGAGATTAAAATGAAACAAGGTTGGTTTACCATACTGGAACAGACGAAGCTTACCGAAAACGTATATCGTATGCGCCTTGCAGGGGATGTCAGTGCCATTACGGCATGCGGCCAGTTTATTAACATCCGTTTGGACGGGAACTACCTGCGGCGGCCGATCTCGGTATGTGATAAGACGGAAGATTCTGTAACGATCATTTATAAAACGGTCGGAAAAGGAACAGAACAGATGGCACAGATGCATCCGGGAGAACGGCTGGACATACTGACCGGACTCGGAAACGGATATGATCTGTCTGTTTCCGGAGAACATCCGCTGCTGCTTGGCGGCGGAGTCGGGGTACCTCCGCTGTATCTTCTGGCAAAGGAGCTTAGAGAGAAGGGCAAAGAAGTAACGGCAGTGCTTGGTTTTGGAACGGAAAGAGAAGTCTTTTATGAAGAAGAATTCCGTGCACTCGGTTGTACGGTAATTGTAACAACGGCAGACGGAAGCTATGGAACAAAAGGGTTTGTAACGGATGCGTATCCGGAAAAGTATTCTTACTTTTACACGTGCGGACCGGAACCGATGCTAAAGGCGGTGTACCGGACTGCGAAAACGGAAGGACAGCTTAGTTTTGAAGAACGTATGGGCTGCGGTTTTGGTGCCTGCATGGGATGCTCCTGCAAAACGATCACCGGATATAAACGAATCTGTAAAGAAGGACCGGTAATGAAAAAGGAGGAACTGCTATGGGAAGATTAAGTGTAGAATTATGCGGGATCACCTTGGATAATCCGATCATCCCGGCATCCGGGACGTTTGGTTTCGGGTATGAATTTGCAGAGCTTTACGATATTGACTGCCTGGGTACTTTTTCTTTTAAAGGAACGACAAAAGAACCGCGTTTCGGAAATCCGACGCCGCGGATCGCCGAATGCACCTCCGGGATGATCAATGCAGTCGGTCTGCAGAATCCGGGAGTGGAAAAGGTGATCTCAGAAGAACTGCCGAAGCTGAAAAAGTGTTTCCATAAAAAAGTTATGGCGAATGTCAGTGGTTTTTCTGTAGAGGAATATGCATATACCTGTGAAAAGCTTGATCGGGAGGAGCAGGTTGGCTGGCTGGAGGTCAATGTAAGCTGTCCGAATGTACATGGCGGCGGAATGAGTTTTGGTACGAATCCGCAGGCGGCAGCAGAAGTTGTGACGGCAGTGAAAAAGGTTACGAAAAAGCCGGTCATTGTCAAACTGTCTCCGAATGTTACCGATATTGTAAGTATTGCAAAGGCATGTGAAGATGCCGGCGCAGACGGGATCAGTCTGATCAATACCATGCTTGGAATGCGTATCGATCTAAAGACAAAGCGTCCGGTCATTGCAAACAAAATGGGCGGATTTTCAGGACCGGCCATTTTTCCGGTGGCAGTACGCATGGTATATCAGGTGGCAAATGCCGTATCGGTTCCGGTGATCGGGATGGGAGGAGTTTCTTCTGCGGAGGATGTAATTGAAATGATGCTCGCCGGGGCAACTGCAGTTGAGGTCGGAGCGGCAAATCTTGTAAATCCGTATGTCTGCCGGGACATTATTGAAAAACTTCCGGAGGTAATGGACAAATATCACATTTCTGCATTGTCAGAGATCATAGGAGGAGTAAATCGTGGGTAGAGATGTTATTATCGCTTGTGATTTTGCAAGCAAAGAAAAAACATTGGAATTTTTGGATCTGTTTCAAGAAAAGAAACCGTTTGTAAAGATAGGCATGGAGCTGTTTTATGCAGAAGGGCCGTCCATCGTGAAGGAGATCAAGGCGAGGGGACATAAGATATTCCTGGATCTAAAACTGCATGATATCCCAAATACGGTAAAAAAGGCAATGGCAGTACTTTCTGCTCTGGATGTTAATATCTGCAATCTGCATGCAGGAGGCACGACTGCAATGATGCAGGCGGCACTGGAAGGGCTGACAAGGGAAGACGGAACCCGCCCGCTGCTGATCGCAGTAACACAGCTGACTTCGACCAGCCAGGAAAGCATGGAACAGGATCTGTGGATAAGAGAACCGATCGATACCGTAGTCATGCATTATGCGGAAAATGCAAAGAAAGCAGGACTGGATGGTGTGGTATGTTCGCCTCTGGAAGCAGGAAAGGTACATGAGCGCTGCGGCAGCGGATTCCTTACCGTAACACCGGGAGTACGTTTTGCAGATGGTGATCTGGGTGACCAGAAACGGGTTATGACACCGGAGGAGGCACGAAAGATCGGTTCGGATTATATCGTAGTCGGAAGACCGATTACCGCAGCGGCAGATCCGGTAGCTGCTTATGAACGCTGTATAAGAGAATTTGTCGGATAATCTGTTGGAAGATAAAAGACAGAAATCAAAGAAAAAGGAGAGTGTCAGGATGGAAAGATATAAGAGAGAGTTTATACGGTTTTTAGAGAGTGCAGGAGTATTAAAGTTTGGCGACTTTACGGCAAAGAGCGGAAGAAAGATTCCGTATTTTATTAACGCAGGCGAGATAAAGACGGGAGAACAGATCGCAAAGCTCGGATCTTTTTATGCGACTGCATATTTTGAAAAGATAGGAAAGAAACGTTGTGTCTTATACGGACCGGCATATAAAGGAATCCCAATCGCGGTATCCGTGGCCTGTGCACTTGCCGGCAACGGTCTGGATGTTCCGTTCTTTTTTAACCGCAAGGAAGAAAAGGATCATGGCGAAGGTGGTGTTTTTGTAGGATACAAGCCGCAGAACGGTGAAGAAGTAGTGATCGTTGAAGATGTTATCACAGCAGGAACGGCGATCCGCGAAAGCATGGCGGTTTTGTCGAAATTGGAAGGGGTAAAGGTTTCTGCGGTATTTGTCATGGTAGACCGTAAGGAAAAAGGGCTGACGGAAAAGTCAGCCATGACAGAAGTCGGCGAGGAGTTTGGATTCCCGGTATATTCTGTTGTAGACGTTTATGATATCATAGAATATCTGGAAGAAGATCCGGCAAATAAGGAAAACATAGAACGTATTAAGGAATATCTCAAGGTCAATGGGGCAAAGGAACGATAGAAAGGGGCAACAATGAGAAGTATTATTGATATTCCGGATTTATCGGTGGAGGAGATTGACGAACTGATCAAAAACGCTATGGACATAATGGAACATCCGGAGAAATATGCTCATGCGTGCAGCGGGAAAAAACTTGCTACTTTGTTTTTTGAGCCTTCGACCAGAACCCGTCTGAGCTTTGAGGCAGCTATGTATGAGCTTGGCGGCAATGTGCTCGGGTTTTCTGCAGCACAAAGTTCTTCGGCGGCGAAGGGGGAAAGTGTGGCAGATACGGCGAAGACGGTCAGCTGTTATGCGGATATCATTGCCATGCGTCATCCGATGGAAGGAGCTGCTTATGTTGCGGCACACAATGCATCCGTTCCGGTCATCAATGCCGGAGACGGAGGACACTGCCATCCGACGCAGACCCTGGCAGACCTTTTGACCATCCGTAAGGAAAAAGGGCGTCTGCACCATCTGACGGTCGGTTTCTGTGGGGATTTGAAGTATGGAAGGACCGTGCATTCCCTGGTCGCGGCATTGAGCCGGTATGAAGAGATACGTTTTGTTTTCATTTCGCCGGAAGAACTGAAAATGCCGGATTACGTTACGGAAGAAGTGCTGGAAAAGAAGGGACTTGCTTATGAACAGACGGCAGACCTGGAAGCTGTTATCGGAGATCTGGATATTTTGTATATGACCCGGATCCAGAGAGAGCGTTTTTCGGACGCAGCAGAATATGAGCGGCTGAAAGACAGCTATATCCTGACACCGGAAAAGCTCACGGGGGCAAAAACAGAACTTTCTGTCCTTCACCCGCTGCCGCGAGTGAACGAGATAAGTGTTGCAGTGGATGAGGATCCACGTGCCTGTTATTTTAAACAGGTACGAAACGGGAAATACATGCGTATGGCATTGATCCTGAAACTGTTAGGCGAGAAGGAAGAAAAGGAAGAAGAAGTAAAATGGTATCAGGGATTTACCTGTACAAATCCGAAATGCATTACGTCCTGTGAGCAGGAACTTGTGCAGAAGGCAACCCGGTCAGAAAAGTCATATCGTTGTATTTACTGTGAAAAAGAAGTAACCGGGAAAAAAGAAACGGAAAGATAAAACAAAAACTGCCACCGGCGAATGAGATCCGCTAAGTGGCAGTTTTTAATCTGTAATGCGCGATCAGGGGCTCGAACCCTGGACACCCTGATTAAGAGTCAGGTGCTCTACCAACTGAGCTAATCGCGCAGATTTATGTGAACGCTTAAGTACTGCTCGTCAGCAATCGCTTAAGCGCAAATAGTACTATACATGAAAAAAAAACATATGTCAATAGTTTTTTTGAAATTTTTTATTTTTTTTGAAAAGTTTTAAAATAGGATACAATAAAAGATTTCAATGACAAGAAAGCGACTTTATGGTATACTTTGATTAATTATGGGTGTGAAACGGAGAATACGAAATGGGAAAGATATTTATCATCATGGGAAAAACGTCATCAGGAAAGGATACTGTGTTCCGGAGAGTAACGGAAGATGTTCACACGCCTTTGAAAACAGTGGTCAGCTATACGACACGACCAATGCGTCCCGGAGAGAAAGACGGAGAGGAATACTTTTTTGTGACAGAGGAAAGGTTGGAACAGCTGCGCAGAGAAGGAAAGATCATTGAAGAACGGCTGTATCATACGGTTCATGGTCCGTGGTACTATTTTACGGTAAATGACGGACAGATCGATCTGGATTCCGGAAATTATCTTCTGATCACGACCCTTGCCGGCTATGAAAAGATCCGGGCTTATTATGAAGAGGAGAATGTAATACCGTTTTATATCGAAGCGGATGCAAGAGATCGTCTGATCCGTTATATCAATCGGGAGGAAAAACAGAAAAATCCGAATTACCGTGAGGTATGCCGGAGATTTTTGGCAGATGAAGAAGATTTTGCGGAGACGGAACTTGACCGACTGGGAATTCAAAAACGATATTATAATAAAGACCTGGAGCAGTGTTGTGCGGAAGTAGTCTCGGATATAGAAGAACTCATATAGAAGAGGAAAGTTAGATGAAGTTTCAGGACATCATAGGACAGAAAGAAATCACAGGGCATTTGCAGAAAGCCATACAAATGGGGAAATTATCCCACGCGTATATTATCCAGGGGGCATCCGGCAGTGGAAAAAGAATGTTGGCGGATGCATTTGCCATGACGCTGCAGTGTGAAGAGGGAGGAACGGAACCTTGCGGGCGTTGTCAGTCCTGCAAACAGGCGGTATCCGGAAATCATCCGGATATCCGTTATATGGTGCACGAAAAATCAACGATCGGAGTCGATGATATCCGTCTTCAGTTAAACAATGATATCTTGGTCAAACCTTACAGCAGACCATACAAGGTCTATATTATAGAAGATGCGGAAAAAATGACGGAGCAGGCACAGAATGCAATCTTGAAAACGATAGAAGAGCCGCCGGAGTATGCGGTCATTCTTCTGCTGACGGTCAATGCAAAACTTCTGCTTCCGACGGTACTTTCACGATGCATCCTGCTTGATGTGCGTCCGGTGGCAAAAAGAGAGATTGCAAAGCTTTTAAAAGAGAAGTATGGTATTGCCGGTTATCTCGCCGATGTGGCAGCAGACTTTTCTGACGGTGTTCCGGGACGCGCAGTTGCTTATGCACAATCCGGAGAATTTACACAACAGAAAGAAGAAGTGCTGAAAACGGTAAAGAGGATTTCGTCACTTCCTGCGGAAGAACTTTATAAAAAAAGCAGGGAACTTGCCGGAAGAAAGCAGGAACTGCCGGAACTGCTGGCACTGATGAACCTTTGGTACCGCGATGTACTTGTGATGAAAGCAACAGACGGACAGGGGATACCGGTGTTCCGGGAAGAAACGGCAGAGCTGCAACGACAGGCACAGGAGCGTTCCCTGCGTAACATTGAATGCTGTCTGGAGGCGATAGAAGAACTTCAGAGACGTCTGGATGCAAATGTAAATACAGAGGTAGCAGTAGAAATGTTGCTTTATAGATTGAAGGAAAAGAAAGGACAGGAATGATCTATGATAAAAGTAATTGGTGTAAGATTCAGAAAAGCGGGAAAGGTATATTATTTTGATCCGTTGGAATTTGATATACGGCAGGGGAGCAATGTTATTGTGGAAACTGCCAGAGGGGTAGAGTACGGATTTGTAGTCATGGGAACGAAGGAAGTAGAAGATGATAAGGTGGTACAGCCGTTAAAACCGGTCATCCGGCCGGCAACACCGGAGGATGATGAAATTGAGCGCAGAAATAAAGAAAAAGAAAAGGATGCGTTTAAAATCTGCCTGGAAAAAATTAAAAAACATGAGCTGGAAATGAAACTGATCGATTGTGAATATACGTTTGACAATAATAAAGTATTGTTCTATTTTACGGCGGACGGAAGAATTGATTTCCGGGAACTGGTCAAGGATCTGGCTGCAGTATTCAAGACGAGAATTGAGCTGCGTCAGATCGGGGTGCGTGACGAAACAAAGATACTGGGAGGCATCGGAATCTGCGGTCGTGCTTTGTGCTGCCATTCTTATCTGACCGATTTTATCCCGGTTTCCATTAAAATGGCAAAAGAGCAGAATCTCTCGTTAAATCCGACGAAGATTTCCGGTGTGTGCGGCAGACTGATGTGCTGCCTGAAAAATGAGGAGGAAGCTTACGAAGAACTGAACAGCAAGCTTCCGAATGTCGGCGATTTTGTTACGACAAAGGACGGATTAAAAGGTGAGGTACAGAGTACAAGCGTGTTAAAACAGCTGGTAAAGGTTGTTGTCACATTGGAAAATGACGAAAAGGAAGTAAGAGAGTACAAGGCAGAAGATCTGCGCTTTAAGCCGCGTCGGAGGAGAGAAAAGGCAACCTCGGAAGATGCAGAGCTCCGGGCACTGGAATTGTTGGAAAAGAAAGAAGCAAAATCCAGTCTGGAGACAGAATAGATATGGAAGTGAGTAAGGATCAGACGGAGATCCTGCTGAAGGAGGGAGAGCGGATCGACGACCTGCAGCGGAATAATTACCGGATCATTCAGAATAAGGAAAAATTTTGTTTTGGAATGGATGCCGTGCTTTTATCCGGTTTTGCCAGAGTACGGCCGGGAGAGTGTGTGCTGGATCTTGGAACGGGTACGGGAATCATTCCGATCCTTCTTGAGGCAAAGACAGAGGCAGAACACCTGACTGCCTTGGAAATCCAGGAAGAAAGTGCGGATATGGCACGCAGAAGTGTGCAGCTGAACGGATTGTCGGAAAAAATTTCTGTGGTAACGGGAGACATTAAGGAAGCTTCCGCACTGTTTGGAAAGGCAGCATTTGATGTGGTAACTTCCAACCCGCCGTATATGACAGAACTGCATGGACTGCAGAACCCGGATATGCCAAAGGCGATCGCGCGGCATGAAGTGCTGTGTACGTTAGAGGATGTTGTACGGGAAGCAGCCCTTTGCCTGAAACCCGGCGGCAGATTTTATATGGTACATCGCCCGTTCCGGCTGGCGGAGATCTTTTCCGTGCTGAAAGAACATAAACTGGAACCGAAGAGAATGCGCCTGGTGCATCCGTTCGTGGACAAAGAGCCGAACATGGTGCTGATCGAGGCACTCAAAGGAGGAAAGTCCAGGATCACGATAGAACCTCCGCTTGTGGTATATCAGAAACCGGGGGTATACACAGAAGAAATTTATAACGTCTATGGGTATTAGGTAAGGAAGGCAGGACTATGGCAGGAATTTTATATTTGTGTGCTACGCCCATCGGAAATCTGGAAGACATGACATTTCGTGTCATCCGTATATTAAAAGAGGTAGATCTGATCGCTGCAGAAGATACGAGAAACAGCATAAAACTGCTCAATCATTTTGAGATCAAAACGCCGATGACGAGCTATCATGAGTACAATAAGATAGAAAAAGGAAAAGAATTGGTGGAGAAGCTGCTTTCCGGAAGGAATATTGCCTTGATCACGGATGCAGGGACACCGGGCATTTCTGATCCGGGAGAGGAACTGGTCCGTATGGCGAAGGAAGCAGGAATCACGGTAACATCTCTACCGGGGGCGTGTGCCTGTATCACGGCTCTGACGATTTCCGGTCTTCCAACCAGAAGATTTGCATTTGAAGCATTTCTTCCGAGTGAGAAGAAAGAATGCAGACGGATTTTAGAGGAACTGAAGCAGGAAACGCGGACTATCATACTGTATGAGGCGCCGCACCGGCTGAATAAAACGCTGGCAATGCTCTTAGAGACATTAGGAGAACGGCAGATGACGGTATGCCGGGAACTTACAAAAAAGCATGAGACTGCGGTAAGCGGTACAATCTCGGAGGTTTTGGCGTATTTTGAAGCAGAAGAACCGCGCGGGGAGTGTGTATTGGTGCTGCATGGAAAAGATGTGGCAGAAATGGAAAAAGAAGCACAGGAAAAGTGGCAGGAACTGACAGTCGCAGAACATGTGGAATATTATCTGTCACAGGGAATGGATAAAAAAGAGGCAATGAAAGCGGCAGCAACGGATCGTGGAGTTTCCAAAAGAGAAATCTATCAGGCACTGCTTTCTTAAAACGGAAACATACAGTAAGGAAGAAAAAAGGCTCTGACAGATTTGTCAAAGCCTTTTCTCTACATTTGCAATACAGAAGATATTCTTTGCAGGCTTAAAAAGTCATTCTGAGGGAATTACTCAATAAGACCTGCGATCTGAGCAAGTTCTTTAATGGAATCTTTAGAAACCATCTTACCATGGAATTCGATCAATTCCTCTCTCTTTCCGGTAAATGTGTCAACAGGCTCAAACTTTCTAAGAATAATGGTGTCTTCGGATACATAAATTTCTACTGGATCCTTTTCGTTAAGATCTAAATTACGTCTTAACTCGATAGGTAACGTAATTCTGCCTAATTCGTCTAAGCGACGCACGATACCTGTATTTTTCACTTTCTGGCTCATACTATGTCCTCCTTCGCGTTATGGTATGTAAGGGTATTTATTCCATGGTTAGAATCTGTAATTCTACACATAGCCTAACTATACACCAATCGGAGAAAATTGTAAAGAAGAAAATTAGAAAAATTAACGAAAAATGTATTTAAAATGTAAAAAATAGCAAAAAATATAAAAATGAGAGGTGATAACGTGCTGAATAAGATATGGGCATGGATGATCTTATTGGGTGTTGCTGTCGGGGCGATGACCGGCCGGATGGAAGAAGTCGGGAACGGAGCACTGGAATCAGCGGGGAGTGCGGTCAGTATCTGCATTACGATGATGGGGATTGTCTCTATGTGGACCGGACTGATGCAGGTGGCAAGGGCAAGCGGGCTGTTAGAAAAAATAGCGAAAGGACTTGCACCGGTCATTCGATTCCTGTTTCCGAAGCTGCCGAAGGGCTCTAAGGCTGAGGAGTACATTGCAACCAACATGACAGCTAATCTGCTCGGACTCGGATGGGCGGCGACCCCGGCAGGGATCAAGGCGATGGAAGAACTGGAGCAGGTAGAAAAGGAACGAAAAACAAAGGGATACCGCAGCCGGGAAGAAGGAGTGGAGCGGACGGCAAGTCAGGAAATGTGCACACTGCTTGTCATCAATATGTCATCGCTGCAGCTGATACCGATCAATATGATTGCTTACAGGAGCAGTTACGGCAGTGATTCACCTGCATCAATCGTTATACCGGTTTTGATCGCAACGGGGATCAGTACTTTTGCTGCAATTGTGTTCTGTAAGATCATGTGCAGGTTTGATTTAAAACAAAAATATTAGAATAAAACAAAAATCATAAAAAACAGATTGCATTTTCATATTGGATTTGTTATACTTAGTTTGCTAAAGAAAATGGGTAAACTCCGGAAGCTGACCGGATAGAAAAAATGGAGGATTTGTTATGAGAATACTTGTAACCGGTGGAGCCGGCTATATCGGCAGCCATACCTGTGTAGAACTGATCCATGCAGGTCATGAAGTAGTAGTGGTAGATAATTTGTGCAATTCCAGTGAGGAATCTTTGAAGAGAGTACAGAAAATTACAGGAAAACCGGTAGTATTTTACGAGGCAGACCTTTTGGACCGTGAGGCATTGGAAGCGGTTTTTGCGCAGGAAAAGGTAGATGCGGTAATCCATTTTGCAGGGTTGAAGGCAGTCGGAGAATCTGTAGCCAAGCCTTTGGAATATTATCATAACAACATTACCGGAACTCTGATCCTGTGTGATGTTATGAGACGGCACGGAGTAAAGAATATTGTATTCAGTTCTTCTGCAACAGTGTACGGAAATCCGGCATTTATTCCGATCACAGAGCAGTGTCCGAAGGGACAGATCACGAATCCGTATGGTCAGACCAAGGGAATGCTTGAGCAGATCCTGACAGATTTACATACGGCAGATCCGGAATGGAATGTTGTGCTGCTTCGTTACTTTAATCCGATCGGTGCACATAAGAGCGGTATGATCGGTGAGGATCCGAAGGGGATTCCGAACAATCTGGTTCCGTATATTTCGCAGGTTGCTGTCGGAAAGTTACAGGCGCTGAACGTATTTGGCAATGATTACGATACAATAGACGGCACCGGCGTAAGAGATTATATTCATGTTGTTGATCTTGCGATCGGACATGTAAAAGCATTGAAGAAGATAGAAGCAAACAGCGGTGTGAATGTTTACAATCTTGGTACGGGAAACGGCTACAGTGTTCTTCAGATCGTGAAGGCATTTGAGAAAGCCTGTGGCAAGGAAATCCCATATGTGATCCGTGACAGACGCCCTGGAGATATTGCCACCTGCTATGCCGATCCTGCAAAAGCAAAGGAAGAACTTGACTGGACTGCAGAACGCGGTATTGACGAAATGTGCGAAGATACCTGGAGATGGCAGAGCATGAATCCAAACGGATATGCCGAGTGTAAATAAATTAGATTGCTAAATTCTCAATTTATAAAAAAGTAGTGGTATAAAGTGGCGGGAGCAGGCTGTTATGGAATATGAGGGAATGAAAGAAGATGAACGATTGGTTTCGGCGGTGCCGGGCAAAAGGCAGATTGCTTACCAGAGCATGGAATACTTTTGCTTCATTCATTTTACTGTTAATACATTTACGGGAAGTGAATGGGGGCGGGGAGATGAACCGGAGTCTGTTTTTAACCCGGGAGAGTTGGATGCCCGCCAATGGGCAAAAACCGCTTTAGAAGGCGGAATGAAAGGTCTGATCCTTACCTGCAAACATCACGACGGCTTTTGCTTGTGGCCGAGCAGATATACAGAACACAGTATTAAAAATTCTCCGTACAAAGACGGAAAAGGGGATATTGTAAGAGAAACGGCAGAGGCCTGCAAAGAGTTTGGACTAAAGTTTGGTATTTATCTTTCGCCGTGGGACAGAAATAACGCAGCCTATGGAAAAGGGAGCGAGTATGATGATTATTACGTGAATCAGCTTACGGAATTGCTGACAAACTATGGCGATATATTTGTTGTCTGGCTGGATGGAGCCTGTGGAGAGGGCAGTAATGGGAAAAAGCAGGTGTATGACTGGCAAAGATATTATGAAACTGTGCGCAGACTTCAGCCGGAAGCCGTAATTTCCATTTCTGGTCCGGATATCCGCTGGTGCGGTAACGAGGCGGGACAGGTTCGTCCGAGTGAGTGGAGCGTTGTGTCGGCAGATATGACAGATCCGGCAATTACGGCACGGCTCAGTCAGCAGGAGGATGATGGGGAATTTCGTAATCGCCCGTTGGATGAGACACAGGAAGACCTTGGAAGCCGTGAATGCCTGCGATCAGAGGAAAGGCTGGCATATTATCCGGCAGAAACCGACGTTTCCATACGTCCGGGTTGGTTTTATCACGAAGAGGAAGATAACGAAGTCCGTTCCTTTGAAAACCTGAAAGACTTATATTTGTCATCGGTAGGCGGCAATACGACACTTTTATTGAATCTTCCTCCTATGAAGAACGGCAAACTTCATCAGACAGATGTAAGGAATGTAAAAATGCTGGGAGATTTCATCAGGGATACTTTTCAATATAACCTTGCCGATGAAGCAAAGATTCAGACTGTTCCGCAGCAGGACAAAGAAGGAATGAACGGAGAAGTTCTGAGAACGGACAGCTATGAGGATGTATTCATAAACGAACCGGGCAAAAGGGAATTAACAATAAAGTTTCAGTGGAAAGATAAAAAGACGTTATCCTATCTGGTAGTAAAAGAGGCGATTCCTTACAGTCAGAGAGTTGAAAAATTTTCGGTGTGGTATGTTTCGGCAGAGGGCAAAAAAGAAAAATGGCTGGATGCCACAACGATAGGATATAAAAAGATGATTGACTTGCGGAAGATGGAAACGACTGCACTCGAGATCCGGATAGAAGATTCGAGAGTTGCTCCCGCAATCTCTTTTGTTGGGGTATATTGAAAGTTTTTCGGCAGAAAACAGGCCGTAAGTTGGCATGACCGGAAGATGCAGTACAGAATATGGAATGAAAGGGACACCGTCCGGATACAATATAGTAATTGTGATCGGACGGTATTTTTTTATGCAGTTTCTTATTTATATTTCTTACTATATCATGCCGCTTCTTATTTTCTATGTGGTAGGTTTTGGATTCCTGATGAAGATCAATGTGTATGAGGAGTTTGTCAAAGGGGCGAAAGAGGGGATGAAGACTGTAACCGGACTTTTACCGACGCTTATCGGGCTGATGGTAAGTGTCGGCATTTTACAGGCCTCCGGAGCATTGGAACTTTTGGCAGGGTGGATGGCACCGGTTGCGGAAGTATTGGGATTTGATGCCGGGATTCTTCCGGTCTGCGTCATTAAATTGTTTTCCTCTTCGGCAGCAACCGGGATGGTGCTTTCCATTTTTGAAGAATACGGGCCGGATTCACTGCTTGGGAGGACGGTATCGATTCTGTGTTCAAGTACGGAAACGGTTTTTTATACAATGAGTGTGTACCTGCTTGCGGCAAAAGTTACAAAAAGCCGATGGATACTGGCAGGAGGACTTTTGACTTCTTTTGTCGGCATTGCTGCGAGTGTGTGGGTAGCAGGTAAGATGTGAAGAGAAAAAGTGAAAAGAAAAGACGGATTTTCTTTGGCAGATATTGACAATTTTAAAACTTTTAGCTAAAATTAAGTTGTTAAGAAGAGAAATTAGCCAAAGATATTAAAAATAGATATGGGAGAGAAAAAGATGGCGAAGAGTGTAAAAATGGCAGATATTGCCGCAAGGGTCGGAGTGAGTACGGTAACGGTATCTAAGGCACTTTCAGGACAAAAAGGGGTCAGTGAAGAGGTCAGAGAAAAAATAGTATTTCTGGCAGAAGAGATGGGATATCAGAGGCCGGTATCAAAGGAAGAAAAGGAAAAGAAGAGTTTTAATATCGGAGTAGTTGTTTCTGACAGTTACATAGAGAAGTATGTGACATTTTACTGGGAGGTATACCAGGAGATCAATACGGCTGCAGTACAGAGAAATTGTTTTGTTTTGTTGGAGGTATTGAATGCTGCAGATGAAAAAGCAATGGTACCGCCCAAATTATTAAAGGAAAACAAGGTGGATGGTCTGATAATATTGGGGGGATTGAAGAGTTCCTATTTAAAGATGATACATGAGCATTATGCAACACCGGTCATATACATGGATTTTTATGATTCGGCTTGCAAAGAGGATGCGGTAATCTCCAATAGCTTTTACGGAACTTATCAGTTGACAAACTATCTTTATGAAAAAGGGCATAGAAACATCGCGTTTGTAGGAACGGTTCTTGCGACAAACAGCATTACGGATCGTTATCTCGGATATACAAAGTGCATCATTGAACATCGAGGAAAGGTACGTGAGGACTGGGTGATCGATGATCGGAACGAAGAACGCAATAATTATGAAAACATTCCGCTTCCGGAGGAAATGCCGACGGCGTTTGTCTGCAACTGCGACATGACGGCGAGTCATCTGATACGGAGCCTGCAGGAGAAGGGATATCGTGTCCCGGAAGATATTTCGGTTGTTGGGTTTGATGATTACCTTTTCCCGGGGCTTTGCGACATTCCATTGACAACATATGCGGTAAACATGCGCGGCATGGCAGAATACGGTGTGCGTTTGCTGATCAAGAAGATCAATGGCAAAGAAACGAGTGAGGGGATACATATGATAGAAGGACGTTTTATAAAAAGAGACAGCGTGAAAGAAATTAAATAGAAAATAGACAGAATATGAAATAGTCCAACATGCTAAAAAATCAAAAAAGGCAGAACAGAAAGTAATACACTTTCCGCTCTGCCTTTTTTTTGAAGATCAGGAGGAATGAGCGGGGTGTTTTTTGCTGCGATAAGCCTGCGGAGTAAGGCCGGTGATCTTCTTGAAATGGTGAATAAAATGGTTGGTATTTTCGTAGCCTACAAGATCGCTGATCTCATGGACTTTTAAAGAACTTTCCTCTAAATAGGTCCGCGCCTGACTGATGCGTACGTTGTGCATATACTGGATGGGAGGATAAAAGTAGAAAACTTTGAATTCACGGCAAAGCCGGTAGCGGTTAATCGAAAAATGCTGCGCAAGGCTATCTAATGAAATCGCGTTTTTGTAATTTTCGTCAATGAAAATTTTTATTTTCCGAAGGTAAGCCGGTATGGTTTTCTTGTTCCTATCTGTAGAAGAATTGTCAATCAGTTCACAGAGGAGATTTGTCAGGAAGCGGTGAAATTGAAAAGCGGACAATGTGTCAGAATACGGGGAGAGCAGCGGTAAAAGCAGGCTGCGTATTCCGGTTCCGGTAAGTGAAGACAAATACAGCCCGCCGTTTTTTGCCAGTTCCTGATAAAACTGAGTGGCAGAAGTGCCATTGTAATAAAGAATGTCATATTCCAGGTCTGCAGAGGACGAAAGAGAGAATCCGTCCTGCAGATCAAAAAGGACAAAGGTAGAATGGGATAAGGCATATCGTTGTTTCCCGGAAATCAAAGTTCCGTTTCCGGAAGTGACGGAAAGAATGGCATAGGAAGGCAAGGGGGAAAAGGAGAGAGAAAGATCGGTAGGCATATGGATATGCCCGGAGGCAAGAGGATAAAGGAGGGAAAGAGGGTATAGGGCAGCTTCATCTGCGTTTTTAGGTAAAAAGCAGGTAACCAGCGAAGGGGCAGATGCAGGTGAAAAGTCTTGAAGGGCGTGAAGCAGCTGAGTTACAAACGACATAGTGTTCCTCCTTTTTTGTGCAAAATGTATGAAATATAAAAAAAGTATTGTGTGGATTGCCGATTTTGGTTTGGAATGGGCACTGCAAAAATAATAAAACATATCACAAGAATTGTAATTATTATAAATTAGTTAGGTAAAAAAATCAATATACTTAATTAAGATTAGTCTTTAAAGAGTAATGAGAAAAAAATACAAAGGGAAACGGAAAAGAAAAATTGTGAAAAGTGCACAAAAAATCTGAATTTAATTGGTAAAAATGAAGAAAATGGATAGAAAATCAAGAAATGATGATAAAAAACAATAAGAGAGGATGATTAAATCATAGAAAATGTTAAAATTAAATTAGTTTATGAGACTTAATTAAAGTTGCAGAAATCGGCGTGGGGGGGAGAAACGGTCGTGAAGAAAAATTGGATTTGTATGCTGGGATTCTTGGCGGTTTTATTATGGACAGGGTGCGGTAACAGTGAAGAAGCAGAAAAACCGAATTCTCTCACTCGGTTTGTGCCGGTGGTGGTAGGAAAATATGAAGCGGAAGATGCCATACTTACAGGGAACGTAATGACAGAAAAAAACGACGGCTGCAGCGGGGGAAAATATGTTACCGGTTTTAAGGAAGAGGAGGACACCTGTGTCTTTTCTGTTTTGGTAGAAGAGGATGGATTTTATGACCTGGCGTTTTGGATTGCTTCGACCGGAGGAAAAAAAACAAATTTTATAGAAGTTGATGGTTCTTATGTCGGAGAGATCAATACAGATGTTAAGGAGTATTGTGAAGATACCGTAAGACGGATATGGATGGAAAAAGGTGAACATTCAGTTTCAGTGAAAGTATCCTGGGGGTGGATCAATATGGATTATATGGAACTGAGAACTTCGGAGCCGCTTTCGGAATCTTTTTATGATATAGAAGCAAAACTTTCTAATCCGAACGCAGGAGAAGAAGCAAAACGTCTGATGAGTTACCTGTGTGATATTTACGGAGAGTACTTTTTATCAGGGCAGGTTTGCAATGATGGAGAAGGAGGATTGGAATTCATTGCGATAAAGAAAGTAACCGGAAAAGTTCCTGCAGTACTCGGAGTGGATTTTGGAGATTATACGCCTACGAATGTGTCACATGGTTCCAGAGGGAACCAAGTGGAAGCTGCACAGCTTCACTGGGAGAATGGAGGGATCGTGGAAATCCACTGGCACTGGAATACGCCGGATCGCTATGTGACGGGAACCTGGTACAAGAGTTTTTATACAAAGCATACCGGCATGAACCTGAAAAATATCATGGACGGAGAAGATGAGGCCGGGTATGAAGATCTGATGGCGGATATCGATGCGATTGCGGAGCAATTAAAGCGTCTTCAGGATGCCGGAGTTCCGGTGCTGTTCCGGCCTTTGCATGAGGCAAGCGGCGGTTGGTTCTGGTGGGGAGCTTCCGGAGCGGAGGCTTACAAAGAATTGTATATTCTGTTGTATGAAAAACTGACAGAGGAGCATCAGCTGAATAATCTGATCTGGGTATGGAACGGACAGGATGCAGAATGGTATCCGGGAGATGAGTATGTAGATATCATCGGCGAAGATATTTATCAAGGAGAGAGAGTCTACACCTCACAGATATCACGATATTTGGAAGCGGCATCTTTTTCCGGAGAACGCAAGCTTGTTTATCTGACGGAATGTGGCTGCATTTTTGACCCGGATCTTGCAAAGCGAGATGGTGCGATGTGGGGAATGTGGGCAGTCTGGTCGGGTGAGTTTGTAAGAAAGACCGGGAGCATTGCGGCGATCAGTGAACAGTATACCGAGATTGCCATGATGAAAAAGGCATACGAGCATGAATTTGTACTTACGTTGGATGAATTGCCGGATTTGAAAACATATCCTATCAGTAAGTCGTTTTTTAAATAAGAAAAGAGGGGGGGATTGGCATGGAGAAAAGATGCAGATGGAAAAAGGGGCTGGCCTTTGCTTTTGTGATCACTGTAGTCTGTCTGCTGTATCCGACGGGAAATTTCGCTGCACTGGCGAAAACAGACATAGGAATGGATGAATTTGAACATAAGATCGGAACGTATAATATTGATGATTCGATTCCGGACTATAAAGATTACCTGGAGCAGTATCCGGACACCGAATATTCGGATAAAACAATCACGGTAGGAGCAAAAGACTGTGTTCGCTATGAAGAAGATGCGCAAGCCGCAACGATGACGATCTATAGCGATTATGAAGGGAAAAAAGGGGACAGTATCCTAACCGCAGAAAATTCTTTGATTGAATTTGAGATCACGGTGGAAGAAAGTGGATGGTATCAGATGTCTTTGACCTATTATCCCGTAGAAGGAAAGAATTCTGATATAGAGAGGAGTATTTTCCTGGATGGGGATCTTCCATATAAGGAGCTGTCTATTGTCACGTTTCCAAGAATCTGGCACAGCGTTACAGAAGAAACAAAAGTAAACGAAAACGGTGTGACGGAAAAAGTCTGGGAAAAAGATAATCAGGGGAATGATGTAAAACCTAAAAGTGAGGAAATACCGGAGTGGCAGACCCGATGTGTGTATGATAAGAACGGATATATTGAAACGCCTCTTTTGATCTGGCTGGAAAAAGGAATACATACGATCAGTATTGTTTCTGTGAAAGAACCGATGCTGATTCACAAGATTACATTTGAAACGGCAGAAGAACTTGCTCCGTATGTACAGGTAAAGGCAGAATGGGATGCATTGGGATACAAAGAAAGTACGGGAAAGAGCATCCGGATCGAAGCGGAATATGCAGCCAAAACATCGTCACAGATGCTTTACCCGCAGCAGGATCAGGCATCCGCTTCGGTATATCCGGCGAGTGCAAAACAGTTGTTGAACAATACGATCGGAGGAAATTCCTGGAGACTGGTAGGTCAGTGGATAGAGTGGGATTTTTCTGTAGAAGAAAGCGGATATTATACGATAACGTTACATGATAAGCAGAACTACAGCCGTGGTGTCAGCGTATCGAGAAGAATCACATTGGATGGGAAAGTTCCGTTTGAGGAATTTGCTGCGTATGGGTTTTCTTATGGACAGGATTGGAAATCTGATACGTTATGTGATGAGGATGGAACACCGTATCAGATTTATCTTGAAAAAGGAATGCATACCATCCGGATGGAAGTGGTTCTTGGAGATTTTGCGGAGATCATCGGGCTAGTAGAGGAAGCTGTTCAGGAGTTAAATGATATTTACCGCAGGGTCATCCGGATCACGGGGGTTTCGCCGGATACTTATCGGGATTATCAGATAGAGGCAAGTCTTCCGGAATTGCACGATGATCTGGTTGCAGCAAGAGATGTGTTAGAACTTGCAATGGAAAAGCTCGGGGAATTGGTTGGAAAAAACAATCAGAATATGACGGTGCTTTTGACAATGAGGGATCAGCTAAATGATCTGATAAAGGATGGCGATTATTTTGTACGCGTACTGAGTTCTTATAAAACGAATGTACGTGCCCTTGGAAACTGGATCACCTCTGCGATCAGTCAGCCGCTTGCTTTGGACAGTATCTGCATTTCTTCACCGGATACGGAGACGGCATTCAAGGAGGCAGGATTTTTTAAGAAACTTTGGCATGAGATTAAGCGGTTGTACTATTCCTTTGTCATTGACTACAATCAGATCGGAAGTGTCTCAGAAAAAGAAGATACGGCGGTTCTGACACTTTGGATCGGTTCCGGACGTGATCAGGCAAATGTGATTAAGGCACTGATCGATGAAAAATTTACCAATGAGACGGGAATCAGCGTAAATGTTCAGCTTGTGGATATGTCGACGCTTTTGACGGCAACCCTGGTTGGAGAAGGACCGGATGTGGCGATCCAGGTTCCGAATACAACAGGATCAGCCGGCTCTGTCCTGTATACCGGTAATGATACACCGGTTAATTACGGAATCCGAAATGCGGTGTACGATCTGACACAGTTTTCGGACCTTTCGGAGATACTGGAACGGTTTCCGGAAGAGACAGTGGTGCAGTTTTCCTATGACGGAGCAGTGTACGCACTGCCGGAGACCATCACGTTTCCGGTAATGTTTTATCGCAAAGATATCCTGGCTGAGATAGGGCTGGAAGTTCCCGAAACATGGGACGATGTAAAAACGGCGATGACGGTTCTGGCAAAAAACCAGATGGAATTTGGGATGCTTCCGGACGAGCAGTTGTTTGCATCACTTTTGTATCAGAACGGCGGAAGCTATTACAACGAAGACGGAACGGCATCGGCTTTGGACAGTGATATTGCGGTAGATGTATTTAAGATATTTTGCAATTATTATACCGATTATAAGCTGGACCGTGCAACGAGCGTGGCGGAAAGGTTCAGAACGGGAGAATGCCCGATTATTATTACGGATTACACCACATACAATAATTTTGCGGTATCCGCACCGGATATTGCGGGACTTTGGAGTTTCACGCAGATCCCCGGAACAAAAAAGGAAGACGGAACGGTGGATCATTCGGTAGCATGCACCGGGCTGGCAAGTATCATCATGAAAAATACAGAGTATCCGCAGGAAGCGTGGGAATTTTTAAAGTGGTGGACTTCTACGGAAACACAGACGCTTTACGGAAGAGAAATGGAATCTTTAATGGGAGCTGCAGCACGTGTGCCGACGGCAAACTACGAAGCATTTGCCAATATGGCATGGCCGTCTGCGGATTTCAGAGCGTTAAAAAATGCAATGCAGTGGGTCAAAGGTATTCCTCAGGTTCCGGGCGGATATTATACGTGGCGAAATGTAAAAAATGCATTTTATTCCGTGATCAACAATAAACACACGGCCTCTGCAAGAGAAGAACTGATGGATAATGTCATTTACATCAATGCAGAAATTGCCTATAAACGAGAAGAATTGGAATTGGACAGGTAGGAGGAACACGATGAAGAACGGAAAGAACATGGATGCAACTGCATTAGAGATTGCACGAGACCATAATTCCCTTAAATATCGCATCCGAAAATCAAAAGTTTCTTATTTTATGCTTGCGCCGTATTTTATCCTGTTTTTTTTGTTTACGGTATTGCCGGTGCTGATGGCATTCGGATTCAGCTTTACTTATTACAATATGCTTGAAGTGCCGAAATTTGTAGGATGGAAAAATTATACGAAATTGTTTTTGGAAGACAACATATTTATGAAGTCTTTGAAAAACACGTTGATCCTGGCAGTGGTTACCGGACCGGTCAGCTATATTCTGTGTCTCTTGTTTGCCTGGATCATCAATGAATTTAAAGGGAAAGTACGTGCTTTTCTGACACTTGTTTTTTATGCACCATCCATTTGCGGAAATGCGTATGTTGTCTGGAATCTGATCCTGACCGGAGATCGGTACGGATATTTGAACGGACTTTTGCTGAAGCTTGGAATTATGGATGAGGCAAAGCAGTGGATGACGACGGAGGAGTATGTCTTGCCGATATTGATCATTGTTCAGCTCTGGTTATCTCTTGGTACGGGATTTTTGACATTTATTGCAGGACTGCAGACGATCGATCGGAATATGTATGAGGCGGCAGCATTGGATGGTGTCAAAAATCGCTGGCAGGAGCTTTGGTATGTAACGCTTCCTGCAATGAAGCCGCAGCTTTTGTTCGGTGCCGTTATGCAGATCACATCGGCATTCTCGATCGCGGATGTATCATTGCAACTGGCAGGAAATCCTTCCGTTAACTATGCAGGTGCAACGGTAGTAACGCATCTGATGGATTACGGGACGGTACGAATGGAAATGGGATATGCTTCCGCAATTGCCACGGTACTGTTTTTGCTGATGGTAGGATCTAACCTCCTTGTACAAAAAATGTTGGGGAGGGTAGGTGAGTAACAATGAAAAAGAAAAAGATAGTTCATTTTAAGCGCAGAGAGAAGCGGCTGAACCGTTCTTTTGCCGGAAACACATTATTGTTTGTACTGATGGGCATATGTGGAGTGGCAATGGCGATTCCGCTTGTAATGATCATCAATAACTGCCTGAAACCTTTGGATGAACTGTTTCAGTATCCTCCGAAGCTGTTTGTTAAAAACCCGACATTGGAGAATTTTTCAGATCTGTTTGTATTGATGGACGATTCCTGGGTGCCGTTTTCCAGATACATATTAAATACGATCATCATTACCGGAGGCGGAATGGTAGGGCATGTTGTTCTGGCTTCTTTGGCAGCATATCCGCTGGCAAAGCATAATTTTCCGGGGAAGCGGATATTATTCCGCACGGTGGTGCTGTCGATGATGTTTTCCTGGGTAGTAACACAGACACCGCAGTATATGATCATTTCCTGGTTAGGGATCAATAATACATATTGGGCATTGATCCTTCCTGCCTGCTGTTACAGCATGGGACTTTATCTGATGAAACAGTTTATGGAACAGATCCCGGATTCCATGCTTGAATCGGCACGACTGGATGGAGCCGGAGAGGTTCAGGTCTTTTGGAGAATGGTAATGCCGAATGTAAAACCGGCATGGCTGACATTGGCAATTTTCCAGTTTCAGGCGATGTGGGGAAAGACCGGCGGAACTTTTCTGAGGGATGAACAGCTGAAACCAATGCAGAATGCATTGTACCAGATTTCCGGTGGCGGAACTGCCAGGGCAGGAGCGGCAGCGGCGGTTACATTTATTATTGCAGCGGTTCCGATCACCTTTTTCCTGATCTGTCAAAGCAATATTCTGGAGACAATGACTACGTCAGGTATGAAAGAATAACAGGAGGGGTTCGATGAAAAAAATGAAAATAGTCCGCTGGTTTTCTTTGTGTCTTGTATTGGTTGTTTTGCTGACCGGTCGGGAAGGGATTACAGCAAGGGCAGACGGTCTGCCGTATGATACCTATAATTATGATTATCGTCAATACATTCATTATACCCCGGCAGCTTATGTACCGGAAAAAACAGTAACGGGAAACAGGGTAACGTATCAGGGAGAAAGCATAGGGGTGTTTTCTAATCCTCAGGATTTCTGCATTGATGACAGCGGCAGGGTTTATGTGGCAGATACGAATAACAACCGGATCGTCGTGTTAAATTCAGAGATGACGGAAGTGGAACGGATCATCACAACATTTATCAATGGTGGAACGGAGGACAGCTTCAATCAGCCATATGGGGTCTGCGTTTCGCAAAGAGGATATCTTTATGTGGCAGATTCCAGAAACCACAGGATTGTTGTACTGAATGAGACAGACGAGGCGGTTCAGATTATAAGTGATCCGCAGTCAGAAAGTCTGGAAGAGAATTTTGTTTTTATTCCGCTAAAAGTTACCGTGGATTATGCTGACCGTGTCTATGTTATTGCGCAGAATATGTTTGAAGGTATCATGGTGTTCGAAAATGACGGAAATTTCAGCTGCTTTTTTGGAACCATAAGCGTAAAGATCACACTCTGGGAAAAATTCTGGAAAAGAGTAGCAACAAAGGAGGAGCGTTCTAAACAGAAATTGTATATTCCAACGGAATTTACCGGGATCGATATCGATCCGGAAGGTTTTGTATACGCGACGAACATTGACAGTACCGGACTTCAGGGAGTCCGCAGGATGAACCCTAAAGGAGAGGATGTCATAAAAAAGGGCGTGAACGAAAATGTAGGCGGCGATTTACAGATCACCGGGGACACGGATTATGCCGGACCGTCTCAGTTTACGGATGTTGTATATCGGAACAGCGGAATATATTCCTGTCTGGACAGAAAAAGAGGACGGATTTTTACCTATGACCAGGAAGGGAATCTGCTTTACATTTTTGGAGGATTAGGCACACAGGAAGGGACATTCCAGATGCCGGTTGCCATAGAAGAAAAGGAAGGAAAGATCCTGGTGCTGGATTCGGCGCGTGCCAGTATCCTGAGCTTTAAGGTAACAGAATACGGACAGTTGATCAATCAGGCAGTTGCGCTTCGATATTCCGGAGATGAGACGGAAGCGGTAGGACTTTGGGAACGGGTCCTCGAACTGGATGAAAATAATGAGCTTGCCAATACCGGGATCGGAAAGGCATATCTGTCTGCCGGAGATTATGAAAAAGCATTGTATTATTTAAAACTGGGAATGAACCGGGGGTATTATTCTGTTGCATATAAGAGGTATCGAAATGAAATTTTAATGGAAAATGCAGATTGGTTTCTGACGGTGGCAGCAGTTTGTCTGCTGGCCGGACTGATCTGTAAGCATGTCAGAAAGAGAAGAAAGGGGGCGGGGGAAGATGCGTAACGGATTTTCTAAAAAAAAGTGGCAATATCTGTTCTACACGATTCTGCATCCGATGGACGGCTATTATTGGATCCGTCATGCAGAAAAAGGAAGTGTCCCAATCGCGGTAGTCATGGTCATGCTATTTTCTGCCTGCTTTACCCTGCATCGTCTGACGGCAGGATTTGTTGTAAACGATATTGACCCGCGCTCCGTAAATGGAGGATATGAGATGTTCGCCATTCTGGCTTTTTACCTTCTGCTTTGTGTCAGTAACTGGTCCGTGACCTGCCTGATGTCAGGCGAAGGGAGGATGAAGGACATTGCCGTTGCCGTCGGATACGGAACAGTTCCAATGGCAGTGGCACTTGTGGCGGCAACGGCTGTCAGTCATGTGGTCGCGGATGATGAACAGGCTTTTCATGGGATGGTCGTGGCGGTTGGAGTAGCATACGGAGTTCTGATGATGCTGATCGGGATCATGCAGGTGCATAATTATACGCTCGGGAAGACGCTTTTGACGGTAATGCTCACGTTTATTGCAATGTTATTGATCATTTTTCTTGTTTTACTGCTTGGAAATCTGCTTGGTATGGTGGCACAGTTTTTTCGCAGTATTTATACGGAATTAATTTTTAGATTTTAGGAGGGGCAGAAATGAGAACGATGAAAAAAAAGAAAAAAACCCTTTCGACAAATCTTTTGAAACGAATTCTGTTTTGCATGGTGGCACTATTGCTGGCGTATGGAATAGCATGGCTGATCTATTATGTGTGTCATTATGTAAATTATGACGGATATCAAAAATATCTGAGCGGATATGAGTATGAGGAAGGAACGGAGTTCGTACCTTTAGAGGAGAAAAACGCACAGGTAGAAGGAATGAGTCTTGTCTGCGAAAATGAGTATCTAAAGCTGTATACCGATCTTACTATGGCTAATATTGCTGTTTATGACAAAAGAGATAACAGCGTGACCTATGCATGCCCGATAAATGCAGACGAAGATTCCAAAGCAAACAAAAACAACAAAAATTACTTAAAATCACAGTTGATTGTGTATTATTACAACTCGGATGTGAAATCCGGGTCCTATGATTCGTACAGCATGTCCGTTGCGATGGGGCAGTTCCGGGCAGAGAGGATCGAACAGGGCGTCCGTTATATTTATGAGATTGGGGATAAGAAAGATAAAAAAGGAGGAGAAGGGATCTATTTTGAGATTCCGTTAGAATACCGATTGGATGGTGACAGTGTTGTAGTATCCATTCCGACCGGACAGATAAAAGAACATGGCGGAGCAAGTGTCTACAGGATCCAGCTTCTGCGTTATATGGGAGCGGCTTCCACGGAAGAAACCGGATATCTGGTTGTACCGAACGGATCCGGATCTTTGATCCGTTTCAATAACGGGAAGACGACGGCATCAAATTATTCCCAGTATTTTTATGGCCTGGATCCGATGGTATCCACCTATACAACGACGGAAAATGTCGAAGATGCAAAACTTCCGATCTGGGGGATCTGCCGTGAGAACAGTGCCATTTTGGCGGAGGTAGAAAAGGGAGCAGGAATTGCTGTTTTAACCGCCGGGATTTCCGGTGTTTATAATGATTATAACTACGCATATCCGACGTTCTGCATACGGAACGTGGATAATTTAAGGAATTTTGGCACTTCAACCCGGGATGTTTATGTTTTGGAAGAAGATTTGTATGACATCAATCTGACAGTACGTTACAGCTTTTTAAAGGAAGAATACAGCGGATATTCCGGACTGGCAAATTATTACCGGAACCGTTTGCTGGAAAAAGGGATCCTTACAAAGCAGGAAACAGGAGGGAATATTCCGTTTTATTATGATATTATTGCCGGAGTAAAAGGAATGAGCCACTTTCTTGGGGTACAGTACCTGAAACCGTTTGCAATGACCACGTTTGAAGAAGCAGGACAGATAGCAGAAGATTTAAATGAATCGGGGATCCAAAATCAGGTAATGAATCTGCAGGGCTGGATGAACGGAGGATATTACCATGATACGGCGGATAAGATAAAAATAATGGATTTTCTTGGCGGGAAGCAGGGACTTGAGCAGTTGAACGAGGAAGTCTCAAAGTTGGGCGGGGTCTTGTATGTGGACACGGCTTTTATGAAAGTGACATTTGCCGACAGCGGATTTCCGTCAGATGCAGAATCTGCCAGGTATTACGGAGCCGGATTCAGTGCGGATTTTGGTTTGGTAAACCCGACAACTTTGAGAAATACTACCAGTTTAGGGTATTCGGAAACAATGTATCATTTACTGTCTCCAAAGTTTTTGCCGCGATATGTTGATAAGTTTATAAAAGAGATCAACAAGATCGAAGTAGACGGGATTTCACTCAGAGATCTCGGGAATACACTTACCTCAGATAAAAAAAGATCCGAAGTTATCAATAGAGAAGAGGCTCAGGACATTGTTCTTGGACAATTGGAAGCAATTTGTGCTACAGGGAAACGGGTAATGACGGATTCTGCGAACGCCTATGCGTTTGCTTACAGTTCTGATATTTTGAACGTGCCGATGGAAGACAATTCATATGTTATTGTGGATGAAAGCATTCCCTGGTATCAGATGATTATCCATGGATGCATTTCCTATTCTACGGAACTGATGAATTTTGAAGACACATTTGACCTGAGAAAAAATGTACTTTTGATGATAGAAACAGGAACTTCGCCGCATTACGTATTTACGGAGAAAAATTCCAGTCTGATGAAAGATACCGGCCTGAGCCGCTATTATGCAACAACGTATACAACATGGAAGGAAGATGCAATCGCGGTTTACAAAGAGGTTAATCAGGTATTAAAGCAGGTCAGTGGAGCAATTATGATCCGCCATGAGATTTTGGGACAGGATGTAAGAAAAGTAACGTATGATAACGGGATTGTGATCTATGTGAATTACGGAAGCGAGGAACAAACGGCAGATGGGAAAACATTACCGGCATTGTCATACAGATGGGAGGATGCAGATTAAATGAAGAAAAAACTTTCTCTCAGACAAAAAAGGATGATTTCAGGATATTTATTTATCCTGCCGTTCATCGTCGGATTTCTTGTTTTTTATGTCCGTTCTCTTTTGATGACAGGGGAATTTGCCTTTTCTAAGATTACGATTGACACGGTAAACGGAGGCTATGTATTGGCTCCGGCAGGTTTGGAAAATTTCCGGCAGGCATTTTTTGCACATGGTTCTTTTAAGCAGACGCTGACGACCTCGGTGATGAATATGCTGATCGACGTACCTTTGATCACTTTTTTCAGTTTGTTCATGGCAATACTGTTGAATAAAAAATTCCCGGGGAGGTTTGTGGTAAGAGCAATTTTTTTTCTTCCGGTCATTTTAAATTCTTCTGCGATCCGGGAAGCACTGGAACTTAGTGCACAAATGATGCAGGGAGGTGTTTCGGGACAGAATGCCGAGATAGCAGAAACAGCATCGAGCGTACTGGCACTGGATGCGGATTATCTGATCGGAGTATTTATGCAGATCGGTCTGCCGGCATCTGTTATGGAATATATTGTTGCCGCGGTAAGCAGGATCAATGAGATCATCCAGGCGTCCGGGGTGCAGATCATCATTTTTATTGCTGCATTACAATCAATCCCGGGATCCATGTATGAGGTGGCAAAAATGGAAGGGGCTACAGGATATGAGACTTTTTGGAAAGTGACGTTTCCGATGGTAATGCCGCATATCGTTACCAATGTGGTTTATACGATCGTGGACAATTTTGGACAAAGTGATGTTGTAACGCTGGCATATGAAACGGCATTCACAAAATCGTACAATTATGGCCTGAGTTCCGTATTCAGTCTGGTAAGTACACTGATTACCTGCATCATCCTGATCGTTATCTGCAGGGTGATACAAAAGAGAACATTCTATTATAACTAGAGAGGCGGAAGAAGATGAACAATGAAGTAAAGAAATTAGCATACGGTATTTTACGTCTTCTGATCCTGGTAGGAGTGGGGTATGTTATTCTCTCTCCGGTAATCGGAATGTTCGTAAATTCGATTTCTTCAACGAAGGACGCGTATAATCCGATGGTATATGTGTTTCCGGAATTTCCGACGTTAGAGAAATATAAGCTGGTCATAGAACGGATGGATTATTGGAAGACAATCGGTGCAGATATGCTCTATACCGGTACACTGACATTGATCCAGCTGCTGGTCTGCTCTATGATCGGATACGGATTTGCGAGGTTTGAGTTCCCATTAAAGAAGCTGTGGTTTGCCTGCGTGGTTATCATGATCGTAATCCCGTCGCATACGATCATGCTGCCGCTCTACATGACATTCCGTCAGTTTGATCCTTTCGGGATTATGACGATGCTTTTTGGTAACTCGGTAAATCTGATGGGTACGCCGTGGCCAATGTATATTATGACGGCACTTGGCTGTGGAGTCCGTTCGGGATTATATATCTACATATTTAATCAGTTTTTCCGAGGACTTCCAAAAGAGATTGAAGAGGCTGCATTTGTAGATGGTGCGGGGGTATGGTACACCTATTTTCGGATCATGCTGGTCAATGCAATGCCTTCTGTCATTACGGTTACCGTATTTTCCATCGTATGGCAGTTCAACGACACCTTTTATTCAAATCTGTTTTTGATCAGTGAAGACATTGTCATAAGCAAAAAGATAGCGAGCCTGCAGTCGGTTATTGCAAATATTGACGGTATTTTGGATGTTACGCTACAGGAACTGTATCTGGATGCCGGAATCCTGTTGATATTGCTGCCGATCGTGCTTATTTATATTTTACTGCAAAGACATTTTATTGAAGGGGTGGAACGAAGCGGTATCGTTGGATGATGCTTTTGCGGAGAGGTTATTACAAATTGGGGTGCGTTCATGCACTTCCTAAAAAAGGAGGATGAAAAAGTGAAGAAACACAAATTTTTAGCAGTATTGTTGATGGCAGTGATGCTGATGTCAATAACGGCGTGTGGAAAAACAGGTGGGGGAAACAAAATAACACCAACACCGACAGGGGAGGCAGGACAGGAGCCGACCAAAGGAGCGGAAAAGGTAACATTGGAAAATGCCAGTATCACATTTGAAGACGGAAATATTGCGTTCATAAAGTCCTATTCCAGTCATGTAACAGCGGCAAACATCAGGCTTTCCGTAGAAGAATATAACGGAAGCAAGGCACTCAAGGTGGAAAATTTAAATGGAAAGACTCCTTTTATCGGCATTGACCTGAGTAGCCTTCTTGGTGAAAACATTACAAAACTTGCCAAGGTAGAGATGGTTATCGGAACGTCTTATGCGGATGGTTCTTTCCATGCAGCTTCCGGGGAAATCTATACCTGGTATGGCGAAGAATTAGAAGAAACCGTCAATACCGAGTGGTCTGTTTATACAGAGAGTAAGAATCCTAAAGTGGTTACGGCAGAGATCAAAGACGGAAAAGGGCTGATCGCCGGAAATATTATGCTGCTTAACCTGAAAACAGATAATGGAGTAGAGGAAAGCGGAGAAAACGCGATTTTATGGATTGACGATATTCGCTTTCTTGATGCACAGGGGAATGTTCTTCCGGCAGATACGACAGCAGAATTTGCATCCCTAGAAGCTTTTGACGGAAGCGGAACGGATTATAGTAATCTTTGTTTCCTGAAAGATGCAGTTGTATGGGATACGTTTCAGTGCAGCGGCGGTGGCTGGGATCAGAATGGTTTTGAGATTCCGGACGAAATAAGGGAAGTATTAGTGCCTGGTTCGGTAATAGAAATTTCTTATAAGAGTGAAGACGGATCCATGTGGCTTGTTATGCCGGATTGCGGCAATTGGACCAGAGTTGCGAAGGATCAGGCATATATCAATAATTCGGAAAATATATGTCAGATCACGTTTGAACAGATTGCGGAAGCAGTAGGAAATGACGATCCGAGTACATGGGGAGGCCGAATTCAGTGCGAAGGCAGGACGAATTGGGAAGTATACAGTATCCGTGTCGGTCAGAGAGCACCTCAGTATGTACTGCAGGATGCAGTAGTGTGGGATGACTTTCAGTGCAGCGGCGGCGGCTGGGATCAAAACGGTTTTGAGATTCCGGATGAAGTAAGAGAAGCATTGGTACCAGGATCCGTGGTGGAAATTTCTTATAAGAGTGATGATGATACGATGTGGCTTGTTATGCCGGACTGCGGCAACTGGACAAGAGTTGCAAGAAACGAAGTAATCTGTGTTGATGGAAAATGTTATACCACGTTTGAACAGATTGCGGCAGCAGTGGGAAATGACGATCCGAGTACATGGGGCGGAAGAATCCAGTGCGAGGCAAAGACAGACTGGGAAGTATACAGCATTCGCGTAGGCAAGGCAGCAACCGTTCCGATGCTGAGTCAGTTTGTGGAGCTGGAAGGATTTCAGTGCAGCGGCGGCGGCTGGGATCAGAACGGGTTTGAGATGACAGATGAATTCAGAGAAGCATTGGTACCCGGATCCGTGGTAGAGATTTCTTATAAGAGTGATGATGATACCATGTGGCTTGTCATGCCGGACTGCGGCAACTGGACAAGAGTTGCAAGAAACGAAGTAATCTGTGTTGACGGAAAATGTTATACCACATTTGAACAGATTGCGGCAGCAGTGGGAAATGACGATCCGAGTACATGGGGCGGTCGGATCCAGTGTGAGGCAAAGACGGACTGGGAAGTATACAGCGTCCGTGTGGGAAAGGCACTTTCTTTTGAAAAAGAGGGCGAGGGAGGAACTGTAGAACCTACGCCGGAAACGGAGAGCGGAATTTTGGAAGAAACCGTCGGGACATTGGCAGCGACAGGAAGTATGCAGCTTGTAACGGAAGGCGGATGGAGTTCCACTTATATTGAGAAGGAAGATTTACTTTGTGGTGTAGATCCGGAAAAGATAACCTGTATAAAGTTCAGCGGAGATACGGAATTTATCATTGGTTATACGACAGCGTCAAACGGATGGCTACAGGATGCATTCAATGGAAGTGTGATCCTAGGAGACATTCATTTCGGTTCGAGTTATTATGTCAAAGGAGTGCTGGATCTTTCAGAACCGACGACCTGTACATTGACATGGGAAATTTATACGGAAGAATGATGGGAGGATGAGCAGTATGAAGATATGGAAAAAAGTACTTGCGCTTGGTCTGGCAGCAGGAATGCTGCTGTCGGGAATGGCATGCGGAGGAAAGGCACCAGAAAATGGAGATGGAAAATCACCGTCAAAACTACAGACAAGCAATGACGAGATCACGATCGGTTCCTGGTGGGTACAGTATTATGACAGTTCCTGCTCAAAACTGGAAGATGATCCGTCCTATGCCAGCCTGCTGGATGCGGAAGATGACGATGAAGCAACAAGAAAACAGAAAGAGGCAAAGCGTGCGATAGCACAGCTTCAGTTAGATAATGTTTCCTACATTGAGGAGACATTTGGGGTAAAGTTTTACTGGAAGAACCTTACCTACGCAGGTGTGGTGGATTCTATCAATACTTCCATTATGGCAGGAACGCCGGATTGTGATATTTACATGCTTCCGACAAAATTGGTTGTGCCGGCACAGGCAAACGGGCTGGCGATTGATCTTAAAACGGTACTTCCGGAAGATCATGATCTGTTTACAAACCAGGATGTTGCAGGATATCTGGATCTGGGAGACGGAAAAGCATGTATCTTTTATCAGGTAACGGCATCCGGAAATGTAGCCGGGACATATCCGCTTGCATTTAACATGCAGATGCTGGAAGACAACAATCTGGAAGATCCAAGAGAACTGTATGAGCGCGGAGAGTGGACCTGGGAAAAATTTATAGAATATTGTCAGGTGCTGACACAGGATACCGACGGAGACGGACAGATAGATCAGTATGGTTTCTGCGGATACAGCGGAGAAACATTGGAGGGACTTTTGTTCGGAAACGGTGCAAACATTGCTGCTTCTACACAGGAAGGACTTTCGTCCGGACCGGTTGGAGAAAGTCTGCAGATGCTGTATGATATGTATAATACTTATAATGTCTGCTATCCTTATGATTTTGACGGTACACCGTCCGATTCCATGAGAAACCAGTATACACAGGGTAATATCGGATTTTTCCCAATTGCTGCATGGATCCAGTCCGGCAATGGAGATTATGATCATCTGGGAGAGTTAGGATATACACTTCCGTTTGATGTTGCTTATGTACGTTGGCCTGTCGGCCCGTCAGGAGATAAGGATACCAATTACGGAAGAAACACGACAACGAGCGTATCTTATTTTATGATTCCTGCCGGATGCCCGGAACCGGAAAAGGTATTCAATGTGATCTGGGAATACTGGAACTGGTGCAAAGGAGATTATTCCATTCGCGATTCTAAAGACAATCTGAGCTGGTATTACAAGGTAACTTCCAACAAGGAAGAGATACAGAATGCAAATTTTGAAGTCATGTATGATTGCGGTGCTCATTCTATCCTGGATCTTTGGGCTTCTCTGGATATAAATTATGGTTTAAATGATCTGATCAAGGGTGAAAAAACGCCGGCACAGTTACAGGAAGAGCACAAACAGGAAGTACAGGATGCTTTAGATGCTTATTTTGCGAACTGATGAACAACGAATCTATAATACGAGTGGGGAAGAATTATGAGCGAGATTAAAATGATTGCACCTGCCGTTACGAATGTCCCGTGGCAGGAAAAACCGGAAGGCTTGGTAAATGCACCGGTATGGAGATATACAGAAAATCCGATTATCGGAAGAAATCCGGTAAAGGGAGTGGCACGGATTTTTAACAGTGCTGTCATTCCTTATGAAGGAGCATTCATCGGAGTGTTCCGTGGCGAACAGACAAACGGGATTCCGTACATTTATCTGGGACGCAGCAAAGATGCGATCCATTGGGAGTTTGATGAAAAGAAAATTCCGTTTACGGATGAAGAAGGAAAACCGTTTATGCCGCATTATGCCTATGATCCAAGATTGGTAAAAGTGGATGACACGTATTATATCATCTGGTGTCAGGATTTTTACGGGGCAGCGATAGGTATGGCAAAAACAAAGGATTTTAAGACGTTTACGCGACTGGAAAATCCATTTCTTCCGTTCAACCGGAATGCTGTGCTGTTTCCGAGAAAAATCAACGGAAATTTTGTAATGCTGAGCAGACCGTCCGATTCGGGACATACTCCGTTTGGAGACATTTTTGTAAGTGAGAGTCCTGATCTGGTATATTGGGGGAAACACCGTCATGTGATGAACCGCGGGAACGAATGGTGGGAATCTTTAAAAATCGGCGGAGGAGCTGCTCCGATCGAAACAAGTGAAGGATGGCTTTTGTTTTATCATGGGGTAGCAGGGACGTGCAACGGATATGTATATTCCATTGGAGGAGCGATCCTTGATCTGGAGAATCCGTCCAAAGTGTTGTATCGTTGTGAAAACTTCCTGCTGACACCGGAAGAATGGTATGAAGAACGCGGATTTGTGCCAAACGTATGCTTCCCATGTGCTACACTGCATGATCCGGAGAGCGGGAAAATTGCAATTTATTATGGTGCGGCAGACAGTTATGTCGGACTGGCATTCTGTCAGTTTGATGAGATAGTGGCATACATCAAAGAGCATAGTGTAGTAAGTGGAAACGATACGGAAATCGGCAGAAGATAATGAAAGAGACAGCCGTGCGACAGATTGCGCACGGCTGTCTTTGTAAGAGAAAACGAAGAAATCAGTTGCTTTCATGTGTGTGGATCAGATGGCCGGCATTTATATATTCGTGACGGATATTGGAAATGCCGTGAGAAGTAACCGTAAGGACGGTGCCGCCGTTCAGCTCTTTGTTCCAATAACATCCGGCCCCTGTCTTTAGACCATAAGTAAAGCGAATCCCCTGATAGGAAATGGAAAAGCTGTTGACATGGTCATGACCGGCAAGAACGTGTTTTGTAGAACCAAGGCTTTGGATTGCTTCCAACATCCCGTCTTCTGCTTCGTAGCTGCTGATATATTCCCGACGGACACCAAAGGAGTCCTGATAGTCTTTTTTCCAGACTTCTCCGGAGGCATAAGCCTCATCGCTGGCTTTCAGATAATCGATATCACTGCGGGCGGCAGCGGCGAAGGCATGGCGATAAGCGTAAATCGGAATATGGGTTACCAACAGGGTATCGCTGCATCCGGCAGCGATCAGATCAGTAATCTGCTTCCGATACCATGTGATCTGTTCCGGCAGAAGCTTTGCCCAGACCATCGCGGTTTCTCCGGACGTCGTTGTAAATGGGGATTTGTCATGGGAATCCATCATGAGTATCCCTTCTATCGGATGACCATTTTCTTCGATGCGGATCACGTAATTGCCGTTGCCGAGAGAGGAATCTCCAGGCTCGTACAGACAGTAAGGATGTTTCAGATAAGAAGAAACTACCTGTAAAACGGCTTCCGGACCTTCCTGGTTGTCGTGGTTCCCCCAGATCGGTGCCCAAGGGATTGCAAAGGAATCCAGAAAATCAGCGAGAGCTTCGTAAGCGGCAAAATGCCTTCCGTAGGCAAGATCACCGCTGATCAGGATAAGATCCGGGTGGATACGTTCCGCCAGTTCGGTAACGGTATAAATAAGAATCTGTCTGTTGCTGTTGCTGGGATCTGCCCATTCGCGATCAGAAAGCTGGGGGTCGGTAAGGTTTAAGATAATAAAATCTTTTAAAGGATCTTTTTTTAAGGTTAACATTGCTACAACCTCCTACAGTGTTTTTTGTTAGATCTATTATATCATTTGTAAGAAATTAAAACAACTAAATTAGGTAAAAAAGTGATTTAAAAAAGAATAATTTAAACCAGTAGTGAAAGCTTTGCGAAGCGTAAAGGAGAAAGTGGGAACAAACCGGAGGATCAAGGAGGAGAACAATTGTGAAAAAGCAATACCTGAATGGGAAATGGAGTATTTGGAGGGAAGGGGAATTTATGTGTGATGTCAGTGTGCCGGGAAGCGTGATTTCCGGTCTGTATGCGTCAGGAAAGATCCCTTGTCCGTATGCGGGGGAAAAGGAATATGAGATCCGCGATCTTTTTTGGAAGGACTATGAATTTGTTAGAAAGTTTGAACTGACCAAAGAGGCTTTAATGCAGACAAAGCTGTTTTTGGTCTGCGAAAGCCTGGATACCCTTGCAAAAGTATACATAAACGGATTTCTTGTAGGGGAAACCAACAACATGCATAGGACGTATCGAATTCCGCTGGAGAATTATGGGAAGGAAGGAGAAAATGAGATCTGCATTTGTTTTCAGTCGGTTCTCCGTTATATAAAAGAGTTCTGTCCTCCGGAGAACAGGAAAGAATGTGCAACGATAGAGGGATGTATCCCGGGAAACCAGTGGTTGAGAAAAGCGCATTCCATGATGGGATGGGATTGGGGACCGCAGACGATAGATGCAGGAATCTTACGTGATATTTATTTGCTTTACGGAAATGAGCCGGAAATAGAAGAAGTGAAGATTCGACAAAAACACAGAGAAAACGAAGTGACTTTGTCCGTAAAAGTAAGAGTGTCGGAGGCAGATGAGGAAACGAAACGGCAGGGTGTGCGTCTGGAACTTACAGAAAAGGCAGGAACAAGGAAGATAACTGCACTGGCACAGACGGAAGACGGATACTGGTATCACGGGGGAATCCTTATAAAGGAACCGAAACTCTGGTGGCCAAACGGATATGGAGAACAGCCTCTTTACGTGCTTTGTGCACGGACGCCGTATGCAGAAGAAAAAAAGACGATCGGCTTGCGAACGATCACTGTGTCGAGGGAAAAGGATGTCTGGGGCGAGGAGTTTGCATTTGTTGTGAATGGGAAAAAAATCTTTTACATGGGAGGAAATTACGTTCCGGAAGATGCGGTATATCCGTGGATAGAAAAAGAAAAGACCCGGCAGCTCCTTATGGACTGCAAAAGAGTGCATCATAATGGGATCCGTGTCTGGGGCGGCGGTTATTATCCGTCTGATTACTTTTATGATCTTTGTGATGAATTTGGACTGATCGTGTGGCAGGATTTGATGTTTGCGTGTAATATTTACGGTATGATCGGAGATATGGAAGAAAACTGCCGTTGTGAAGTGCGGGATAACGTAAGAAGACTGCGGCATCATGCCAGTTTGGGGCTTTGGTGCGGAAATAATGAGCTGGAGTGGAAATGGGATGCATGGGAAGCGTTCCGTAAGGCATCTCCGGTTCTTCGCGGAGACTATCTTCGCCTGTTTGAGTATGTCATTCCGAATGTCCTGCGGCAGGAAGATGATCAGACGTTTTTCTGGCCTTCCTCTCCGTCTTCAGGAGGAAGTTTTGATGATGCAAACGCGAAAGACCGTGGGGATACGCATTACTGGGATGTCTGGCACGGAAGGAAACCGTTTTCGGATTATTTAAATCATTATTTTCGCTTTTGCTCCGAATTTGGATTCCAGTCGTTCCCTTGTATGAAAACAGTAGAAACTTATGCAGGAAAAGACGATTGGAATATTTTTTCCCCGGTAATGGAAAGTCATCAGAAAAATAACACGGCAAACGAAACGATACTCTACTATATTTCACAAAATTTCCGGTATCCGAAGGACTTTTCGTCCTTACTGTATTGTTCTCAGGTTCTGCAGGGGATGGCAATCAAAGCAGGGATAGAACATTGGAGACGAAACCGAGGCCGCTGTATGGGAGCGATCTACTGGCAGATCAATGACAATTGGCCGGTGGCATCCTGGTCCGGTATAGATTATTACGGCAGGTGGAAAGCACTGCACTATTTATCCGAACGTTTTTTTGCTCCTTTGACGATCAGTATTCAGAAAGAGGAGAAAAAACTAAGAGTCTGGGTAGAAAATGAAACGGCACAGGAAAGGTTCTGCCGGGGGGTGCTGCGCTTTTGCCGGATGGGATTTGACGAAGAACAAAGGAGAGAGGAAGAATGGATATCTGTACCTCCGTATGCTTCCGTATGCGTGATGGAACAGAATGTGACGGCATATGAAAACGACCGGGATCTGTTCGCAGAGGCAGAAGTGGTATTTGAAGACGGGAGCCGGCAGAAGGAGACAGAAGTGCTGCTTGCTTACAAACGGCTGGATCTAAAAAAACCGACATATGCAGTGCAGGTGGAAGAAACAGAAAAAGAGTATGAGATCCGGATAAAGAGTGATACGTTTGCTCCGTTTGTGCAGCTGGATTTTTCCGATGCGGATGTGGTGTTTGAGCGGAATTTTTTCAGCATCAGCAAGAGAGAGGGAGAATGTGTTGTGCTGAAAAAACAGGATATCCGTCGTGGGAGTTTTGATGGAGCGGAAGATGTGAAGCGTCGGCTGCAGATCGTTTCTCTGGCAGACTGCTGGTAAAGAAAAAAGACCTCATCTTTTACGGAGTTAAAGAAAGATGCCGTAAAAGGTGAGGTCTTTTTTAATAATAGGAGAATTTATTTTTCAAGATAGTCTTTTACAAAATAGTTATGTGTATGTGCGTTGTTCCCGAAACGGTCGCGTACGGTAATGCGGAAGAACACATCACTTTCCCGTAACGGAAATTCCGCATGTGTAATATCGGTGCCGTTTACGTTGCGGTCTGCACGGCAATAACCGTTGCAGTAAACGGAAACAGCAGGGGAACAGTCTACTTTGATCACATTATCTTCGACATAAAGTGCATGGATGAGCGGAGGATTTTCGCGTCCGCTTGTGCAGTAAAATTCACCTTTTTCCATGGCATCCATGACACAGTCATAACGAAGTTCTTCTGCAGCAATCATCGTGGAACCGCCGAAGGACTGGCGGAGGGTCAGATCGTTATTGTGATTGTCGTCTCCCATTGTGCAGAACAGATGGTACATGCCGTTTCTTGTCATATCATCATAGATATACGGACAATATTCTGCTCCGGTTTCAAGTTCTGTTGCATAGTTCAGGATTTCCAGAGCCCATAAACCCTCCAGATGGATGTAATCCTCTCTTTCGTTGAGGGACCAGTTCGGATGATTGTATTGAACAAGAAAACCGGCATCATTTAAAAGGCGGATGGTTTCATTGATCCCTTCTCTGGTATATTTGCGCTCATAGCCGTCACATTTTAAGGACGGAAGGAAACGCTCCTGGTATTTGTTCAGGGAACTTGGCGCACAAGCAGTCTGAAAAGTATTGTGCGGGTCCTTGGAAAAAATATTCAGATGAATGGTCTTCATCCGGTTCCAACTGATATCTGGAGCAATGCCATCGATCGAAGGATAGTGAGGCGGCCATTCGGAAATGGAATATTCAGAACTTGTAATGGTAAGAAAATTTTCGTCATTCAGATCGGAGTGATCAAGAAGAATCTCGTGATCCGTGATGGCAAGAATAGAGTAACCGTGGCTCTTGTAAGCGTTTTTAAGCTGTTCCGGAGTAAGATGACCGTCTGAACAGGTGGAATGACAGTGAAGATTGGCACGATACCAGGTCCTGTCATTTGGTAAAAGGTATTTTTTCATCAAAGGATCTCCTTTCTTATAAGGCTGAAACAATGCGAAGCAGATCGAGAGGGTCTGCGGCAATGGCTGCGGCACCGGATGCGGAAAGAAAAGCCGGGGACCGATATCCCCAGGAAACACCGAGCGGATACATGCCTGCATTTTTTGCAGTCAGCATATCAACATCGGAATCACCGCAATAAATACAGTCGGCAGGAGCAATTCCGAGAGAAGCAGCAATGGCGAGGACGGATTGAGGGTCCGGCTTTGCGGGGAAAACAGACTGTCCGTGAATTTCACAAAACAGATCCGATGGATAGAGCTTGGAAATGATGCGCTTTACAAAGACGTCCTGCTTATTGGAAAGAACGGCAAGGCGGAACCCCCTCTTACGCAGCATACATAAAACTTCAGGAAGTCCTTCATAAGGATGTGTCTTATCGGAATAGCAATCGGAATAATGAAATTCATAATGATCAATGGCCTGTGTGATAAAAGCTCTGTCATTTTGCAGATGTTCCGGGAGCGCGTGCCGGATGAATTCATAGATCCCGTTATTGACAAAGGTCATCAGGTGCTCTTTTGTGCAGAAAGGCAATCGGAAGTCAGAAAGCATACGGTTCAATGCCTGCAAAAGATCTTCGGTTGTTTCGGCAAGAGTGCCGTCCAGGTCAAAAATGATCAGTTCCATAAATCTGCCTCCTTAGGTCAAGTTTAGCATAAAAGAAATAAAAAGTAAAGAAAAATAAAGCTAAATTTAACTAAATATTGATTAAAAAACAAGACAGGTAAAACAATGATGAAACTGTGCTTAATAAATAGGAAGAAAAAATAAAACTTTGAATTGTGAAAACAGAATACATCTGTTACAATGTATAAGGGTTTTTTTGTTTCTTTGGAACAAGAGAGTCCGTTACCGCATTACATTGAAAAGTTCGGGAAAACTACTGTCAAAAGGAGGTTATAAATAAAATGAGAAGAACAAAAATAATTTGTACCATAGGACCGGCATGTGAAAGCGAAGAGGTGCTTGCCAAACTGTGTGAAGCCGGAATGAACGTAGCCAGGATCAATTTTTCGCATGGTTCCCACGAGGAACATTTAGTAAAGATAAACCGGATCAAGAAGGTCAGAGAAAAACTGAACCTTCCGATCGCCATTATGTTGGATACCAAGGGACCGGAGTACCGGATCAAGACCTTTGCAAACAAAAAGGTCACGGTAAAAGAAGGGGATACCTTTACGTTTACGACAGAGGATATCGTGGGAGATGAGACGAGAGTTGCCGTTACCTACAAGAATCTGATAAATGAACTGAGCGTGGGAGATACGATCCTGGTCTGCAACGGACTGGTTGCTTTTGAAGTAAAGGAATTGAAAGGAAATGATGCAGTCTGTACGGTAGTTACCGGTGGAGAAATGTCGGACCGCAAGAGCATGAATTTCCCGAATCATGTTCTGAAACAGGCATTTTTAAGTGAACAGGATAAAAAGGATCTGTTATTTGGCATTGAAAACGGTGTGGATTTTGTAGCAGCATCCTTTGTTTCCACAAAGCAGGACATGCTGGATATGCGTAAGTTCCTGGATGAGAACGGCGGAGAAGACATTGACGTGATCGCAAAGATTGAAAACCGTTCCGGGATCGAACATATCGAAGAGATCTGCGAAATCGCAAATGGCATCATGGTTGCCAGAGGAGATCTTGGTGTAGAAGTGCCTTTTGTTGAGGTGCCGGCGATCCAAAAGCATCTGATCAGCAAATGCCGTCTGATGGGCAAGAGAGTGATCACGGCAACTGAGATGCTGGAATCCATGATCCATAATCCGCGTCCGACCAGAGCAGAGATTTCCGACGTAGCAAATGCGGTATACGACGGAACTTCTGCAGTTATGCTGTCGGGAGAAACGGCTGCGGGCAAATATCCGGTAGCTGCCGTCAAAAATATGGCAGAGATTGCGGAATATACGGAGAAGAACATTAATTACACGGAGTGGTTCCGTCATACGGAATTTACGATCCATAATAATCTGGATGCGGTGTCCCATGGAACCTGTGCCATGGCAATCGACGTGAATGCAAAATGTATCGTAGCGAGTTCCCTCAGCGGACGTACGGCAAGAATGGTCAGCCGGTTCCGCTGTCCGATGCCTATCATCGGTATGACAACTTCGGAGCGTGTCTGGAGAAAGCTGAATCTGAGCTGGGGTGTAAAGCCGGCACTGGCAGAGGAATTCAATTCTGTTGAAGTTATGTTTTATCATGGCCTGATGCAGGCAAAGAATCTGCTCGGACTTCAGCCGGGAGACAATGTAGTTTTAACCGGAGGTCAGATCAACGGCCAGACCGGTAATACAAATACGATCAAGATTGAGACGGTAAAGTAAAAAGCCTCAGAAAAAGGTCGTATTCGGAAAGCAGGATCCTGCTTTCAGAAAGTTAAGAGGAAGTTATGAGTAAGACAGAAAAAATGGAGCATGCAGAGAAAAAAGGAGAAAAGGAAGCAGCAGAAAAGTGGATGCTGCTTCCGAAAAAAGCTTATTCCTGTCTGGAAAAGTATGAGATAAAGAAAGAGGATGTCCTGTATAAGGCAAATGTGGACTACGATGAAGAATTCCGTTTTGTACAGAACTATCTGCTGCTGACTGCTGACCGTCTGGTCTGCGTCTGTTATCCGTATCATGCGGAGGGAGAATACAGTTTCGGCGGTTATGCCGGACATAAAATGGGAGCAGCGTTTGAAGAGCAGGAGCCGTTACTGCGGATCTATCCGCTGGAGGATGTGGAAAGCACAGAGGTCCTCCGGGAGGTGTGCGGGGGAGCTCTGATGGCAAAAATCCGCGGAGAAGAGACATTTTTATGCCGCTTTTCCAACAGTAAGATGAGTGAAATGGAACGTTTCACAAAAAATCTTGAAAAGATCAAAAAGAAGGAACCACTGTCAGACGAGGATATCCTCGGAAAGAAAAAGCATGAGTGCTGTCCGAAATGCGGAACGCTGTATCCGGACCAGGAGAGAAAAGTCTGTCCGAAGTGTATGGATAAGAAGTCCCTTTTTATGAGGGTAATGAAATATTTCCTGAAGTATAAGGCGAGACTTGCTGTGATGTTTGTCTGTTATGTCCTGATCGGTGCCCTGAACCTGGTATGGCCATATCTGTCCGGTACTTTTTTATATGACAAGGTGCTTTGCCGGGATCCGGAGCTGCTTGCGTTTGCGGAAAGCTTCGGCGGAAAGTTTACAGTGATCCTTCTGTTTGCGGTGCTCACCATGGTAGTGACAAAGATCCTGATCCAGGGACTTGGTATGCTGCATGGAGCAATGACGGCAAGGATCGTGCCGGAAGTGGTTGCTGAAATGAAAGATGAAGTATTTACGTCGATGGGGAAGCTTTCCATTAGTTTCTATAATTCCAGACAGACCGGAGCACTGATGACAAGAGTACTGGATGATGCCAGTGAAGTGACCGGCTTTTTCGTGGACGGTCTTCCGTACATATTTACCAATGCTTTTACGATCATTGCTACCTGTATCATCATGTTCAGTATCCAGCCGTGGTTAGCACTGGCGGCTTTGTTTTTGCTGCCGTTTCTGACGATACAGAGTTACCGGATGCTCCCGAGGCTTTGGACGTTTTATGGAAAACGGCATCGTGCGAACCGCCGCCTGAACAGTCAGCTCAACGACAGTATTACCGGGGCACGTGTAGTAAAAGCGTTTGGCCAGCAGGAACAGGAACTGAACCGCCTTGGAAAAGGAAACCGCGGAGTGCGGGAAGCGGAAATGGATGTCATGCGTTATGACAATAAATTTAATGCGTTGTATTCCGTTGTGGAAAATCTGAGTTATTTTATCGTCTGGGGACTTGGCGCCGCTATCATTCTGAGCGGTTCTAACCTGGAATTTGGTATGTTGGTTACGTTTGCGGGTTATGTGACGCAGCTGCAGGGGCCGTTGGATTTTTTCTCTTACGTATTCCGCTGGATGACGGATTGTCTGAATTCTTCCCAGCGTATGTTTGAGATCATTGATGCGGTGCCGGAAGTAAAAGAAGCTGCTGACCCGATTCGGCCGGAACATATCAACGGAAAGATCGAACTTTCACATGTAACCTTCGGATATGAACCTCATAAGCCGGTCTTAAAGGATGTTTCCTTTACAGTGGAAGCAGGGAAAATGCTTGGCATTGTCGGACGTTCCGGTGCAGGGAAATCGACGTTGGTCAATCTGATCTCCAGATTGTACGATCCGGATGAAGGCGTGATAAAGATCGATGACATTGATGTAAAACAAATGGGATTTCATGAATTGAGAAACAGCATTGCGATGGTATCACAGGAAACCTATATTTTTATGGGAACCGTTGCGGAAAACATTGCTTATGCCAGACCGGATGCTTCCAGAAGGGAGATCATCGATGCGGCCAGAAAAGCTGCGGCACATGACTTTATCTGTAAGATGCCACAGGGCTATGACACGATCATCGGATCTTCGGGAAGGAGCCTTTCCGGCGGAGAAAAACAGAGGATTTCGATGGCAAGAGCCATTCTTGCCGATCCGCGCATCCTGATCCTGGATGAAGCTACTTCTGCCGTCGATACGGAAACGGAACTTGCCATTCAGGAATCTTTGGAAAAACTGGTAAAGGGAAGGACAACGCTTTCCATTGCACATCGGCTTTCCACGCTCCGGAATGCGGACCGTCTGATCGTAGTAGATGACGGAAAAGTTACCGAAGAAGGAACTCATGCAGAACTGATAGAGAAAAAAGGAACCTACTTTAAGCTGATGGAACTTCAGACTAAGGCGTTGGCAATGCGCGGACTGGAATAGGGAGGAAGAAACGATGAGTATGGAACATGAAAACTCCGGTTTATTAGATATGGAAGAATTTGATGAAGAAAAGATGAAAGCGGAGTCGGCAGATCTGCTGGAACTTCGTTTTCTGACCAAAGAAAATGCGGAATTTAAGCGGACGAGAGGCGGCTTCGTTTCTCTTTGCTATGCCGGAAAGACGTATGATCGTGTGAATGTGTACCGTACCTTCCCGGTATCGGAGCCGGATGCTTACATTTCCATCCGTGAAGCGGATGAAAAAGCAAGGGAGATCGGTGTGGTAGAGCATCTTGACCGCTTACCGAAAGAACAGGCGGATATGCTCAGAGAGCAGCTGAAACTCCGTTATTTTACTCCGCAGATCACAAAGATCATAGATATCAAGACAGAGTACGGGTATGGTTATTTTAATGTGATCACGGATTTCGGGGCATGCCGGTTTACGATCCACAATGGCGGAAGTGCAGTCACATCGCTGACGGATACCCGCATCATGATCACGGATCTGGATGGCAACCGATTTGAAATACCGGATATCAGGAAACTGTCGGCGGGAGAACGTAAGAAATTAGACTTGTTCATTTAGGGGACACGCATAACCGCGTGTTTGGAGACGATTATGAATTTATATTATGATTTAAAAGAGGAACAGATAAAACAGCTTGCTCCGGAACAAAAAGAAGATATTTGGTACTGTGTACCGATCGACTTGAAATTTGATCACAAAATATGGAAAGCGGAAGAAGCTTTTGCGGAAAAGGAAGAGTATCTGGTTGTAACGTCAACAAGGATCCTGCTGATTTCGGGAAAAGAGATCCTTTATCAGAGGGAACTGAAAGACTGCAGTGAGATCAAATGTGAGACGATGGTTGGCTGTGGGATCGTAACGGCCCTGGTTAATGGAGAACGGGAATGTGTGGCACGATTTTCCATGCGCCATATCGAACGTGTGGCTTATGTGGCACGAGGAGCGGATCTGATCGCAAAGGGTGAGAAAGAACGCATTGTCAGTCATGAGTATGAGAAGTACTGTTTGAAGTGCGGACGGGCTCTTCCGGGGACGAGCCGTTGCCCAAAATGCGACAGCAGGAATGTTATGTTCAAAAAGTTTATCGCACTCTGCGGAGGTTATCAGTGGAAACTTCTTCTGATCTCCTGTATGATGCTGATCAACTCGGCAATTAATATTTTAATGCCATATGTACAGAGAAACTTCATTGATACTAAGCTGGCAGACAAATCCGGTACGCTTTCGGATGTTCTTGTATTTGTCGCAACGATGCTGTCCATGACGGCAATCCTGATCGCAGTCAATATTCTTAAAAACTGGATGTGCGTCTCTCTTGGTTCTTTGATGAGCATGGATCTGCGCCGCAAGCTGTATCACAAAATACAGGTGCTGTCCATGAGCTTTATCAATAAGAGAAAACCGGGAGAACTGATGAACCGTGTATCAGGAGATACGGCACAGATACGTCGGTTTATGGAAGAAGTATTCGGCGGAATGCTGTCCACTTTGTTTACCATGGTGGCAACGCTGGTCATCATGCTGAGTATGAATGCAAAGATGACATTGTATTCGACCATGCTGATCGTAGTAGTGGCGGTATTGACGAGGTTATTCTGGAATTTTATCCATAAGATCTTTCATATGCAGTGGTTAAAGGATGATAAGTTAAGAAGCGGACTGCAGGATGTCATTTCCGGGATGCGTGTGGTAAAAGCATTCGGAAGGGAAGAATATGAAGTAGGGAAATTTAAGGCGCTGACGAAAGATTTTTGCCGTGTTCAGAAAAAGAACGAGACGTTCTGGGCACTGTTTTATCCGGTGCTGACGTTTATCATGGGAATCGGTTCTTATATTGCAATCTATTTCGGCGGATTGGATGTCCTTGCCGGGACGATGACGGTCGGCAGTCTGACCCAGTTTGTAACGTATACCGGATATCTGTACGGGCCGCTCGGATGGATGACGCATCTGCCGAGAAGCATTATGCAGATGGTAACGAGCATGAACCGTATTTATGACGTATTGGATGAAGAACCGGCGATCAAGGACGGTGAAAACTCCAAAGAGATAGAAATCCAGGGAGATATCTGCTTCGAGGATGTAACCTTTGGTTATAATTCCTATGAACCGGTCATTGAACACGTGAACCTCAATGTAAAGAAGGGCGAGATGATCGGTCTGGTAGGGGCTTCAGGAACAGGAAAATCTACGATGATCAATCTGATCATGCGTTTGTATGATGTAGACCGGGGACGGATCACGGTAGATGGAACGGATATCCGTGAGATCAGACAGGAAACATATCATGCGCAGCTTGGGGTTGTACTGCAGGAGACGTTCCTGTTTTCGGGAACAATATTGAATAATATACGATTTGCGAATCCGACCGCTACTTTGGAGGAAGTCATCCGTGCGGCAAAGGCGGCAAATGCACATGATTTTATCTGTAAAACTCCGGATGGATACAATACGTACGTCGGAGAACGAGGATTTAATCTGTCCGGAGGAGAACGCCAGAGGATTGCGATCGCAAGAGCGATCTTAAACGATCCGCATCTGCTTATTTTGGATGAGGCAACGTCGGCACTGGATACGGAGAGCGAATATCTGATCCAGCAGGCACTTGATCGACTGACAGAGGGCAGGACGACATTTGCCATTGCTCATCGTTTGTCTACGCTTCGCAATGCAGACCGTCTGGTAGTGATCGACGGACATCAGATCGCAGAGATCGGTACCCATGATGAACTTCTCGCCAGGAAAGGGATTTATTACGGCCTGGTAACGGCACAGCTGCAGATGGCAAAAATGGAAACAAAATAAAGAATGAGGAATTGACATGGAACAGGAAAAACTGAGGGAAATAGCCGGACAGTTTATGGAAGCTTCCGGGATTTTATCCATTGTACCGCACGGAAACGGACATATTAATGATACGTTTGCTGTTTTTTACCACGACGGAACAAAAGAAAAGAAGCTGATTCTGCAGAGGATCAATAAAACGGTATTTTTGGAGCCGGAAAAGGTAATGGAAAACGTAGCGGGAGTCACATCTTTTCTTGCGGAAAAGATCGTACATGCAGGAGGAGATCCGGAAAGAGAAACACTGACCATACTTCCTGCAAAAAGCGGAAAGAATTATTATGTGGATGAGACCGGGGAATATTGGCGCTGCTATTTATTCATTTCGGATGCGTTTTGTGCAGAAACGGCAGAGACCCCGGAAGACTTTTATAAAGCAGCAGTAGCGTTTGGAAATTTCCAGAGCATGTTAGCGGATTATCCTGCGGAAACGCTGCATGAAACGATTGCTGATTTTCATAACACGAAAGCCCGGCTGGAAGTGTTTTGCCGGACAGTGCAAGAAGACAGGTTCGACAGAGTGCAGGACGCGCGGGAAGAGATCCGCTTTATCCTGAACCGGAGAGAAGATGCAGAATATTTTACAAACCTGCTGGAAAAAGGCGAGATCCCGCTCAGGGTAACGCACAATGATACAAAGATCAATAACATCCTGATGGATTGTAAGACCCATGAGGGAATCTGCGTCATTGATCTGGATACGGTCATGCCGGGGCTTGCTGTCCATGATTTTGGAGATGCGGTCCGGTTTGGTGCCAGCACGGCGGCAGAGGATGAAACAGACCTTTCCAAGGTTTCCTGTGACATGGAATTGTTTGAAGCATATACCAGGGGATTTATTGAAGGATGCGGCGGCAGGCTGACAGAAACGGAGATCAGACTGCTCCCGATGGGGGCAAAAGTGATCACGCTGGAACTTGCCATCCGCTTCCTGACAGATTATCTGAATGGGGATGTATATTTTAAAGTACACAGAGACAGACATAATCTGGATCGCTGCAGGACACAGTTAAAGCTGGTAGCAGACATGGAGAAAAAGTGGGAACAGATGCAGGCGATCGTAGAAAAATACAGGTCGGTCGAGTTAAAATAGAACGAAGAGGCTGTAGAAATGAAGAAGGGACACAAAATTAAATCAATAGAAAAAGGATCCATTGCAGAAGAGTTGGAAATCCGGAGCGGTGATACCCTGATCTCTATTAATAACGAGGAAATTGAGGATGTCTTTGATTACCGTCTGATGATCCAGGAAGAGTATCTGGAAGTTTTGGTAGAAAGGGCTGACGGAGAAGAATGGCTCCTGGAAATTGAAAAGGATGAGGAAGAGGATCTTGGCATTACCTTTGAAAATGAACTGATGAGCGAGTATCGCTCCTGCCGGAACAAGTGTATTTTCTGTTTTATTGATCAGATGCCTCCGGGAATGCGTGAAACACTGTATTTTAAGGATGATGATTCCCGTCTTTCGTTTATGCAGGGGAATTATATTACACTGACCAATATGCGGGAAAAGGATATTGACCGGATCATCCGGCTGCATCTGGCACCGATCAATATATCCGTTCAGACAACCAATCCGCAGCTGCGATGCCGGATGCTGAATAACCGCTTCGCGGGAGAAAAACTAAAATATCTGGATAAGCTTCATGCGGCAGGGACAGAAATGAACGGGCAGATCGTCTGCTGTAAAGGGGTCAATGACGGAGAAGAGCTGCGGCACAGCATAGAAGATCTGATGAACTATATTCCTTCGATGAAGAGCGTTTCCGTTGTGCCGGCAGGAATTACAAAGTACAGAGACGGTCTGTATCCATTGGAACTTTTTACAAAAGAGGAAGCGGGAGAAATCATCGATCTGATCGAAGGTTATCAGAAAATCTGCTTTGCGGAAAGCGGTCTGCATTTTATCCATGCCAGTGATGAGTGGTACATCAATGCCGGAAGAGAATTCCCGGAAGAAGAGAGGTACGACGGATATCTGCAGTTGGAAAACGGGGTTGGAATGATGCGTCTGTTTATCAATGAGTTTACGGAAGCATTGGAAAAACTGATACAAAGCCCGCAGTACAGGGAAATCTGCGATACACCGCATCCGTCGGTCAGCATCGCGACCGGAAAACTGACGTATCCGACACTGTCGGCATTTGCCGCACGGCTGGAGGAGACGATACCGGGACTTTCCGTTTCGGTATATGAAATACGAAATGATTTTTTCGGAGAGACCATTACCGTATCCGGGCTGATCACCGGTCAGGATTTAACGGCACAGTTACAGAAAAAGAAAGAAGAAGGCCATCCTTTGGGAGAGAGGCTGCTGATTCCGGCCAATATGCTGCGAACGGGTGAACATGTGTTTTTGGATGACATGACGACAGAAGAAGCAGAGAAGAAACTTGGTATTCGGATCGTTCCGGTAGGTGCAGGAGGAAAAGACCTGATAGAGGCTGTTTTATACGACGGATATCATTATGGCAGAGATAACGGAAATTTTGTTTATGTACAGGCATTTGACAAGACGGAATAAGAGATGACAGAGTACGGAAGATTGTGACGTTCTCGGAATGGAGGTTATGATGCTGGCAAATTATCATACGCACACAAAAAGATGCAGGCATGCGGTGGGAGAAGACAGGGAATATGTAGAAGCGGCAATCGAAAGCGGGATTCAGATCCTCGGGTTTGCGGATCATTGCCCGTGGGTTTTTGAGGACGGCTACGTTTCTACCATGCGCATGACACCGGAGCAGGTGGATGGCTATTTTTACAGTCTGGAGTCATTAAAGAAGGAATATGCGAAAGATATCCTGATCTATATCGGATTAGAGTCAGAATATTGTGCAGAGCTTTTGGACGGACAGGCAAAACTGTTGGAACCGTATCCGCTTGATTACATGATCATGGGGCAGCATTTTCTTGGCATAGAGAATCATTCGATATACAGCGGATCAAAAACAACGGATCCGGCTGTGTTGAAGCGATATGTGGACATGGTGGAGGAAGGGCTTTCCACGGGAAAATATCTTTATGTGGCACATCCGGATCTGCTCCATTTTGTAGGAGAAGAGGATGTCTATATGAGGGAAATGAAGCGGTTGTGCAAAATACTGAAAGAAAAAGACATTCCGTTAGAAATTAATCTTCTTGGATTTTCCGAGGGAAGACATTATCCGTCTGAACGATTTCTGACCATTGCAAAAGAAGTGGGAAATAAAGCGATCCTCGGGGTGGATGCCCATTCACCGCAGCATTTGAAAAATCATCAGGCAGTGAGGGATGCAGAAGAACTTTGTAAAAAATTTGAGCTTCCTTTGATTGACGGTGATTTATTAAAGTGATTCCGGGTGCCGCAGTGCCCGGATGCAGAGAGGAACTTCGAGCAGGAGCATCAGGGTCCAGCCGAGGACGCAGGCAAGGGCAATGCCGACGATGCCGAGCGAAGGCGCCAGAAGATAAGTCGTGATAACACGCACGCTGGTTTGGAGAAAGGTTCCGGCCAGCGTGACCCTTAATTTTCCGATTCCACGGAAAAATCCCTGAACACCGTTTGTCATGCCGGGCCAGAGGTAGAAAACTGACATAAAGAGCAGGTAGCGGGCACCGATGAGGATGACAGAAGAAGCGTCTTCTCCGGTGACGAAAAGTGACATCAGCGGAAAACGACAGGTAAATGTCAGCGTTCCGAACAGGAGGGCATAGAAAAATTCCATAGTCATACCGATGAGAAAGCCGCGGCGGATGCGCCCGGCTTTTTTTGCACCGCGATTTTGGGCAAGGAAAGTCGTGATCGCCTGGGCAATGCTTTGTTCCGGGGTTAAGGCAAAAGCATCGATCCTTGTTACCGCATTATAGGCGGCAATAACATCGATTCCAAGAGCGTTGACCTGCCCCTGGATCAGAAGTTTACCGATCGGCTGGACCGATTGCTGAAGAGCTGCGGTACCGCCAAAACAAAGAATGGTTTTCAGCATAGGAAAGTCAATCCCCCATTCTTCTTTTTTTGGACAAAGCTCAGGGAAACGTCGTGTAAGATAGAGGAGAACAAGAACAGCGGAGCACGCTTCGGCAAATATGGTAGTGACAGCGGAGCAGACGATCCCAAAGTGCAGACCACCGATAAAAATGATATCAAGCACAGCGTTCAGTGAAGAAGAAAACATCAAAAATTTTAATGGGGTCTTGGAGTCGCCAATGCTCTTTAAAGCAGAAGAAACGGCATTATAAAGGAAAGTGAACGGGGTTCCGAGAAAAAGGATGCACAGATAAGTGCCGGTGGGAGCAAGCAGCTCGTCCGGGACTGCAAGTGCTTTCATAATCAGAGAGGTAAAAGCGATTCCGAGCACTGACACCAGGAGACTGAGGCACAGACCGG
>CAZWCZ010000002.1:0-56247 GCA_964632165.1 uncultured Lachnospiraceae bacterium | reverse complement strand
AGAGAGGTAAAAGCGATTCCGAGCACTGACACCAGGAGACTGAGGCACAGACCGGACAGCAAAGTTGTGGAAAACTGTTTCCTCAGAGAAATAAGATCATGGGCCCCGAATCTTTCACTCATCAGGATGCCTGCACCGAGACACAGACCGGTGACGGAAAGGATGACAAGGTTTGTGACCGGAGACGCAATGCCTGTAGCAGCAAGAGCGTCTTTGCCGATAAAACGTCCTGCAATCATGGAATCTACGGCATTATAGCCCATTTGAAACCAGTTGCTCAACATCAGTGGAAAGGCATAGCACCACAAATGCCGTAATGCAGAGCCGGTAGTCATATCTCTCATTGCTTCTTCTCCTTTTTTGGATCTTGTCCTGATAAAAATACTGTTTTTTTAAGTATAGAACGAAAAGAAGGAAAAGTCTACCCTTTTGAGAAAATGAGGAAAAGAAGAAAAAACAGTAGACTTTTTTAATGAAAGCGTTTACAATGGTGGTGTGAAAATGACGAAAAATCTGCAAAAAGTTTCTTTGGTATTTGTGCAATTTGATGAGGAAAAGGGTTGAAATTTACCCGGAATATGGTAAAATCCAAATGTGATATCAAAAAAATTAAGACATTAAAAAAGCAGAATCAAAAAAATCAAGGAAAAAACCATGCTCTGATGTTAAAATAAGCATACTATGATGAATGTATTGTGCTCTGTATGCTCTTTGGCAGACAGGAGAGAGGTCAGATAAGAGAAACGAAGATGAAACAGATTACTTTTGAACAATATCGCACGTTGGACATCACGATATTTACGATAGTCCTTCTGATATTTGAAACAATTACTACGATCGCAACGAATACCTGGTTCGCAGCACAGCCGGTGGCAATTTCCATCAGCCTGGCACTGATTTGTGTCGTTATGATGCGCTGGGGCGCACGGGCCGGTGTGCTTGCCGTGGCCGGAGGTTTTGCCTTCTGTCTTGCATCCCATGCGACAATAGAACAGTATCTGATCTATTGTATCGGAAATCTGTTTGCGTTGTCGGCGCTGCTTCTTTTCAAACGCTACAAAAAAGATACCATACGCACAAGTCTGCCGAAACTCGGTCTGTTTGTGCTGACGGCGTATCTCGGCATGGAGTTTGGGAGATTTTTGGTATCGCTTTTCTTTGGCGGAGAATGGATGACTCTTGTGGTATATCTGACGACCGATATCATTTCGCTGCTTTTTGCGGAAGTAATCCTTATGCTCTTAAGAAATACGGACGGAATGATCGAGGATCAGAAAGCATATCTTTTTCGCGTAGAGCGGGAAAAACAGGAAGAACAGAACAAGTCGCAGGACGATGAGTATTTTGAATAGATTTGTCATACATAGTTAAGGAGGATTATTGATTATGAAAAAGAAAGCTGCCGATTATCTCGTATACGACGAGAGCACGGGTAAATACCGGGAAGATGCGGAGCAGATGGTCAGAGATGACGTGGAAAAGCACTATTGGCTGAATGTGGGACGTACGGTTGCCAAGGACTGGCGGTTATACCTGATGCTCCTGCCGATGCTGCTTGTATTTCTCTTCTGGCGTTATTTTCCGATGTACGAGCTGCTCGGATGCTTCAAGGTATCAGACAGCACACTGCCGGTAGCCGATCAGCTGTATGCGGGTTTTTCCTACTTTAAGATGCTGTTTGTCGGCAACAGTTCTCTTTCTACAGAGTTCTGGCAGGCATTCCGCAACACTTTTTTATTAAGCTTTTACGGATTATGTTTCGGATTTCCGATGCCGATCATCATTGCGCTTTTCTTTAATGAAATCCGCTCGGATATTGCAAGGAGCATTTATCAGGTGATCACGTACCTGCCGAAGTTTATGTCGACGGTTGTTATGACTTCTCTGGTTACCATGCTCGTCCGGCAGTCTTCGCCTCTTGCGGGGATGGAAATGGGTGTTATTTCCCGGATGCTGACTTCCCTGGGACTGATCAGTACCGAGGTCGGGAATGCCGGCCTTTTGAACAATCCGGATTTCTTCCGTTCCATTTACCAGATCAGTGGTATCTGGGAGAGCGCAGGATATGACAGTATCGTATTCTTCGCGGCGATCATTGCGATTTCGCCGACCAGCTATGAGGCGGCACAGATTGACGGTGCAGGAAAGATGGCTCAGATGAAGTACGTAGTGCTTCCTTCCATTTTATCAACGGTAGTCATCATGCTGATCACACGTATCGGCTCGCTCTTAAATGTCGGGTATGAAAAAGTACTGCTTCTTTATAATCCGAATACTTATGTTACCGCAGACGTTGTTTCCACATTTGCACAGCGTTACGGTATTGCTGACGGACTGACGGGAATCGCGTCATCCGCAGAAATGTTAAATAACGTAATGGGTATGTTACTTGTTATTGCAGCCAACACGATCGCCCGTAAGGCATCGGATGTATCATTATATTAAGGAGGTACTTCGAACATGAAAAGAAAACTTGAAGTATCCGAACTTATCTTCAAAGTGGTCAGTTATGTATTGCTTACGGTGTTTGCCGTAGCGTGTCTGTATCCTTTCCTTTATGCGATTTCCGCTGCCATCAGTGGCAGGGAAGCGGTAGAGTACGGACAGCTTGTCCTGTTTCCGAAGGATATCCAGTTTGAAGCATTTGCCAGCATGTTCAACAATAACATGTTCTGGAATTCTTACACAAACACATTGTTTATCACTTTCTACGGTACGCTTTGGGCAATGGGGGTTGCGATCCTCGGCGCCTATGCACTCTCTAAAAAGAGACTGCTGTTCCGTAAAGGATTCAATTTCTTCCTTGTATTTACCATGTGGTTTTCTGCAGGGCTGGTACCTCAGTACTTAAACTACATTGACACAAGAACCGTATTTAATGCGATCGGTATTACAGATGACAAGTGGCTTGTTGTTATTGCCATGGGTATGGCTGCCATGAACATCATCCTGCTGCGTAACGCGTTTGAAGGGGTTCCGTCGGAAATCGAGGAAGCTGCTGTCGTAGACGGTGCCACGGAATTTCAGGTGCTCAGCCGGGTTTATATTCCGATGAGCAAATCTACGATCGCAACAGTTGCACTGTTCTTTGCAATTTCCAGATGGAACGGTTATTTCTGGGCAAGGCAGATGATAAGCAACGGAAATGAACATCCGCTGCAGGTATTTATCCGCTTAAAGCTGGAAGAGTTTCAGGATCCGGACATCATGACCGGATGGAACGAAGCATATGCATCGGATTCCGTGATCTACGCACTGATCGTATGTTCCATCATCCCTGTGCTGATCATTTATCCGTTCATCCAGAAATATTTTGCAAAGGGCGTAAACATGGGCGGCGTCAAGGAATAAACCTTGGCCTTAAAAGGGTTATTATGGTGCTGGACACTTAATAATAAAAAAGTAATGGAGGGTAAAAAAATGACAAAGAAAAGAATTCTTGCAACAGTTCTTGCTCTTGCCATGACAGTCGGATGCATGACAGGATGCGGCAAGCAGGAAGAGGAGAAGAAAGAATTTAGTCTTGAGTATGCAGAGGGCACAGAACTCCGCATGGCAGTTGGTTACAACAATAAAAAGACCGGATTATTCTTCGATGCAGAAGTAGCAGGCGAGGGCATTACACTTGCAGACGGAAACACATACCATGCAGGTGATTTAAAGCCTACCTGGGTAGAAGTGCAGAACGTACTCGGCATTTCTTTTGTTGACAAGTATCAGGGCAATAGTGCCACAAACGAATTTAAGTATTGGAAAGAGCAGTTAGACCAGGTAGATATGGTAAGCGGTTCTGCCTCCCAGCTTTCCGAGGCAGGTGTAGCAGGCGATCTGATCAATATCGCTGATTATCTGGATGATATGCCGAATTTCAAGGCATATCTGGAAGAGAATCCGATCGTTCGTCTTTCCATCACAGGAGATACAAGCACAGGCGCTATTTACTTTTCCCCATATTTCGATGGTGTTAACGATATCGAACGTATGCCTCTGATGCGTACTGACTGGGTAGAAAAGCTCTTAAACGGTGAAGGAACATTCTCCGCAGACAGCAGCAATAACGTAAAGGCAGCAGCATACGAACCATATATGCCGACTTCCGGAACAGTTACGATCGATGTAGTAAAGGCTGACGGTTCTGCGACAGAGAAGCTTACAAAGAACTACGATAAGGCAGGCAATATTGTTCAGAAGATGAACGATGCTCTTGCAAAGGGTACTTTAACAGGTGTAGAAGCAGTCAACATGCTCAGAACTTACATTGATGAAGCATATGACGGTTACTACGGAACCAACAGAGCAGACCTTTTTGTTGGTCAGAACGCAGCATGGGATGCAGATGAACTGGTTGCACTCCTTCGTTGTGTCGTTGCAAATCCACAGACACTTAATGGCACAGATTCCGTACAGGGTCTCTTCTCCAGAGAAGATGACAACAACCAGAGAAGAGTAGATATGTTCCGTTTTGCAGGAACACTCTTTGGTGTACGTGGTCTGGAATCCAGACAGGATTACTTATATGTTGGCACCGACGGAAAACTTCATGATGCACGTCAGGAAGCTGATACTTATGAAGCTTTAGAGAGAATGAATGCCATGGTAACAGAAGGCCTCATTTCGTCTTCCTTCGTAAACATGGAAGATACTGACACAAAGACAATGCTGAAGAACGATGCCGGCTTTATGCACTATGACTACAACCAGACACAGACTGTTTACAACGAAACATCTCTGGATGAAGGTGAAAAGTACATGGCAGTTATGGTTCCGGTAGCACGTTGGTATGACGGAACAAATGCAGACGGTGTTTACATGAGATTTACAGAATCCTGGAGATCTGTTAAGACAGACGGTTGGGCAATCTCCAAGGCCGGTGTAGGCAACGATACAGATAAGCTTTACGCTGCTCTTGCCATCATTGACTACGCATACAGCGAAAAGGGACAGATCCTCATGTCTTACGGTCCGGATGCGTTCATCAAGACAAATGAAGACGGTTCTTATGTAACATTTAACTTCAATGGCAAGCAGATGCCGGTGATCGCAGATGCAACATATGAAGAACTTTGGAGCAAGGCTTCCGGTAACTATACAAACTATGCCCGTCAGTACCTGGGTTCCACTCTTTCCTTTATGAAGAGTCAGGCATTTGAATATCAGTGTACACATGCAGTAGGCAAGGAAGGTGCCGGTTACATTTCCACAGCAATCGGTCTTGGAACCATCAAGCATCCGGAACTCGCTATTACAGAGAATCCTTGGTATACATCCGTTCCTACTACATTACCGAATACAAAGCAGGAAAATGAAATCCTGAAGGGTTACACAGAACTTTCTTCCAGCGGTAAGTTCTCCTCTTCCAAGGGTGGTGAAAACCTTTTCTGTGACATTATTGTAAATGGCTTTACATTAGAAGGAGCTACTTCCGTAAGTGAAGCTGTTAAGACGGTAAGCGAAACATGGAGTGGCAAGGGCTATCTTGAATTGAAGGAAACTGCTTGGCAGAACCTCAAAGACTACTACGAAACAATCAAGTAGTTTCAAGATCAGTCAGTAAATATTTTAAATTATGGCAGAGGAGCGGTACTGCTCCTCTGCTGATAAAAAAATAATGGCCTTATTCGCTCGGCAACAAGGCGATCATGAGATACTTTGCCGACTACGGGCAAAGAAATGGAGACAGATATGTACAAAAAACAAATGATTCTCCAGCGTGTTGTGTGCTATCTTATGTTAGCGGCAGCAGCGCTTGTATTCATCTATTCGTTAGGTCTGGTAACAGACATGTATGATGCACAGTTTGCGTTTTATGCACAGAACATCAAGCGTCCGACTGTAGCAGGAACAGAAGTTTATTATAATATCCAGGGATTTAATCAGAAACTTACGGCAGCGGGCATTGTACTGATCCTGCTTGCGGTTTCTCAGTTTGTTATGCAGAATCATACACGCAGAAAATATTACATCGCAAATTACATTACTGTTGGGGTCAATACCGTTGCGACGGTCGGTATATCCGTATGGGCACTCATCAATATATTTTCATATAGAGTACAGTATTTACAGGTAGATATAGAGGCACTTGCGGCAAAGGCAGAGCAGTTCGGATTTAACTGGTACATTTCTACCTTCTGGTTTGATATTTCCGTCGTTGTATTTTCAATCCTGCTTGCTGCCACTATGATCAATGTGGTAAATCTGTTTTGGAAAAAGTCGTTAATGAAAGCAGAACAGCAGCTGATCGAAGAAAATAAGGAGGTGTAGCGGCATGGATAAAGAGACCATCAAAAAAGACCGGTTGCGTTATACAAAGAATAAAATTTCCGCGAATCTTTCTTATGTGGCAATTTTATTTAATGTACTGTATTTCTTCAGTATTTACCAGTCCAATGTAAATACCTATTATTATACGATCAAGATCGGTATTTCGGTATTGTGCAACCTTATATTCCTTCTGGTAGCTTTCCTTTCTTCTGAAGGAGTAAAGATGTATAAGATCTCTTATGCATATACTCTGATCGGGGCAGGTGTGTTCCAGCTGATCCGCATTCTCGGATATCCGTGCGATGCTCACAGTACAACGACAAAAATAAATGCAGTAGAAACTCTGGTTATGGATGATAAGCAGTTTTTCTACGTGATCTTTTGCCTGGTGGCATCGGCAGCGGCCTGTATTGCAGCAGGGATCATCGGCATTCATAAAACCCGTGTGCTGGAAACTTACAAAAAAGAACATGGTTTTGAATAGAGAGACCAGAAAGTCCAGAAAGAAAGGCGTGGCTGAATAATATGGCTTCATTAAGATTACAAAATCTCAATAAAATCTATGACAATAATGTGCAGGCAGTATTTGATTTCAATATGGATATTGAGGACGGCGAATTCATTGTACTGGTCGGACCTTCCGGCTGCGGCAAGTCTACGACACTCCGAATGATCGCCGGTCTGGAAGATATTTCTTCCGGTAAACTGCTCATCGACGGCGAAGATGTAACGCAGAAACCGCCGAAGGACAGAGATATTGCAATGGTATTCCAAAACTATGCGCTGTATGCACATATGACAATTTATGAAAACATGGCATTTTCCCTGACACTGCGTCATGAAGATCCAAACGTGATCCACGAAAAAGTTCTTGCCGCAGCGGAAATTTTGGGACTGACCGATCAGCTGAACAAAAAGCCAAAGCAGCTTTCCGGCGGTCAGAGACAGAGAGTTGCCATGGGACGTGCGATTGTTCGTACACCAAAAGTATTTTTGTTTGACGAACCGCTATCCAATCTGGATGCAAAGCTCCGAGGAGCAACCAGAAGAGAGATCCTTCTTCTGCACAAGCGTCTTGGAGCAACCATGATCTATGTAACTCATGACCAGACGGAGGCGCTTACTCTGGCTGACCGGATTGTATGTATGTCTATGGGATATGTACAGCAGATCGGGACACCATTGGAACTGTATGATACACCGGCAAATATCTTTGTTGCATCCTTTATCGGACTTCCTCCGATGAACTTCTTTGACTGTAAAGTAAACTCAGACACGCTGGTGGGAGAAGGATTTACGGTAGCGCTGGATGAAACCGAGCAGGATGTTCTGAAAGGCTACGAAGGGAAGACGATCACTCTTGGGGTACGTCCGGAACATGTAGTACACGGAGAGGAGATCCGGCTTTCTGTGACAAGCAATGAGAATCTCGGACAGACAACCTTGGTACATGGTCTGATCGGCGGACATAAGGCAACGGCAAAGTTCCGTGAGTGGGCAGAGTATAAACCGGGAGACATCGTAGGGATTGCTTTTGAGCATAAGCATTTCTTTGATAAAGAAACGACCAACGCGATCAGATAGAGGATAAAAGATGATGAAGAAAAATGAAAATGTAAATAATCAGAAGAAAAAAGGAAAGAGGAATGAAACGGTAAGAAAATTCCTGGTTTCTTTAAAGAAGAACCCGCAGATCATTCCGCTCATGGCACTGACGATTTCCTTTTTGATCTTTTCTTTAAACTTAACCAGTATTTCAAATACCACGGCAAAGATTTATGGGACGAATATGGGACTTTGTGCCTTTGTTTCCATGCTGTTATCCATTTTATCTTATGTGTGTATGTTCAGCGCATATCCAAAGCGTCAGAAGCCGAATAAGGTTATGATCTTACTGATGCTGGTAATGTACGCGATCATCATTTTTGCGGATGTAACTTATTACAACCGCATCATGGCAGCTCTTACAAGAGAGGTAAGCCCGATCAAGATCACAAAGGCAACCTCTTACATCACAACGGCAAAGACAACGATGATCGCCCATATCATTACAACCGTGATCACAATGGCATGTGTAGTCTTGGAGCCGGTATTTGCAAAGCTTCTTAAGAAGATCAATACTTCGGTTGAGATCGAAGAAAATGCAGTGATCGGGGAAATTGATTTAGAAGACGGGGAATAAGCAGGAATTATGGCAGGAAAGAAACAGACGAATGAGACTTCTAAAAAAAGCACAGAAAATTATTATGATCTGAAAAAAGATGCAGTTGACCGATTGGTCAATGCAGAAAAGAAAACCTATCCGAAGACAAAAGCGGATCCCGGAAAATCTTACCGGAGCAGTGCACTGGATAAGATTCCGGACTGGGTAAAAGCCCTGTTCATTAAATTCTGGTTCAACGGTGCAGTATGCTTTTTCATTTTCTGGGGGCTTGGGATCTACATTACCAATATGTTGGATATGCTTGTCGTATTGGCTGTGGTTTTGGGAATGGTAACAGACATTCTGGTAAATAATGCGTTTCGTTTTATGGAGAAGTATGAAGGACAAAACAGCAAATGGATGATGTTTCCGAAAAAAAAGTTTTGGACTTTCTTTGCCAATATTGTATATGCGTTTCCTCTGCTGTATGGTACAGTATGGCTGTATGAAGTCATCAATAGTGTCGGAAACCGTCTGAACGGCACGGAAAACGAGATCATACTCGGAGTAGAACCGATTCTGTTCGGACTGTTTTATCTGGCATTTGATCTGTGTTTCCTCGGAATTAAAAATATGCTCCGGAAGATACTGTCAGATGCAAAACAGAAGAATAACAAGGAGAAATAATATGGCATATCTCACATTACAAGGGATAAATAAAATTTATCCGAACGGTTTTCATGCCGTACATGACTTTAATCTGGAAATTGAACAAGGTGAGTTTATCGTATTTGTTGGTCCGTCCGGCTGCGGTAAGTCCACAACCCTGCGCATGATCGCAGGTCTGGAAAATATCAGCAACGGGGAATTCCTGATTGACGGCAAACGTGCCAATGAGATAGGTCCCCGAGAGAGAGAAGTAGCCATGGTATTCCAGAGCTATGCATTATATCCTCATATGTCCGTCTATGATAATATGGCATTCGGACTTTCTCTGCAGGGAGTAGACGATGAGGTGATCGATAAAAGGGTTCATGATACAGCAAAGATCTTAGGTCTTACGGATTATCTGGACAGAAAGCCGAGGGCACTTTCCGGCGGACAGAGACAGAGAGTTGCCGTCGGCCGTGCCATTATACGTAAAGTCGGCATTTTCCTGATGGACGAACCGCTTTCCAATCTGGATGCAAAACAGAGAGTAACCATGCGTTCGGAGATCACGGACATCCACAGAAAGGTTGGAGCGACTACGATCTATGTTACTCATGATCAGACGGAAGCCATGACGATGGCAGACCGTATCGTTGTTATGAAGGACGGATACATTCAGCAGGTTGGGACTCCGTATGAACTTTACTTTAAACCGGCAAATATGTTTGTCGCAGGCTTTATCGGAGAACCACCGATGAATTTTGTAAGTGCGACGGTAACGAACGGAAAATTAGCGATCGGAAATACCGAATGGAATCTGGATACCCTGCTGCCGGCAGAAACACTGAAAGAACAAGAAGGGAAAAAGCTGGTTATGGGCTTCCGACCGGAGGCGATTGTCCTGGGAGAACAGCCGGACAGCTTTGTACTGACGGCAGAGGTAGAACTGACAGAACTGCTTGGAGACAATACCAATGTTTATGTAGACATCCAGGGAGTAAAATCCATTCTGAAAGTGGATCCGCACGATACACCAAAAATGGATGAGAAGATCACATTTTCCATTCCGCATAAGAGTATTTATTTCTTTGATGGAGAAACGGAAGTTGTGATTGAAAAGAAGCAGTGATGAAAAAGATTACAAATCTGGTACCGAATTATTATTACAGTAAAGTGGTGGGCGTGGTTGACCATGAGTCTACCCGGCATTATCATCATGCCTTTGAACTTTATTATATGAAAGAAGGAGTCTGTAATTACTTTATCGGAGATCATTCTTACCACGTGATACCGGGGGATGTGGTCATCATTCCGGAGGAAACGATCCACAGAACGAACTATGGAGGTGTGCCGCACACCAGGTTGCTCATCAATTGCGCTCCGGATTATTTGCCGGAAGTGCTGAGGGAAAAGATCTTATCCGTAGGACATCTTTACCGGAACAGCGGAGTTTTGGAACGGTTGGAACAGATATTTGAACGGATCGGGTGGGAATATGACCATGCAGATGAAATGTCGGAAGAAGCGATCCGCTGTTATACCACGGAATTGTTTTTTCTGATCCTGCGAAATGAGAATGAGCATGTCAGCAAAGGGAATGAATGCAATCTGATCGCACCGGTCTTAAATTATATCCAGCATAACTATATGAATGAGGTAAAGCTGTCTGTGGCGGCAAAGCTTGTTTCAGTAAGTGCAGAACATCTGTCCCGGGTGTTTAAGAAAGAAACGGGATTTGGATTTAAAGAATATCTGACGATACTTCGTTTGCAGAAAGCGGAAGAAATGCTGAGGAACGAACCGGGACGTGCTGTCTGTGAAGTGGCATATGCCTGCGGATTCAACGATGGAAATTATTTTTCCTACAAGTTTAAAGAAGCGTACGGGGTGCCTCCGACAACGGTAAAAGGAAGTAAGATCAATTATTCCCAGAGAAAGAAAATTGAATTATAAGAATGACAGAATCCTCTTTGTCTTGTGAAAAAAACGGAGACAAGGAGGATTCTTTTGATCTTCTGCAAGTAGTAATTTCAGAGGGAGTATGTTATACTTTAAAAAATGGGAGGAACTGCTGATGGAACAGACAGAGAAGAAAACACTGCGTTGGGTCCGATTGGACAACGCTGCAAAAATATATCCTGCCGCACAGCGAAAAAACTGGAGTAACGTATATCGTCAGTCGGTTACGCTGCGGGAAGAAGTAGATAAAGAGTTATTGCAGTCAGCACTGGATGTGACCGTAAAAAGATTTCCGTCGATTGCTGCGAGACTGCGCAAGGGAGTGTTCTGGTACTATCTTCAGCAGATAGAGAAAGCACCTAAAGTGCGTGATGAGTACAGTTATCCGTTGACCTTTATGAGTAAGGCAGAGATGCGCAACTGCGCTTTTCGGGTGATCGTATACCGGAACAGGATAGCAGTTGAATTTTTTCATTCTCTGACAGATGGGACCGGGGCTTTGGTATTCTTAAAAAACCTGACGGCAGAGTATCTGGAACAGAAATACGGCATTTCGGTGCCGTTGGAAGACGGGATATTAAACCGGAGAGAGGAACCGAAGGAAGAAGAACTGGAAGACTGTTTTTCCAAGTATGCCGGTGCTGTTTCTGCAAGCAGGAAAGATACGAATGCATGGCATATGTCCGGAGAACCGCAGACGGACGGATTTTTGCATTTGATCTGTTTCCGGATACCGCTTGTGGAAGCATTGGAGCAGGCACACCGGTATCAGGTCAGTCTGACGGTATTTTTCAGCGCGGCTATGATGAAAGCCTTACTGAAACTGCAGGAAGAAAAAAATCCGGAGAGAAAAAAACAAAAGAGGATCAAACTTTTGATACCTGTCAATCTGCGAAGATTATTTCCAAGCAGCACACTGCGCAATTTTGCAATGTATACGATACCGGAACTGGATCCGAGGATGGGAGATTACAGTTTTGAAGAAATCTGCCGTGTGATCTATCATAAGATCGGAACAGATGTTACGGCAAAGCATATGGGGAGTGTGATCGCCACAAATGTCAGCGCAGAGCGGAACCCGGTAGTGCGGCTTTTGCCGCTTCCAATAAAAAATGCAGTCATGAAAGCAGTTTTTGACAGCGTGGGAGAGTCAAAATCCTGCCTGTCCCTGTCGAATCTTGGAAGAATTTCTTTGCCGGATGAAATGAAGCCGTATATTGAACGGTTTGATTTTATCCTTGGAGTGCAGGCAACGGCACCATACAATTGCGGAATGCTGTCTTACGGGGATACGATCTATATCAATTTTATCCGGAATATCCGGCTCCCGGAGCTGGAGAGACACTTTTTTTCCGTACTGCAGGAATTAGGGCTGCCTGTGACCGTGGAAAGCAATCAGGAATAGAGGAGGAAGAAAATATGTTTTGTGTTCATTGCGGAGTACGTCTTGCCGACAGTGAAAAGATCTGTCCGCTTTGCGGAACGATGGTATATCATCCTGAGATAAAACAAAAGGAGGTACCGCCGCTTTATCCGAAAAACAGGAGGCCGGAGGCAAAGCCGAGTTCGAAGGTCCTTAGCGGGGCTGCGATCATTTTGTTCCTGATCCCGCTGTTGATCAGTTTTTTGTCGGATTATCAATACAATGGGAAACTGGACTGGTTTGGTTATGTGGCGGGAGCGTTTTTAGTTGCTTACACCGCCATTGCACTTCCTTTTTGGTTTGCAAGGCCAAATCCAGTCATTTTAATGCCGTGCAATTTTTGTGTTATTTTACTGTATCTTTTGTATATTGATCTTGAAACCGGAGGAAGCTGGTTTTTAAGTTTTGCCTTTCCGGTGGTAGGAGGGATCGGCCTGATCGTCTGTACGGTAATTACCTTGCTGCGTTATTTAAAAAAAGGAAGGCTTTATATTATAGGAGGTGCCTTCGCTGCTTTTGGAGTTTTTATGCTCCTGCTGGAATTTTTGCTGGAAGTGACTTTTTCCATTGCTTTTATCGGCTGGTCGGTGTATCCGATGATCGTACTGGTTTTGTTTGGCGGTTTTTTGATCTATCTTGCCATTCACAGTTCGGCAAGGGAGATCATGGAAAGAAAGCTGTTTTTTTAAGCAGCAGGAAGGAAGAGTAAAGAACAGCAGAAGATCATAAAAGTGTGAAAAAAATGAAAGGTATAAAATCCCACCATTTACAGATACTAGCGTAGAAATTAAGATTTGTAATGGAGGAGATAAGATGAAGGCAACAGGAATCGTACGGCGGATAGACGACCTTGGAAGAGTTGTTGTGCCAAAAGAAATCAGAAGAACCTTACGGATAAGAGAAGGCGACCCGCTGGAAATCTTTACGGACAGAGAGGGCGAAATTATTTTAAAAAAGTATTCCCCTATTGGAGAATTGAGTCTGTTTGCAAAGCAGTGTGCGGAAGCAATGGCACAGACGACAGGCCGGATCGTGGCGATCGCAGACCGGGATCAGTTTATTGCAGCGGCAGGAAGCGCGAAAAAGGATCTGCTTGCCAAAGCAGTCAGCAGGGAACTGGAAAATCTGATGACAGAGAGAGAAACCCTGATTGCGGCTAAGGGAGAGAAAAGTTATATTTCTCTTAGCTATGATGACGATGAATATGTTCAGCAGGTCATTGTGCCGATCATTTCGGAAGGTGATGTGATCGGAGCAGTGGCAATACTGGCAAAAGAAAACCGGCAAAAACTGGGAGAGACGGAGCTGAAGATCGCGCAAACGGCAGCCTCATTTCTCGGACGGCAGATGGAAAGCTGAAAAGCTTGAATTTATCACTGTTTTCGGGCAGGAAATGATGAAAATTCCTTGACAAATGTTGCTAATCAGTTTATAAATATTGGTATAGGCATTGAGTTACTTTGCCCGTAAATGGGGAGGAAAACAAGAAAGATGTCACCGGGGAAATCAAAGAACTCCGGCAGAGCATGAAGTAACCGGGGAGGTTATTAGTGACTCTTTTATTCACATACTTTTAGAGGAGGATTTATATCATGAATAAGACAGAATTAGTTGCAGCTATTGCAGCAAATGCAGAATTATCCAAGAAGGATTCCGAAAAGGCATTAAAGGCATTTATCGACATCGTAACAGAAGAATTGAAGAAGGGTGAAAAGGTTCAGTTAGTTGGATTTGGTACATTTGAAGTTTCCGAGAGACCGGCAAGAACAGGTATCAACCCACAGACAAAAGAAACCATCACAATCGCAGCTTCCAAGAATCCGAAGTTTAAGGCAGGTAAGGCTTTAAAGGACGTTGTTAACGCTTAATAAAAGCAGGTTAGTGAAACTTTGGAAGAATTCATTACTGATATTTAAAATCGCTGCAGGCATATTGCCTGCAGCGATTTTTTTTGGATGTTCATTTTTTGGACAGCGAACCCCGGTAATTCTTTATTTGTACCATTGCGCCTGGGCTTTCCAAAGTTCGCAATATTTTCCGTTTTTCTCAAGCAGCTCTTTATGATTTCCGGTCTCAACAACGCGTCCATGGTGCATAACGATAATGTTGTCTGCTTTTTGGCAGATGCCTACGCGATGTGAAATGATGATACATGTTTTGTGCATGGAAATATCAATGTACTTATTTAGCAGATCATATTCCTGTAAAGGATCAATGGCACTGGTCGGCTCATCAAGAATGATCACTTCGGAAGGTTTATATAGGGAACGTGCCAAAGCTACTTTCTGCCATTCTCCGCCGGATAATGTTTCATCTCCAAATTCTATACCTAACATGGTATCATAGCCACCCAGCCGGTCTCTTACAGAAATCAGGTCATTCATATAGAATAAGTCGTCCAGGTTAGTGTTTGCTGCCGTAAAATCGCTGATTGTGACATTGTCTCTTAGGGAGATTGCATATTTTTGGAAATCCTGAAGGGCAATGGAAAATTTCCTGTAGTATTCGCCAGTATCCATATCTGTCATCGGAAGATCATTTACCGATAAGTTACCGGAGGTTGGTCTGTATAAGCCCATGATCAACTTAGACAAGGTAGTTTTTCCGGAGCCGTTTTCACCCACGACAATGGTAAGTTCTCCTTTTTTTATGTTCAGATCGACATTTTGCAGTGCAGGTTTATTGCTGTTAGGATATTGATACGATACATTATGGAGGGCAATGGTCTCAATTGGTTCGTCGAGTTTTAACTGCCCGGTATTTTCTTTTTCTAACTGAAAGAAATCGTAATAATCTCTTGCATAATTGCATGCACTGTTGACTTGGGAAAAGTAGGAGAAAAAGCTGGTTCCTTTACTCTGCATGGTAGAAAATACAGCAATACAGGCACTGAAAGCTCCTATTCCTATCTGATTTTTGTGTACCAGGTCAATCGCAAAGAAGACTGCAAATATGTACAGCATATATTTACAGAAATCTGCCAGTACGCTCCACATATCTTCTTTCAGTGATAGCTTTTTTCGTGCGAGGTAATTTTTTTTGTGTACGTCGTAAAATTTATCTTTAATATATGAGCCAAATCCATAAATTTTTGATTCGCGGATCGGCTCTTTTGTTGTTAAGATGCTCCAAAGATATCCGCTCATTCTTTGAACTTTGGTCTGTTCCCGAGAAAACGTATATTCTTTTTTTTCACACCAATATATGATGGCCGCAGATGGGAAAATACTGATGAAAGCAAAAACTATCAGCCATAAATTGTAACTGCCTAACACGCACATGGTTCCTATCAGCTGCACTAAAATAGGAATAATATGAAATACCGACATGAATACGTTCAATATTCTGTCCTGATATACGGCATCTTTGGCGCGCCAAAACATATCCTGAATGCTTGGGGAATTTGTCGCTTCTAAAGATATCTCAGTCAAATGAACGGAAAGCTTATGATGGAAATATTCCATCTTCGGAACGATCCAAATATTATCAATATAGTATAAAAAGATATTGCTTAACTGGATTCCTACATAGCATAACAGGTAGAAAACGATATTGGAAATGAAAGTATGGTATACCGGTTCTTCTTTAATGATGAGACCGGCATTTTCTATAACACCTGCCAGAAAACGAATGCTGAATATGGAGAATACGGCACTTATAATACTTAATGCTACCTTGCAGGTAACGACAAGCGGCATTATTTGAAACAGATCTCTTGTAGATTTTTGAATGATGTCTATGTTTTTACTCTTCATGGATATTCGCACCTCTTTGCTGTATATTTAGTTACTTATACCAAGATTGCTGCTTTTTAAACATATCGAAATACAGGTTGCCTTTTTGCATCAATTCTTCGTGATTTCCTTCTTCCACAATGGAGCCTTCATCAAGAACCAAAATACGATCAACAAATTTTCCGGATGCCAATCGATGCGAGATTAAGATTGCAGCCTGTTTTCTTTGCGAGGTAATTCCGTAAATCTCCTGATACATGGAACATTCTGCAATCGGATCCAGTGCGGAAGTCGGCTCATCAAGAACGAGAAGGTCTGAGCGGGACAGCAAAGCTCTGGCGAGGACTACCCTTTGCCATTCGCCCCCGGAAAGATCAACAGCATCTTCTTGGATATAACCAAGGTTTTGTTCCAATCCCTGAGGAAGGTTTAAAAGATTGTCGGCACCAGCCATGATGAGGGCGTTGCGCAAGGATTCTTCGTCCTGGATAGAGTCGATGTTGCCGATACCGACATTTTCACGCAGGGAAAGCTGATAGTGCTGTGAGTCCTGGAAAACAACGGTAAAGAATTTTTTGAACTGGTCGTAAGTTAAAGAGCCGATTGGTTTTCCGAAGATTTTGATTTCGCCGCTGTCTGGTTTGTACAATCCGCACAACAATTTTACTATGGTTGATTTTCCACAACCGTTTTTACCGACAAAGGATATCGTTTCGCCTTTTTTGATCTTAAAGGAAACACTGTTTAAAACTTTTTTTGAACTTTGCGGATAGGAAAATGAAACATTGGAAAATTCCAAAATGTACTCGGAATCGAAAAAATCGCAATGCTCTTTATCATGAGAAACATTGTTTGCGGCTTCCGGAAGAGAAAAAAAGTCTAAAATAAACCGAATCCTTTCAGAAACGCGTACAAGTGTTGAAGCGTTTGATGCCAGCCGTTTTTCGGATGAAATAAAAGCTGCGATACATTCGAGTAAGACGACATAGGTTCCGATCATCATCTCTTTCTGAATGATCAAATTTGAAGAAATTGAGATGACGACAACGGCAAATGTTGAAACGATGAGAGAAACAATAGAATTATATTTTCCCACCTGCCCCAAATTCTTTTTCAGATCTTTATTGATCTTTTCGGTAAGTTCTTCGCTTTTTTCTATGAAATAGTCTTTTGAGTGAAAAATTTTAATTTCCTGTAATGCGGTTTTGTCAGCAAAGAGACTTTGAAAATAATAGCGTTTTCTTATATCGGTCGTCATTGTCCACCTTTGGCGCATTTCGATATAAGTGGCACGAAGATTTAAAATCAATAAAGGCAGTATCGTCATGAGCGAAACCATGCCTATGAGCCAGGAAGCGGAAAAGAAAATGATTGCATATTCTACTACAGTTATGACAGATGCCATCAGCGACAGAGAGATATTGAATAACGATAAAATCTCTCCGTGGGAGGATGAATTTACATATTGAAACAAATCCTGTGTTTCTCTGTTTTCAAAACATGCATATTCTAAAAGATTATACTTATCTATGATGGTTGGAACATATTTCTTTTCCAATTCCTCATTAATATGTATATTGATATATTTATGGGTTAGTCCAAAGATATTCATTGCAATAATGCTGATCCCCCAAAACAGAATGGATAATATGATCGTGTTTCTGCTTTCGCCTGCGGCAATCGTATTAATGAGATGTTCCAATGACTTGGTCTGGAAGAGTACACTAAATGTAGATATCAGTGAAATGGTAATGATAAGAAACGTCCAGCTACAGGCATTTCTCATAAGAATCTTCCATGCGTATGTAACGGAATTATAAACTTCCTTTGCTTTTTTCATTATTACACTCCTTCGTTTAACGATAATATTTAGGGAACCCTTAATTATGGGCTCCTGAAAACAGGATAAACTGATTAAGTGAAATAGTTTATGATATCATCACATAATGCTTCAACTTCATTTTTGTCTCCCATATTATAAGTTGGCAAATTTGTATTTCCCTTGATTCTTTCTATTTTACCATAATCATATTTTAATTCATTAATAGAGAAACCGGATTGATTCCACTCTTCGTGGTAGTCCTTAAAGTAGTATGCGAGTGCGATTACTTTATTTCCAGAGAAACTTTCTAAATATTGTATACATCTTTTTATATAATCAATCTCATCCCACTCATTTATACACAAGATAGATGCTTGAGGCTCACAAGCACAGATTAATTCATATGTGTATGTTGGAATTGTGCCTAAGCCGCCAAATGAATATGGAATAATATTGGATTGTGCCCCGAAAAGCAAAATATCAGAGGTTTTCTCAAGGTCGTGCATCAAATAATTAAACAGGGAAACAGCGTCTGCTGTGTTTAAATTTACCTCGGAATTAAATCCAACTGCACACATTTTGGTATTACGAAATAACAGGCTATGAGGTTCTGTGCCTAGATGCCCTGTAAGATATCCTCTTTCTTCAAGGATTTCTCTGATTTTTAGTTGTAGAGACCATTTCCCCTGCTTGGCTGATGTTCCGAACACGCCAACTACCGGTTTTGATATTTCATATAACATTCCACAGTGATTCAGGCGAATATTTCTATCTTCAATTTGCGGTGAAAATGCTATTAGACCTTTTTCAAGAAATTGGTCTTGGATATCTTTGGGAATCGGATCATAAGAATATAAATTTTTGTGATACTTAATGCAGTTATTATAGATATGCTCATAAACAGAAAACTGCAAGGTATCATTTAACTGACCAACATGTCCCAATACAAATGTGTCAAAGTCTATATTCCAGTCCAACCTCAGTATATCTTTTATAATACATTTATTCTTGTTATCACCTTCATTTTCGTCGTCGTAAGTATAATCAGAGATCGACAGTAATTGATAAGCATCAAATCCTATATGAGGAGAATACTTTACATCTAAAATACGAACCACTTGTGGCACTAGCATTTTATGATTTCTAGCGATGGAGTGGTTTTCTTTATTGAAAGGAAAAACAACAATTTTATCCATTTTCGGGGTAGGATAATCATGTTTTATCCCAGGAGCATTATAGCACCTGAGGGCTTTATTTTTCAATTCCTTGTCAATTTCTTTCAAATCTATCGTTTCTAATAATTTTGCAATATGAGCGGTTATAAATGCAGCTGAAAAACTGGCTCCTGCCGTTTTTATTAAACTTCCATCCTTGTTGACTAAATTTTTAGGTTGTCCTGTTGCAAAAATGTTAATTGGAGAGTTTTCGACATAGATCCATTCCTTTGTTGAAACTATATTAGTATCAAACATAACTCCTATGACAGAACTACATGCTGCCGGATATGATATAATCTGGTTATTGGAAAAAGCAGACACAATGATAGTTCCCTTTTCTTTTATTCTCCAAAGAATTTTTTCTAATTCTTCCAAATGTTCACAAGATGAAATCCCACTACTAATGTGTAGAATATCTGTCTTAAAATCTGTACGTTCAATTTCTTTTAGGATCATTATTAATGCTTCTTCATCTGCCCAAAAATCCTCTCCGAATGCTTTTATTATGTTGAAAGAAACATCTTTATTTATCATATTTATTGCACTGCAAACTAATGTCCCGTGTCCGTGGGAGTCTTCTGCTCCATAATATTTTTTTAACTTTCCGTCAATGACTCTATAAGTAATCAAATTGTTTAATCTGTTTTTTAAATACTTATCAGCATATATTGTAGATATTCCAGTATCAAGTATTGTTATTGTTTTCATAAGCAAACCCTTCTCATAAAATAGTTCTATGACTGCCTTAGTCATCTAAGGCAGTCATATGATAAAATTATCTTGTGCTACCAGGGCAGCAACCTTGAGCACCACCGTTTACCGGGCAGCAACTATTAGAAGCTCCATTTTCTGCGAATAATATTATTTGCTTGTTACCTTTCTTTTTTAACAGTTTCATAGTCAATCTCCTTTCTGTGCCGGACAGCATAATTTCACACCGCCGTTGGTTGGGCAACAGCCTGTGGTATACCCATTCTCCACGTAGAGAAAGGTTTTAATAAATGTTTCCGCCATCGGTAGTAGTTTTCGATCCATCTTCATCCTCCATTTGTACAATAACATCATATTACAAGTTAACCTCATCTGCAGTTTAACATGTGGTGTTCTTAATTTCCATAGCGAAACTGGCACAATTTGTTTTTTTGTCACAAAATGCAAAAAAACATAGGTTAATGAAAAAAAGTTTTCTTTTATTTGCGATAACTGCAAAACATTTCTTGGTTTCGACTCCATTTTACCATACAAAATAAAACCACACCATACCAGAATTGGAAAAAACAAATAATTAGCTCTTGCCTGGAATAGAACAAACGTATAAAATCGATAGTATAAGAGAATATTTACAGCGAGGAGATAATACGATGAGATTGGACAAATATTTGAAAGTATCGCGCCTGATCAAGCGCAGAACTGTGGCAAACGAAGCATGTGATGCCGGGAGAGTACTCATTAATGATAAGACAGCAAAGGCATCGACCGAGGTTAAAGTAGGAGATGTCATTGAAATCGGATTTGGCACAAAAAATGTGCGGGTAAGAGTGCTGGATATTCAGGATACTACGAAAAAGGATGCAGCAAAGGAACTGTTTGAGTATCTGTAACGGAATAAACAGTGAAAAAGGCACATATACTGCAGTAACCGGAAAAAGCGGGAGCGGGTATGGAAGAAAAAAATCAGATACTGTCAGGACATAAAGTTTTGCTGCAGGGAAGAAAACTGGTACAGTTGAACGGAGTAAAAGAAGTGGTTTCTTTTGATGCCGGGGAAGTTGTGTTGAACACACAGATGGGACTTTTGTTTGTCCGCGGCAATGACATGCGGGTGAAGCGTCTGACGGTGGAACAGGGGGAAGTGGATCTGGAAGGAAAGATTGACAGCCTGATTTATTCGGAAAAGCCGGGGAAGACAGGAGAACAGATATCCTTTTGGAAGAAGCTGTTTCAGTAGTCATGGAGACGAAGTATGTGGAATGAAAGCATGAGACAGGAACTGCAGTATTTTGCGGCAATGATGCTTTTTGGCGGACTGACTTCCGGCTGCTACCATTTTGTCCTGCTTTTTCGGGCATGGATACGGCATGGGAGTTCCCTTACGGACGCAGAAGACATTCTCTTTTTTACAGAAGCCGGCGGGGGATTTTTTCTTGTCGCTTACCGCATGAATGACGGCATTTTACGATGGTATGCATTTTTTGCCTGCTTTTTGGGAGTGATCCTGTATGTAAAGACAGCAGCGAAACTGTTAGAGCCTGTCAGAAAGTGGCTCTTGCAAAAGCAGAGAAAACACGCTAAAATAATGGAAAACAGGAAAAAGAAGGATGGAGGGACAAAACGTGCGGGTCTTGCCGGCAAATCCAAACAAAAAACCGGAAAAAAGAAAGACAGGTCTGTTGCTGGTGACAGCGGCAGTGCTGGTAGTGTGCGGCATTCTTCTGCATGGGAAAAAGGAACTGATCGCGGACAGGAACGCAAAGCAGATACAGTACAGTGAATTGCAGTTAAAGTATGAGACGGAACTGGAGCGAAGCAGTCTGCTCTCGGAAAAGCGTGCTTATATGCAGACCATCCGCTACATAGAGGAAGTGGCGCGGGAACGTCTGGGACTGGTATACGAAGATGAAATCATTTTCCGACCGGAAGATGAGGAATAGCAGATTACACGGAAATAGGAAAGAATACGGCGGTACGTTGTCTTTTATAGGTGACGTACTGTTTTTTTGTCGAATGTTTCCAAAGAGCATGTCATGCCTTCGACAAATATTTTGTGGCGAGGAGAGTATACTCTGCTTTGTTATGGGAACATGGGTGCATTGCCTTGGAAGGAGGGAGCTGCATGGAGGCAGAGATCAGAGGGGAAATGCAGGAGCGTGCAGTACGTGCGGCAGAATCATATCAGGAACTTGCGAGGGTATTTTCCTCTTATATAAAAGAAACAGAGGCAGGGGAAGAAAAAGAGAAAGTCAGACAACAGGTAAAAGAGGCACTTTGTATGGAATGCACGAGGTACGGTCACTGCTGGGAGGATAAAAAGGAAGAATGCCTGGAAGCGTTTCGAAAGGTAGCGGAGAAAACAGAACAGACAGGAAGGCTGGAATATGCCGGTTTACCGGAATATTTTCGGAGAGAGTGCCCGGTGTGTGAATCGCTGGTAGGAGAGTGGAATCGGAGTGCTTATGTAGAACGGATGAAAAAAACGGCATTCCGGCAGATGATGGAGGGAAAAGAAGCGTTAGTACACCAACTGGAGGAAACGGCAAAGTGTTTTCGGCAGATTTCAGAAGAGCAGGGACAGGGCTCCGGAAAGGCGGACCAATGGGAGCAGGAATGGGCAGAGTGGCTGAAAAAGTATCGGATCAGAGTCCGTGACGTGATCTGTCATGAAATAAAGGGGAAAGGCAGGGAGTGGAGAGCCAAGATGCGTTGCGGTGCACACAGAGGGGTATCTGTGCGGCTGCTGGAACGGTTGCTTTCAGAGAAATTAGGAGTGCCGGTTCGGGAAAGCACGCAGCGGTGTCGTATCCTTTCAGAATCAGAAGGGGAAAAAGAGATGATATTTAGGGAAGAACCGGGATACGATGTAGTGACCGGAGTGGCACATTCGGTAAAGAAAGATCAGGAAATATCGGGGGATTCTTTTTCTTTTTTTTATGAGGAAGAAGGGGAAATGACAATGATCCTTTCAGATGGGATGGGCAGCGGAGTCTCGGCGGCAAGAGAGAGCGAAGAAGTATTGGGGCTTCTGGAGCGGATGCTTTCTGCGGGGTTTGAACAGGAGACGGCGATCCGTCTGATCAACTCTGTACTTGCACTCCGGGCAGAGCAGAAAAATTTTGCAACGCTTGATATCAGCAGGATCAATCTGTATTCCGGCATGTGTGAATTTATAAAGATCGGTGGGGCTTCCACGTATATCAAGAGGGGAAGCTGGATTGAAAGCATGTCGGCTAAAACGCTGCCGATCGGTATGGTGCAGCAGGTAGATTATGATTCTGCGGCGAAAAAGCTGTATGACGGGGACTATATCATGATGATGAGCGACGGTGTGTTGGATTGTGTACCGGAGGGAGAGAGAGAAGTATTCCTGTCGGCGGTGCTTGGAGAAGACACAGAGCAAAAACCGCAGGTAATGGCAGGGAGAATCTTGAATGCTTCACTTTTACTGCAGAACTATGAACCGGAAGACGATATGACAGTATTGGTCTGTGAGATTGTTATGCGTAAGACCGGTTAGAAAGGGGCAAAAAAAGACAAGGCGCGGACTTGTTATTTTTCTCAAGAAGGGGTAAAATAAAGAAAATGTGGCATGGATAAGGAATCGGTGATGATTAAGAAGGTAACACAGTTTTGCAGACAGGAACATTTGCTTGAGCCGGGAGACGGTATTCTGGTCGGTCTTTCGGGTGGGGCAGATTCTGTCTGCCTTTTTCTTGTACTGATGGCAATGAAGCAGGAATGGAATCTGAGGCTGTTTCCGGTACATGTGCATCATAACCTGCGTGGGGAAGAAGCGGATGCAGATGAACGGTTTTGCCGCAGTCTGTGTGAAAAGTACGGGGTATCACTTACGACCGTTTCGGTCCGCGTAGCCGGTCTGGCAGAAGAAAACGGATGGAGCGTGGAAGAGGCAGGACGAAATGCACGGTATGAGACATTTGAACGATTGAAAAAGAAGTGGGGCTGTCAAAAGATCGCGGTGGCACATCATAAAAACGATCAGGCGGAGACGGTGCTGTTCCAGCTCCTGCGCGGAAGCAGAATGAAGGGACTTTCCGGGATTCCTGCAGGCAGGGGAACGGTCATACGGCCGTTGTTGTGTGTGACAAGGCAGGAGATCGAAGAATTTTTGCGGGATCAGGGACAGGAATATTGTACAGACCGCACAAATCTGGAAGACGGATATACGCGGAACAGGATCAGAAACCGGATGATTCCGCTGGCAGAACAGATTCAGCCAAAGGCTGTAGAACATATTGCCGCAACTGCAGATTATCTTAGCCGTGTAGAGAAACTTTTAGAGAGACAGAGCAGGGAACTTTGGCGGCAGGCGGTGGTGCAGGAAGAAAAGCGATGGAAGATTTCCGTCCCGATCCTGCAAAAGGCGGAGCCGCTGCTTGCAGAACGGGTAGTATACCGTGTGTTATGTGAGGCGGCCGGAGAAAAAAAGGATATGACGGCGCTTGCTGTTACGCAGTGCATGGCACTGTTTCAAAAGCAGACCGGAAGGAGTATGGAACTTCCGAAGAATGTCATTGCCGTACGGGAGTATGATACGGTATGGGTGGAACGGAAAAGAGACGGAAAAGAGGCAGGGAGAGAGCAGGTCACGATTGCCATTAGGGAGTTTCCATGCACGATTCCTCTTTTGCGGGAGGGAAAGAAACTGCATCTGGAACTATGGGACAGAAAAGAGGATGAAGCCGCTTTTGACCAAAAGAGGAAGCAAATTCCTAAAAATGACTATACGAAATGGTACGATTATGATACAATTAACAACGATATGGTTTTGCGGACGCCGCGGACAGGAGACAGGATAGCTCTTTACACGGATGGACGTGGCAAGAACGTTCTTTCTGTTCTGGTTGAGGCAAAGATCCCAAAAGAAGAGAGGAACCGCAGAGCAGTGCTTGCAGCGGGAGAGGATGTTTTGTGGATCCCGGGAGTCCGGAGCAGCGAAGCACATCGCGTGTCAAAAGATACGGAGCGGATTCTGGCAGTAACAATAGAGAAATGAAGAGAGGATTGGCTATGGATAATATTAAGGTATTGATTTCTGAAGAAGCTGTTACAAAGAGGATTAACGAAATTGCCGAGCAGATCAGCAAAGATTATGCGGGAGAAGAACTGCATCTGATCTGTATCTTAAAAGGAAGCGTATTTTTTACGACAGCACTGGCAAGCCGTATTACGGTTCCGCTGACCATGGACTTTATGTCCGTATCCAGCTATGGAAATGAAACAGTAAGTTCCGGCAGGATAAAGATCCTGAAAGATCTGGATGAATCCATCCAGGGAAAGAATGTATTGGTGGTAGAGGATATCATCGATACCGGAAGAACATTATCTCATCTGATGTCATTTCTGGGTGCGAGAAATCCGAAGAGCCTGAAACTCTGTGCATTATTGGATAAACCGTCCAGAAGAGAGATACCGGTGGATGTGGATTATATCGGAATGGAAATCCCGGATTTATTTGTTGTCGGATATGGGCTTGATTATGAGCAGAGATATCGTAATCTTCCGTTTATCGGAGTAGTAGAGCAGTAAAGAGAAATTGGAGGAAAAGAATTGGGAAAAGTATGGAGAAGTTACGGCTTTTATTTTGCCGTAATCTTGTTGATCGTGCTGTTGGGCATTTGGTATTCCAGTGTCCTCGCGGAAAAAGGCAACAGCTATACGTATCAGAATTATTTAGAAGATCTTGCAGATGGTCATGTAAAGGAGGTTATCATTTATCAGAATGAAGAGGCCCCGACCGGAAAGATCAGCGTGATCTTAGAAGACAAAACAACAAAGAGTTTTAATGTGGTAAACACAGAAACCGCATGGGAAGATGCCATGAAAAACGGTGTCAGCCCGAAAGTACAGGACATTACCAAACCAAGCTGGTTTTTGACCAGTGTGCTTCCGTATCTTCTGATGTTTGTCGTGATGTTCTTTATGTTCAACCTGATGCTTGGACAGGGTGGTGGCGGCAATAATGCCAAAATGATGAATTTTGGGAAAAGCCGCGCGACCATGACGCTGAACCGGGACGGAAAAGGGATCACATTCAAAGAAGTGGCCGGTGTAGAAGAAGAAAAAGAAGAATTAGAGGAAATCGTAGATTTTTTAAAAAACCCGAAAAAATATATCCGCCTGGGTGCTAAGATCCCGAAAGGCGTGATTTTAGTCGGTCCTCCGGGAACAGGAAAGACACTTCTGGCAAAAGCTGTTGCAGGAGAAGCGGGAGTTCCGTTTTTCTCCATCTCCGGTTCGGATTTTGTAGAAATGTTTGTAGGTGTTGGTGCATCGCGTGTCCGCGATCTGTTTGCAGAGGCAAAGAAAAATGCACCGTGTATTGTTTTTATCGATGAGATTGATGCGGTGGCAAGACGGAGAGGTACCGGCATGGGCGGCGGTCATGATGAGCGTGAACAGACGTTAAATCAGATGCTGGTAGAAATGGATGGCTTTGATGTCAATGAGGGGATCATTGTCATGGCGGCGACCAATCGTGTAGATATTCTTGATCCTGCGATCCTGCGGCCGGGGCGGTTTGACCGGAAAGTGTATGTAAACCGTCCTGACGTACGGGGAAGAGAAGAAATCCTTGCGGTACATGCCAAGGGGAAACCGCTTTCGGATGATGTAAACTTAAAAGAAGTTGCACAGACAACGGCGGGATTTACCGGAGCCGATCTTGAAAATCTGTTAAATGAGGCTGCACTTTCTGCGGCAAAGGAAGAGCGTGCCTTTGTATGCGGGGAAGACATCAAAAAATCCTTGATCAAAGTGGGAATCGGTATGGAGAAAAAGAGCCGTGTAGTTACGGAAAAAGAGCGGAGTGTTACGGCATATCATGAAGCCGGACATGCAATCCTGTTCCATCTGCTTCCGGATGTCGGACCGGTCTATACGGTTTCCATTATCCCGACAGGAGCAAGTGCGGCCGGGTATACAATGCCGCTTCCGGAGAGAGATGAAATGTTCATGACCAAGGGACGCATGCTGCAGGATATCATGGTAAGCCTGGGCGGAAGGATCGCAGAAGAAATGATCTTTGATGATATTACGACCGGGGCGTCACAGGATATCAAGCAGGCAACCAGAACAGCGAGGGATATGGTAACCAAGTACGGATTTTCGAAGAAGATCGGTCTCGTGAACTGCGAAACGGAAGAAGATGAAGTATTTATCGGAAGAGATCTTGCCCATACGAGAAGTTACAGTGAGACTGTGGCAAACAGCATCGATGAGGAGGTTCGTGCAATCATTGATGAATGTTATAACGAAGCAAAGCGGTTATTGGAGGAACACAGGGATGTGCTGGAATCCTGCGCGAAACTTCTGCTGGAAAAAGAACGGATCAACCGGCAGGAATTTGAAGCACTGTTTGGATAAAGGCATCCGGTGGACGGGGAAAGAACAGTTTATCGTCATATTTCACAAAAAAAAGTCAAAATTTTTGTGAAGTTTGTGCACACTTATTCGGAAAACTGTACTATAATAACACTCGTAAACCCCAATACATTATATAGTTTTTGCTACACCCCATAAGTAACAAAAATACCTTCTCCGAAATGGCTGGCAAGTGATTGCCAGCCATTTTCCTTGTGCAGGATCAGATTACAGAAACAGAAAGAGGCAGGAATATCAGCATGAGTTTGCAATTGTTTTTTTCAGACGGGACAAAAGAATACAGAACTCCGACGGATATCAGAAAGGGAGACAGTGTTACGGTACGTTTTCGTGTTCCGGCCGGATTTCAAGGCATTCCGGTACTTCATACCAGACGAGGGGATGCTCCGATGCGGATGCTGGAAGCAGGAGCAAAATTTGATTACTATGCCGGAACGATCCCGGTGGGAAATGAGACAGAATGGTACTTTTTTTCCTTTGAATATGAAGGTGTGCATTATGTATACGACCGGACGGGTGTGAACACAGAAAGTAATATGGCATATTATTTTCGGCTGACTCCGGATTTTTATGTGCCGGAATGGGCAAAAGGTGCTGTTATGTATCAGATCTATACGGACCGCTTTTGCAACGGAGACAAGAGTAATGATGTCGTTACCGGAGAATATACGTATATTGGGACAAAGGCAGAACGTGTTGAGGACTGGAATGCTCCGGTGGCATCTTTGGATGTGAACCGGTTTTATGGCGGAGATTTAAAAGGGGTCCGGAAGAAACTGGACTATTTACAGGAACTTGGCGTGGAAGTCATTTATTTTAACCCGCTCTTTGTTTCCCCGTCCAATCATAAATATGACAGTCAGGATTACGATCATATTGATCCGCATTACGGAGTGATCGTAAATGACGGAAAAACCGGGGAAAGTGAGTTTGCACAGTATATCCGCAGAACGACGGATATGAAAAATCTGGAGGAGAGCAATGCTTATTTTGCCGAACTGGTAGAGGAGATTCACCGCAGGGGTATGAAAGTGATCTTGGACGGTGTGTTTAATCATTGCGGTTCTTTCCACAAATGGATGGACAGGGAAGGGTTTTATGCACAGAACGGAAGTTATGAGCCGGGAGCCTATCAGTCGGAAGAAAGCCCGTATCATGAGTTCTTTAAGTTCCGTGAGGAAGGAAACCGGGATTCCTATGAAGGCTGGTGGGGGTATGAAACGCTGCCTAAGCTGAATTATGAAGAATCGGAAGAATTGTGTGAGTATATCTGCCGTATCGGAGCAAAGTGGGTATCGGCACCGTATTATGTTGACGGCTGGAGACTTGATGTGGCAGCAGATCTGGGACATAGTGAAGAATTTAACCACAGATTCTGGAAAAGGTTTCGCCGGGCGGTCAGAGAGGCCAATCCGAATGCGGTCATCCTGGCGGAGCATTATGGAAATGCAGGCTCCTGGCTGCAGGGCGATGAGTGGGATACGGTCATGAATTACGATGCCTTTATGGAGCCGGTTACCTGGTTTTTGACCGGAATGGAAAAGCATAGCGATGAATTTCGCCCGGATCTTTTGAACAATGAGGAATATTTTACAGAAGCGATGCGATATGCCATGGCAAAATTTCAAACCTCTTCGCTGTATTGTGCGATGAACGAATTATCAAACCATGATCACTCCCGTTTTTTAACAAGGACGAACCATAAAACGGGACGTGTCGGCATTTTGGGAGCGGGAGAAGCAGAAACGGATGTCCGGCGGGCAGTCTTCGCAGAAGCTGTTGTATTGCAGATGATGTGGCCGGGAGCACCTACGGTTTATTATGGAGATGAGGCCGGATTGTGTGGATTTACGGATCCGGATAACCGTCGTCCGTATCCGTGGGGAAGAGAGGACAAAGAACTGATTTCTCTGCATAAAGAACTGATACGGATCCATCGGACTTATGATGCGGTAAAGAACGGTTCTTTTCGGATGCTGCATTGTGAACACGGTATTTTGAGCTTTGGCAGATTTGACAGCAAGGATTGTTTTTTTACGGCAGTCAACAACAATGAATGGGAAAAAACAGTGACTTTTTCAGTGGAAGAGATTGGAATGACAGACGGGGCAATGGTCAGTCTGTTTTTGACGACGCAGGAGTATTTCCGTCCGGAGGCGAGGTTTTATCCGGTAAAAGACGGAAAGATCACACTGACCCTGCCGGCATACAGCTCTTTTGTTTTAAAAAAATTTTCCGAATGATATGAGAGCAAAGGACATCGGAAATGGAAAAAATCCCTGCATTGTCGTCTTATCAGATGACGATGCAGGGATTTTTATTTCTCAGCGAGAGATTATTTGATCTCGTGGATCTTTCTCTTTACATAAGTGGTATGAAGAATGTCATGAGCTTTATGGCTGCCCGGTTCGCCGAGATAATTTGCATACAGCTCTTTGATATCCGGATTCTCATGGGAGAAACGGAGAGTGTTCTGCTCATCTAAGGAATAGAGGGCTTTAGCACGTTCTGCACGGATATCCGTGAAGTTACGGATGGAAGCAGGAACCTGAGGCTGGCCGCCGCCGTTGACACAACCGCCCGGACAACCCATGATCTCGATGAAATGGTAATCCGCTTCGCCGTTCTGTACACGGGTCAGGAGTTCTTTCGCGTTCTTTAAACCGGATGCTACGGCAACCTTAACGTCCATACCTGCTACATGATAAGAAGCTTCTTTGATGCCTTCTACACCGCGGACTTCCGTAAATTCGATCGGGGTGCCGTCTTTTTCGCCGGTCAGCTTCCAGACAGCAGTACGTAAAGCTGCTTCCATAACACCGCCGGTAGCACCGAAGATAACAGCTGCACCTGTGCCGGAACCGAGAGGAGAATCAAATTCTTCTTCAGGAAGCCGGTTGAAGTTTAAGCCGACTCTGCGGATCAGTCGTGCCAGTTCTCTTGTTGTCAGGGAAATGTCAACGTCCGGATAACCGGCTGCATTCTGGTCATCACGGGTCAGTTCGAATTTCTTTGCGGTACATGGCATAATGCTGACACTGACGATATCTTTAGGATCAATACCCATCTTTTCTGCATAGTAAGTCTTAACTACAGCACCGAACATCTGCTGAGGAGACTTGCAGGAAGAAAGGTTCTCTGTCATATCAGGGAAATAGTGCTCACAGTATTTGATCCAGCCGGGAGAACAGGAAGTAATGAGCGGTAATACACCGCCGTTCTGTACACGGTCAAGGAATTCATGGGACTCTTCCATAATGGTAAGGTCAGCAGAAAAGTTGGTATCAAATACTTTGTCAAATCCGATACGGCGAAGTGCTGCCACCATCTTTCCCTGGACAGGAGTGCCCATCGGATAACCAAATTCTTCGCCGAGTGCTGCACGTACAGCAGGAGCAGTCTGAACAACAACATGTTTGTTCGGATCTGCGATCGCAGCAAGAACTTCGTCGATAGAGTCTTTTTCGTATAATGCACCGGTTGGGCAGACTGCAATACACTGACCGCAGGATACGCAGCTGGTATCGCCGAGACCGAGACCGAATGCAGAAGATATTTCTGTCTTAAAACCACGCTCATTTGCACCGATCACGCCGACTCCCTGTACCTTTTCACAGACTGCAACGCAGCGGCGGCAAAGGATACATTTGTTGTTGTCGCGGACCATGTGAGAAGCAGAGGTATCTAACTCGTAGTGATTCTTCTCGCCTTCATATGCATCTTCATCTTCGATGCCTAAATCTTTACAGAGTGCCTGAAGTTCACAGTTTCCGCTTCTGACACAGGAGAGACATTTCTTTTCGTGGTTGGAAAGAATGAGCTGGAGCGTCTTTCTGCGGGATTCTAATACCTTTGGAGTGTTGGTGAACACTTCCATGCCTTCATTTACCGGGTAAACGCAGGAAGCAACCAGGCTTCTTGCACCTTTTACTTCTACCACGCAGATACGGCAGGCACCGATCTCATTGATTTCTTTTAAGAAGCAGAGGGTAGGAATGTCGATGCCGGCAATTCTGGCTGCTTCTAAGATCGTCGAGCCCTTTGGAGCTGTGACGGTCATGCCATTGATTTTTAAAGTAACTGTATCCATCTTATCCTCCTCAATTATTTCTTAGAAATTGCACCGAATTTACATTTTTCCATACAAGCACCGCATTTTACGCACTTAGACTGGTCAATGAAGTGTGCTTCTTTGACAACACCGCTGATGGCACCGTTTGGACATACTCTGGAGCAGAGGGTACATCCGCGGCATTTATCCGGATCGATGCGGTAGGAGAGAAGGGATTTACAAACACCGGCAGGACATTTTTTGTCAACTACGTGTGCGATGTATTCTTCTCTGAAGTAACGCAGGGTGGAAAGAACCGGGTTAGGAGCAGACTGGCCAAGGGCACACAAGGAGTTATCCTTGATGTAGTAGCAAAGTTCTTCCAGTTTGTCGAGGTCTTCTAAAGTTCCCTGACCCTTTGTGATCTTGTCGATCATTTCATAAAGACGTTTGGTCCCGATACGGCATGCCGTACACTTACCACAGGATTCATCTACGGTAAATTCAAGGAAGAATTTAGCGATATCTACCATGCAGTTGTCTTCATCCATAACAATGAGACCGCCGGAACCCATCATGGAACCAAGAGCGATCAGATTGTCATAGTCGATCGGAACATCAAAGTGTTCTGCCGGGATACATCCGCCGGATGGACCGCCGGTCTGGGCAGCCTTGAATTTCTTGCCGTTTGGAATGCCGCCGCCAATGTCTTCTACTACTTCACGCAGTGTAGTACCCATAGGGATTTCCACAAGACCGGTATTGGTAATCTTTCCGCCGAGTGCGAATACCTTGGTGCCTTTGCTGCGCTCTGTGCCCATGGAAGCAAACCATTCCGGACCATTCAGGATGATCTGAGGGATGTTTGCCCAGGTTTCTACGTTGTTTAATACGGTAGGTTTATCAAATAAGCCTTTTTCTGCCGGGAACGGAGGACGTGGACGAGGTTCGCCACGGTTGCCTTCAATGGAAGTCATCAGTGCGGTCTCTTCACCACAGACGAAGGCACCTGCCCCGAGACGCAGGTCGATATCAAAATCAAAACCGGTACCAAAAATGTCTTTGCCAAGCAGACCGTATTCTCTTGCCTGCTGGATGGCAGTCTGCAAACGGCCGACTGCGATAGGATATTCTGCACGTATGTAAATATAACCCTGATTTGCACCGATGGTATAACCTGCGATCGCCATTGCTTCCAGGACAACATGAGGGTCACCTTCTAAGATGGAACGGTCCATGAATGCACCAGGGTCACCTTCATCGGCATTACATGCAACGTATTTCTGACCGCCTTTTACGAGATCTTTGGCAAGCTGCCATTTCTTTCCTGTAGGGAAACCGCCGCCTCCACGACCGCGGAGGCCGCTCTGCAGTAAAACATTGATCACATCATCAGGAGTCATGGTCGTCAGAACTTTGCCGAGTGCTTCATAACCTCCGGTACCGATATATTCATCGATATTTTCCGGATTGATGACGCCGCAGTTACGAAGGGCGATACGGTGCTGCTTCTTATAGAAATCGGTTTCCATAAGAGGTTTTACGCCTTCCTCCGTTACGGTTTCGTGATAAATGTATTTTGTAACGATACGACCTTTTAAAAGGTGTTCGCTGACGATTTCAGGAATGTATTCCGGTTTTACCATGGAGTAAAAGGTACCTTCCGGATAGATGATCATGATTGGACCAAGAGCGCAAAGACCATGACAGCCGGTCTGTACGACAGCGACTTCTTCTGTCAGGCCGTTCTTTGCAAGCTCTGTCTGCAGTGCTTCCATGATCTGCTGGCATCCGGAGGAAGTACATCCGGTTCCGCCGCAGACTAAAACATGAGAACGATACATTTGTTTTCCTCCTTATTTCATTACGTTCTGAATGGTATATTCCGTAACTACCTGACCACGGATGAGATGCTGTTCCACTACTTCCAGCGCTTTTTCCGGTGTCATTTTTACGTAAGTGACTTTCTCCCTGCCCGGGACAAGAACCTCTACGATAGGTTCATACTGGCAAAGACCGATACATCCGGTCTGGGTTACGGAAACGTGTTCTATTTTCTTTTCCAATACGGCATCGGAAAGAGTGGTAAGAACCGGTCTTGCACCGCTGGCAATGCCACAGGTAGCCATACCAACAACTACTCTGGTATCGGTTGCGGATTCGGAACGCATACCGACCTGTCCCTGCATTCTTTCGCGGATCGCTTTCAATTCTTCAAGAGACTTCATACTAATCCTCCTTCTTACAATCAGATGATCTGTCCCTGATTCACTTCGGATTCATTTTCGGACAGATACTGTTTTAAATATAGGGAAACTTCCGGAGCGTCCAACGGGATGTCTCCAAGAATTTCACGAAATTCTCTGGTGTCGAGAGAAAATTGCCGTTCATCGTACCGGTAACGATAAAGAAAATCACAATGCGGATGCATGACGATCAGCTGACGGATCGTTGCATTGATGTCACCGAGAGGCATACGGTCGATGTGGGACAGCATGAATACGGCACGTACCGTCGTTCCCTGACCGGGATGCGACGTAATGGAAAAGGTTCCTCCGGCGGTTTCGGCTGCCATTTTGAAAAAGGGAACACCAAGACCGACTTTCCGGGTGGTACGTGTTGTATAAAAAGGGTCAGTGACTTTTGCCGTCTGTTCCGGTGACATACCGCAGCCGTTATCCGAAACGGTAATGGTCAGTGTGTCATCGGCACTCAGGATGTCGATAAAGATCGAAACGAGAGAGGCACCGGCTTTTGTGGAATTTTCTGCAATATCAAGTACGTGAAGGGATAATTCTGTCATCATGTCATTCGTATTTTGCTAAGATATCATCAATATCGTCCACGGTCAGTCTGCCGTATACATCGTCATTGACGGTAAGGACAGGGGCAAGACCGCAGGCACCGATACAACGGCACGCTTCCAGGGAAAATTTACCGTCCGGGGTACATTCACCGCCTGCAATACCGAGTTTTTCCATGAGTGCATTGTACAGATCCCCGGAACCTTTGACATAGCATGCTGTGCCGAGGCAGACAGAGATCTTGTATTTTCCCTTTGGATATAAGGAAAACTGTGCATAAAAAGTGGCAACACCATATACCTTTTCCAACGGGATACCGAGTTCATCCGCAATGATGGTCTGAACTTCAATCGGAAGATAGCCGTAAATGTCCTGTGCCTTCTGCATGATAGGCATCAGACAGCCGCGCTCGCCTTTTAATTCGGCAATTACGGCATGAAGCTTTGCTTCCTGCTCTTTTGTTCCGGAAAACGGAACGGACTTTTTAACCGAAGCCATTTAGAAACCTCCTTGTAAATGTGTAGTGATACTAACAATCTCCTGGCGGGGTGATTGGAAAGTACAAAAAAATTGTTAAATTAATAACAAAAAAATTAAAAAAAATATAGAGTCTGAAAAAAGACCTTCTAATTTTTTAGTAACTTAAATAAGTATATCATACTTACTTGAGAAAATCCATCAAAAATGTGCAAATTTCATAAAAATATGTTATGATAGCAAAAAGAATTGTACAAAATGATAAAAATCAGTAGGAGAACGGAAGGAAAGATGATACAATAGGAGCAGAAAGAAAGCACGGAGGTGGAACAATATGACAGTAAGAGAAATTCAGCAGACTTTGGGAGCAAGGGTATTGACAGGGGAAGAATGGCTGGATAAAGAAGTCCATACGGCATGCGGGTCGGATATGATGAGCGATGTGCTTGCATTTGTAAAAGATCAGGCGGTCCTGCTGACAGGCCTGTGTAATCCGCAGGTGATCCGGACGGCAGAGATGATGGATATTGTCTGTCTGGTATTTGTGCGCAACAAAAAACCGGATGAAACAATGATCGCACTGGCAAAAGAACGGGAGATCCCGATCCTTTGCACCGGACACAGGATGTTTTCTGCCTGCGGTATGCTTTATGAAAAGGGATTGCGGGGAGGTACGGATTATGAGCGATACAGTTAGACTTTCGTACCTGATCTCCGGAGAAGATTTTACAAGGGCAGGAGAAGCTTCCGGGGATGTGAAACGGCATTTAAAGAAAATGGGCAGCAGTCCGGAAGTGGTCCGAAAGGCGGCGATCGCGATGTATGAGGGAGAGATCAATATGGTCATCCATGCCAAAGGAGGCACGATCGAAGTGGAAATTTCGCCGGATGAGATCCGGATGGTATTAAAGGATGAAGGACCGGGGATCCCGGATATAGAAAAGGCAATGAAAGCAGGATATTCCACGGCTCCCGATAATGTGCGCGCACTTGGGTTCGGTGCGGGGATGGGACTGCCGAACATGAAACAGTATTCGGATGAAATGCAGATAGAGACGGAACCGGGAAAAGGAACAACGGTAACGATGAAGATCTATCAGAATTAGAAAGCCGGGACGGAGAAAAACGGAGGTTGCTATGGCAGAGAACAGGGAACAGAATCCTAAATTTTTCACTTCGGTTCATCTGGAAGAGTCGTTGTGTAAGGGATGCATTAATTGTATTAAGCGGTGTCCGACACAGGCGATCCGCGTGCGTAACCGGAAAGCAGTCATCACAAAGGAATTCTGCATTGACTGTGGGGAGTGCATCCGGATCTGTCCGCATCATGCAAAACTTCCGGTGTATGACAAGCTTTCTGTATTAAAGGACTATGCTTATACGGTTGCACTTCCGGCACCGTCCCTTTACGGACAGTTTAACCATCTGGATGACATCAACATTGTGCTGACTGCATTAAAAAAGATCGGATTTGATGATGTATATGAGGTAAGCGGAGCTGCGGAGATCGCATCGGAACTGTCCAGGGAATACATAAAGGAACATCCGGAAAAGCATCCGGTCATCAGTTCGGCCTGCCCGTCGGTAGTACGTCTGATCCGTGTACGGTTTCCGAATCTTCTGGAACATCTGCTTCCGATGAACCCGCCGGTGGAGCTGGCGGCACAGGCGGCAAGAAAACGTGCCATGGAAAAGACCGGGCTGCCCGCAGAAAAGATAGGGATCATTTTTCTTTCTCCGTGTCCGTCTAAGGTAACGGCGGTAAGATCACCGCTTGGCACGGAGAAAAGTTCGATTGATGCCGTGTGTGCAATCAAGGAAGTTTATGTCGAGCTGCTTTCAAAGATGAAGGAGGTAACGGAACCGGAAGAACTTTCCATTTCCGGAAAGATCGGAATAGGATGGGGCGCTTCCGGAGGGGAGGCGGCAGGTCTGATCAACGATAACTATCTGGCAGCAGACGGGATTGAAAATGTGATACGTGTATTGGAGGATATGGAAGATCAGAAGTTTTCTTCTAATCTGGAATTTATTGAACTGAATGCCTGCAGCGGAGGATGTGTCGGTGGAGTATTGACTGTGGAAAATCCTTATGTGGCAAGGGTAAAATTAAAACATTTGAGGAAATATATGACGGTTGCCTGCAGCCGGGTAAAGGAAACAGAACTGCCGGAGCAGATCATGTGGTCGGAAGAAGTGGAATATGAACCGGTATTCCGACTGGGCAGTGACCGTAAGGAAAGTATTACAAAGATGGCACAGGTGGAAGAACTCTGCAAAAAATTTCCGGGATTAGACTGCGGTTCCTGTGGGGCACCGACCTGCAAGGCGCTGGCTGAGGACATTGTAAGGGGCGAGGCAAGGGAACACGACTGTATCCACATATTAAGGCAGTACATTCACCGTTTGTCCGGAGAAATGTCAAAGCTGGACGTAGAATAGAAAACAGGAGGAAAATCTGACATGACGGTAAAGGAACTGACAGAAAGACTTGGATTCTGTGTGATCCATAGGGCGGAAACGGCAGGAAAAACTTTAGTAAAGCAGCCATATTGCTGTGACCTTCTGAGCGTTGCCATGGCAAAGGCACCGGAAGGTGCGGCATGGGTTACGGTAATGAGCAATCTGAATACGTTGGCGGTGGCTTCTCTGACGGAAGCGGCGTGTGTGATCATTGCAGAAGGGACCACAATCGAAGAAAGCATTGCGGCAAAGGCAAAGGAGCAGGACATCACGTTGCTTTCCACGGATCTTCCGGCTTTTGAGGCAGCACTTTGCATCTATCATGAGATTGCCTGAAAAAGAAAGGATGCAGGAAGGATGGCGTCAGGTAACGTACGACCTGCATCTGCATTCCTGTCTGTCCCCATGTGCGGAAGATGACATGACACCGGCCAATATTGTGGGAATGGCAGTAGTAAAGGAGCTGGATGTCGTTGCACTGACAGATCATAACACCTGCAAAAACTGTCCGGCATTTTTGAAAACGGCAGAACAGTACGGAATCACGGCATTGCCCGGAATGGAACTGACGACAGCGGAAGAAGTGCATGTGCTCTGTCTGTTTGCCGAGCTTTCGGATGCCTTACGGTTTGATGCTTATGTGTACGAACATCTGCTTGATATAAAAAATGAGGAAAAGATTTTTGGAACGCAGATCATCCGTGGTGCGGAAGATGAGGAACTGGGGCGTGTGGAAAAACTGCTGATCAATGCAACGGACATCGGATTTGATGAAGTGTATGATCTGATGGTAGAGTATGGGGGAGTCATGATCCCGGCACATTTGGATAAGTCAACGACGTCACTTTTATCAAACCTTGGAGCGATACCTCCGGACAGCCGGTTTACGGCAGCGGAGATACGGAATCCGGATCGTCTTTTGGAACTGCAGGAGAAACATCCGTATCTGAAAAACTGTACGATGATCACAAATTCAGATGCACATTTCCTTCCGGACATCCAGGAACCGGTACGGAAACTTTTTGTTCCGGAGCTTACACCGGAAGGAGTACTAGCGGCATTAAAAACTGCATATAGTAAGAATGATAAAGAAGGATAAAGGAAAGCGGTATGAAACGTAATTACGGAAAAACACTGCTTTTCTTTTTCTTTTTTTTCGTGACGGCATGCTTTTGCTGCTGCGGAAAAGGAGGAGAAGAGCCAAAAAAGATAAAGGATCTGGAATATACCGTACTGGAGGAAGGCGAGGTGCCGGAAGAACTGCTGCGTGCGGTCAAAGGAAAATGGCAGGAACCGTTTCTTATGACATGGGAAACGGAAGGATATCTTTATATCGCAAAAGGGTATGGGACACAGGCGACCAGCGGTTACAGTATTCGGGTGCTTGATCTGTATGAGACAGAAGACGGTATTTTATTCCGGAGCGAACTGGAAGGGCCGGGAAAAGAGGAAGCAGTTCTGCAAGTGGAGACTTATCCATATATTGTTATCAAACTGCAAAGTATCGGTAAGGAACTGATGGTTCAGTAAAAAAGGAGGATGAGATCGTGAGACTCGGGAAAGAAAATATTCACAGGATGGGGGCAGACGCAGATGCAAAGGATTGCAGAACGACAGCGTCATTTACCTTAGATGATGATTTCAACGTGCCGGATGCAAAACCGGATGCCAGACAGGTGATCCGGGAATCTGCCGGTCTGCAGCTGACAGAGAAAAAGTGTACGGGAGGACGGCTGCATATCAAAGGAACTTTGTGGGTCGGAGTCCTTTATCTGAGTGAGGACGGCAGCGGGATATATGGAGTGGAAACGGAGATCCCGTTTGATGAAATGATACATAGAGAAGAGACGGACTGCTCCCATCTTACGGTACATGCGGAATTGGAGGATGTTACGGCGACGCTGGTACATTCCAGAAAGATCAACATAAAGGCACTGATCCGGATCACGGCAGATTGTGAAGAAGTTACGGATGAAGCAGTAGTGACGGAAAGTGAGGGCAACGGGCTTCTTGCCAGAACAAAAGATGTCAGCTTTACAAATCTGATGGCAGTAAAGAGGGATACGATCCGGGTAAGGGAGGAAGCAGTACTTCCATCTTCGAAACCTAATATTTCGGAAGTGCTGTATAAAGAGATGAAAGTGCAGATCACGGAAAGCCGCGTGCTGGATGGGGAACTTCTCATAAAAGGAACGGCAGAAATTTTTTTGGTATACCGGAGCAGCGGGCTGAAGGATACGATAGAGTTTTTTGAGACAAAACTTCCGTTTTCCGAACAGTTTGAATTGTCAGGGGCACGATCGGATATGATAGAGGATATTTCTTTCCACGTATTGCAGGAATCCGTAGAAATAAGACCGGATGAAGACGGAGAGGAACGCGTGGCAGGAGTAGAAGCCGTATTAGAACTGGAGATCCGTCTGTACGAAGAAAAACAGCTGCTTGTCCTTGATGACATCTATTCATTAGCAGGAAATGTAACTTTGCAGGGACAGGAAGAAGTCATTCCTCGGCTTTTGATGAAAAATCAGGGGATTGCAGGATTTTCCGGAACGCAGGAATTGTCCGCTCTTACGGCAACCCCGATGCAGATTTCACATGGCAGCGTGCAGGTGCATCAGGAGAAGGTTACACCGGAAGAAGATGCGCTCCTGGCAGAGGGAATGCTGGAATTTAAAGTGCTTTTTGTGACCGGTTCCGATGAACGCCCTTATGTCGGAGTTAAATTTTATGCTCCGTTTGCACATAGGATCACAGTGAACGGAAGAAATGACAACTGCAGTTATAAAGTGACACCGATGGTAACTGACAGTTCTTTTCAGCTTTACCGGAGCAATGAAGTGGAATGGAAGGCGGAAGTGAATTTTCAGACGATGGTCTTCTGCAATGAAAAAGAGTATATGATAACGGATGCGGAATTTGTGCCGTTTACCAGGGAAGAAAAGGAGAAGCAGTACAGTGTGACCGGCTATGTGACGGAAGAGGGGGATACGCTTTGGAGCATCGGGAAAAAGTTTCATCTGTCGCCGGAGGAAGTGGCGGAATGGAATGAACTTTCGGAAGAGGAGGTTCCTGCAGGAAAAATGCTGCTTCTGGTCAGAAGCAGCACGGAAGAGACCTGAGTTATGGTTCATAAAACTTTGTAATAAAGGAAGTGTCAGGATAACCATGTTCCTTAAAATAGTCTGCGGCGGTCTGTGCGTCTTTTTTCTCTGTAAAAAGACCGAAGACCGTCGGACCGCTTCCACTCATGCAGGTTCCGAGAGCACCAAACGACAGCATATCGTCTTTTAACCGGGAAATTTCCGGGCAAAGGGTAAGGGCAGGCGGTTCCAGGATATTCCCAAGGCTGTTGCACAAATGGGAGACAGAGCCTTTTGAAAGTGCATCCAGAGTGGCGTCAATATCCGGATGACAGGCATCTGCCAGTGACAAATGTTCATATACGTATTTTGTGGAAACGTCCCGGTTGGGCTTGACGAGAGTACAGTACAGCGCAGGAGCGGGAGAAAGTTTTTGCAGGCGTTCTCCGATCCCCTCGGATAGTGCGGTTCCGAGCAGAAGACAATAAGGAACATCGGCACCAAGACGGATGCCGAGTGCCTGCAGCTCTTCTAAAGAAGCATTCTGCTCAAATAGAAGGTTCAGTCCTTTTAAGGTGGCAGCGGCATCCGAACTTCCGCCGGCAAGTCCGGCAGCAGAAGGGATCTGCTTGTCGATACTGATGTGGATGCCGCCTGCGGCAGGATAGGTGTCCAGCCACAGCGCAGCGGCTTTGTAGATGAGATTGTGTTCATCCCATGTGATATCCGGATGAAGCTCTGCGTGCAGGGCAGAAAGACGGATGCCCGGAGTTTCCGTTTTCCGGATGGTAAGTGTATCGTGCAAGGCTAAGGACTGCATGACCATGCGGACGTTATGATAGCCGTCCGGTCTGCGGTTTAAGACATCCAGAGCCAGATTGATTTTTGCGTGTGCATAAACGGTAATCTGTTCCATTGTAATCTCCATTCGAGGGTTCTTTTCTTATATTTTACTTTAGTGTAGCATAAATTTTTTTATTTTGGTAGAGAGAAAATTCCAAAGACGGCTTTCTACATAAACATTGACCGATGCATCTGCATCGGATGAGGATTTTCCGTAAAACAGACGATCCAGGGAACTTTCTTTGATGGTGGCAAATTTTTCTTTATAAATGGCAGAGTCTTTCGGGATATAATCATAAGCCGAGTCGATGAAACAAAGAGACGGCCAGGCAAGACACCACCAGTTGTGCCCTTCCCCTTTTCCGAGAACGATCTGCAAACTGTCATAAAGACCTGGAGGAAACAGTACGGCATCCTCGGACAGATAGGTCTGACTTCCGTAAATACGGATCGGAAAGTAGATCTGCCTGACGGAGACGTCGGCACGGTAGTCCGCACCAAGTTCCTGTAATGTTTTATCCGCAAGTGAAGTGAAAAGATCACAATGTTCTTCCAGCAGGGTCAGGGCTTCCTGACGGTCGGCTGCTGCAGCAGTGGCAGCCGACAGATAAGGCAGCAGGGCATCGCGGACGGCGAGCTTGACAGTCTGTGCTTCGTTACTGTCGCTGTCTGCCAGGATATGTAGGCGGATGACTTCCTCTGCCGGTGATTTTACGGATGCAGAACTATTCTCTGCATCCACGGAAAAAGGGAGAATGGTACCGTATTTTTTCTCAAGCCACGGGAGTTTTCTGCTAAGGAGGAACAAGGTAACGAGAGCGAGGAAACATAAAAAAACTGCAGTCAGTCGTTCTTTCATAATAAAGTCCTTTCTTTCTGAGATCCGAAATTGTTTTTGTTACAGAAAGTATGGACGGCGGTGGAAAAGTTATACACAAAAATTAAGGATTTTCATTGAATAAAACACAAAAAGAAGGTACAATAAGAAGCAGAATGTGAACAGAAAGGCAATCTTTGCAAAAAAAGGCAAAGAAGGGAAGCAGTGATGAAGAGAACAATACTTGTAGTATTCGGCGGAAGATCCTCGGAACACGAAGTGTCCTGTATTTCCGCAGCTACCGTAATTTCAAATATGGATCAGACGCGTTATGAGATTTATCCGGTCGGCATTACAAAAGAAGGCCGCTGGGTGCTTGCAGATTCTGTGGAGAGCATAAAGGACGGGTCCTGGGTGCAGGGCGAGTGCCGGGCAATGCTGTCTCCGGACACATCGGAGCAGGCACTGTACATTTTTGAAAAGTGCGGAGTAAGAAAAGTGAAGATTGAAGTTGCATTTCCGGTGCTGCACGGATTGAACGGAGAAGACGGGACCATACAGGGACTGTTTGAACTTGCCGGCATTCCTTACGTAGGATGCGGAGTGTTAGCATCTGCAGTTTCCATGGATAAGCTTTACACGAAAGTGATCGTTGACACATTGGGGATTTCGCAGGCGGCATATGTGGCAGTCAGAAAAGAAGAGATCGAAGATGACCGTGTATATGAAAAAATAGAGAAAGAACTTTCGTATCCGGTATTTATTAAACCGTCGAATGCGGGATCGTCAAGAGGAGTTTCCAAGGCAGCAAACCGGGAGGAACTGATCGCGGGATTAAGAGAAGCGTCACTGCATGACCGGAAGATCCTTGTCGAAGAGACGATCCTCGGAAGAGAGCTGGAGTGTGCGGTGCTTGGAAACGAAGAAGCGGAAGCTTCCGGGATCGGAGAGGTATTGGCTGCGGCAGAATTTTATGACTACGAAGCAAAATATCATAATGCAGAGTCAAAAACAGTGATCTCACCGGAACTTCCGGAAGGAAAACGGGAAGAGATCAGAAAAGCTGCTTTACGTATTTTTCGTGCAGTAGACGGACAGGGACTTTCCAGGGTGGATTTTTTCCTGGAGCACGGAACCAACCGTGTGATCTTTAATGAGATCAATACACTTCCGGGATTTACTTCCATCAGTATGTATCCGATGCTTTGGGCAGAACAGGGAATTGACAAGCCGGAACTGATCGAACGGTTGATCTCATTGGCACATGTCAGAGAGATCCATCTGTAAAAGATTTGGAATGCAAATTCAGAAATGAGGATTAGGATGAAACAGGATGCTCCTATTGGTGTATTTGACTCCGGTGTTGGAGGACTGACGGTTGCAAAAGAGATCATGAGTGCCCTGCCGGGAGAGTCCGTCGTATATTACGGAGATACGGCAAGGGTTCCGTATGGGACGAAATCGCCGGAGACGATCATTGCCTATTCAAGGCAGATCGCAAAGTTTCTGATGTCACAGAAAGTAAAGGCGATGGTGGTGGCATGCAATACCATCAGCGCACTGGCACTGGAAACGATAAAACAGGAATTTGATGTGCCGTTTATCGGGGTGGTAAAGCCGGGTGCAAAAGCAGCAGCGCAGACGACGAAGAATAAAAGGATCGGTGTGATCGCAACGGAAGGAACGATCGCGAGCGGAATGTATGAGAGCTTTTTAAAAGTGACGGATCCGGAAGTACAGGTGTATGGAAAGGCCTGCCCTCTGTTTGTTTCGCTGGCAGAAGAAGGATGGCTGGACGATCCGGTCACAAAGCTCGTGGCAGAACGGTATTTGGAAGGATTGAAAGAAAAACAGGTAGACACTCTGGTACTTGGATGTACGCATTACCCGTTGCTGCGTAATGTTATCGGGGAAGTGATGGGAGAAAACGTCTGTCTGGTCAATCCTGCATATGAAACTGCAAGAGAGCTTCGGCAGGTACTCACGGACAACCATATTCTGAATGAGTCCGGGAAGCTGCCGGAACATAAATTTTATGTCAGCGACGGTGCGGAAAAATTCCGCCAGATCGCAAATAGGATCCTGTCGTGCGGACATTTGGAAGTAGAAGACGTTGCAGTAAAAAACCTGGAGGATTAGGATGAAAAAAAACGTAGTCATAACAGTGCGTGGACTTCAGCCGGAAATCGATGAAAAAGAACCGATCGAGATGATCAGTGCCGGTACTTATATGCGAAAAGAGGGTACACATTATCTGTCGTATGAAGAGGCTGATGAGAACGGGCGGATCACAAACAATCGGATCAAGATAACAAAAGATTCGGTGGAAATGGTTAAAAAAGGACAAGTTGTGACGCAGATGATCTTTTCGCTGGGAGAAAAGCAGTATGCCTGCTATGTCACTCCGTTCGGTGAACTGACATTGGGGATCATAACGAAAAAGATCCGTGTGAAAGAAGAGGAAGAGGCGCTTTTTGCAAAGCTGAGTTACGGTCTGGAAATTAACGGAGAACATGTATCGGATTGTGAACTGGATGTAGAAGTGGCCGTTTGCGGCGGCTGAAAACAAAGATGCGGAGTGATGATTCACTCCGCATCTGTTTTTAGAAAAATCATTATTTTTCGGTTTTCTTTACTTTTGCCGCAAGGCGTTTGAAAAAGCCCTGTTTTTCCGGCTTTGTGTCCAAACTGCTGCGAAGCCCCTTTACATCAATGATATAGATACCGTTCATCACTGCCTTTACTTCTTTCTTTACAGGGATCAAATCGAATACCTTTGCATCACACATCAGGGTAGCTACCTTAGGCCCGATCTTTGCTTTTACTACCGGCACTTTGGAACCTCGTAAGTACTTTGGTGTCTGATCCAGCACGATTTTAGGGAAACCGGCTTCTTTTAATTTCATCATTTTTTTATCAATGACAAGGATTGAGTAAGTCTGGGCACCGGCCATCATATCGGCCTGAGCGGATTCTGACTTCTTCTGCATTTTGCTTCCGAATATATATAATGCTACCAATGCAGCAACAATCACTAAAAGAACTACCAATAAAACAATCTGCCATGTCTGCATAGCAATTCCTCCTTTCCTCATTTCAAGCTAAACACTATTGTATCAAAAATAGCGGAAAAAGCAAGATTATTTCTCTAAGGATTTGTAAAACGGGTTGCTGTTTACCAGAACTTCATTGTCGCGGACCATTTGCGTGATGACGGAATGGCAGTAGGCACCAAGGAACTTTCTTTCATCGCCGGAAAGTGTTTTTAAGTCAATCGGAGTGCCGTATTCGATGACGGTAGCAGCTTTTTTGATCCACGGAACGGAATTTTCAAAAAGGTCATCCGTGCCGAGGATGGCTACCGGAATGATAAGACAGCCGGTCTTTTCTGCCATTTTTAAGGAGCCTTCTTTAAACGGAAGCGGATACCTTTCGTGGGTACGTGTCCCTTCCGGTGCAATGAAGACGGAATAGCCGTCTTTGATCATTTCGATACCGGTCAGAATGGTCTTTAAACCGGCACGCATATCGCTGCGGTCAAGAAAAAGGCAATGGATCAGACGCATCCACCAGCTTAAAAACGGAATTTTTTCCAGCTCGGCTTTTGCCACAAATCCGGTCGGATTCGGAAGTGTCATATAAGCAAGGGCAATGTCGAAATAGCTTTTATGATTGGATACAAACAGAACCGGTTCCCCTTTCGGAATGTTTTCCAGCCCTTTTACGACAGTCTTTGTCCCCGTAAAGAAAAGGATAAAACGAAATCCGTATTGTATGATTTTTTGGGCTGCTTTTGCCGTGGCACGGGGGTGTTTTTTGTGAAAACAGAGCAGCACCAGATAAGCCGGCAATGTTACCACAAAGAACAGCAGCAGTGCGATCAGGACAAGTAATGTTCTCATGGATAAAATCCTCCTATGTCTAAAGTATCTTCTACGGAAGGTCCTTCCGTTATGATATCTTCCTCAACGGGAAGCGGATAAGTATTGTGAGGAACCTGATAGTATTTATCCGGGAAGAACGGGAGCCCGGTCGTGTAGTCAATAACCAGGGAACCGCTGATCGCAGAAGAATACGGTTCATAAAAGACAACGTTTCCGTCGGCATCAAAGGTAAGTTCACCGTCTTCGGTACGGAGAGGGACTTTCTGTAAGAGACCGCCGTCTTCCGTGATAAATACATTTCCCCGGCCATCCGTGACGACTTCGGTATAAAGGATGGAGCCGTCGGCATTCCGTGCCAGGGTGCCGTCTTTGTTCCATAGCGGTTCCAGGTAGATCGGAGAACCGTTGTAATCCAGCCACAGATTTCCGTCTGTGTCATAGTAAGGCTTTTTAAAATACGGAGTTCCGTCTTCTGCCAGAGCAACATTGCCGTCCGGATCGATCACTGCTTCCTGATACAGGGTGGTGCCGTCAATGATGAGTGGATCTCCGAGCAGATCGGTCAGTGCAGGTGCCAGATACGGGAATCCGGTCAGGATATCCAGAAAAACGGTGCCGTCGGACTGAAAATAGATTTTTCTTCCTGTCGTGTACTGATAGAGCTGTCCGTAACGTTCCGTAGAAACATCGATCAGAGGAAGGTCGGAAAGCTCTTCCGGTGTCTGTGAGGACGGGGAGCCGTAATATTCTTCCAGCGTCAGATCGTTGGTATACAGATAATATGCCAGCGGAATGCCGACATAACGGATGTGCCAAGGTTCATAGGCATAGCCGGTAATGTGCTCTTTTTCTTTTGGATAACGAAGGATAAAGCCAAAACGCCAGGCATTCTCTTTTAACCATTTTCCTTCTTTGGTAGAAGCGAAACTATTGTTCAGTGCATATCCAATGGAGGCACAGGAAACATCGATGGCAAGGCCGGTCTGATGTTCGCTGGTACCCGGCGCGGCGGAATAGAGATTGGTATGGGAAACTCCCTTTGTGATCAGGTTAGTACCGTAAATGGTGTACTGACGGTCGTAAGAACGATAGCCGGAAACACCGTAAATCTTCAGGCCGGCTTCGCTTAATGCCGTCTGATAGAGCTCTTCCAGGGCATCCGCGGCTACTTTTTTCAAGGTGCGCTTTTCGTCGGTTCTGCTTGAAAAACTGAACGGGATATTCGGAATGACCAGATCTTCCGGGACGTAATCATCCGAAAGAGGATGATCACGGTTCACGAGAAATGTGGTGGTCGTAAGGTCTGTATTTACGGTAACCGGAGCAGACGGAACCGTAGGGATCGGCGTAGGAGTTGCCGTCGGTGTCGGAGTGGCGGTAGGTGTCGGTGTTGCTGTCGGCGTCGGAGTGGCGGTAGGCGTCGGGGTAACGGTTGGTGTTGGCGTTGAGGTCGGCAAAACCGTAGGCGACGGAGCAACGGCATCTGTAGGAGTGCCTGTCATGGAAACTCCGGGAACCGAAGTCGGGTTCGCGGTGTGCGCGGAACCTGAGGTGCAGGCACAGAAGGAGCAAAGTCCGAGTATCATCATACAGCTGATCAATCCAGTTCTTTTTTGTAACATACTATTCCTCATTTCTATTGTCGATACCGTGAAACACGGGAATACAATCATAATTGCTTCATAACGACCAATATAGCACAGATTCCGTTTTTATACAAATGAAAACGTAAGTTTTTCGTTGACTTTCCGCAATTTTAGTTATAAGATAGGAACATGGGAAAAACATAGAGGAAGACAGTATCCGCTGCTGAAAAGCACAGCGAAGCCGGGATGGTGTGAGCCGGCTGTGAGTAGGGAACGGGGAAGATCACTTCTGAGTTGCAGGTCGAACGGGATTCTTCAGTAGGCTGGGCCGGGTTCCACCGTTATATGGATAGGGTATAAGTTTTGGCAGTATCAGACAGCAGCAGGAAACTGCAGCCGTGTGCCGGAATCGTACGCGAATGGGTGGTATAACGATGATCAGGCTCTTCGTCCCGTTTGCAGGGAGCAGAGCCTGTTTTTTTATGTAATTTATTTTTATGAAACAGGAGGAAAGCGGAATGTACAAGAAAGTCGATACAAATATGAATTTTGTGGACCGTGAAAAAGCGGTAGAACTTTTCTGGAAAGAAGAAGGAATTTTTGAAAAAAGTATCGAAGCAAGAAAACAGGGAAAGACCTATACCTTTTATGACGGGCCGCCGACAGCAAACGGTATGCCGCACATCGGTCATGTACTGACCCGTGTCATTAAGGATATGATCCCGAGATACCGTACGATGAAAGGGTACATGGTACCGAGAAAAGCAGGTTGGGATACGCACGGTCTTCCGGTAGAGATCGAAGTGGAAAAGATGCTTGACATCAACGGAAAAGACCAGATCGAGGCATATGGTCTGGAACCGTTTATCAGTAAATGTAAAGAGAGCGTCTGGAAATACAAGGGCATGTGGGAGGATTTCTCCGGCACGGTCGGCTTCTGGGCAGACATGGAACATCCGTATGTTACCTATCACGACGAGTATATTGAATCGGAATGGTGGGCACTCCGCCGGATCTGGGACAAGGGACTGCTGTATAAAGGATTTAAGATCGTACCTTACTGCCCGCGCTGCGGCACTCCGTTATCGAGTGCAGAAGTAGCACAGGGCTATAAAGATGTCAAAGAACGTTCTGCAATTGTACGGTTTAAGGTAAAAGGAGAAGATGCGTACATCCTTGCATGGACAACCACTCCTTGGACCCTGCCTTCCAATGTGGCACTTTGTGTCAATCCGGACGAAACTTATGTCCGTGTCAAGGCGGCAGACGGATATACGTATTATATGGCAGAGGCACTGTGCAAAACAGTGCTTGGAAGACTTGCCGTAAAGGCAGATCCGGAAAACGGCGTGGAAGCACAGCCGGCATATACGGTACTTGAACGCTTTACAGGGAAAGAACTTGAGTTTAAGGAATATGAACCTCTGTTTGATTTTGCAGACGGAATCATTGCAAAGCAGGGAAAGAAAGCACATTATGTGACCTGCGACGGCTATGTAACGCTGACCGACGGAACCGGCGTTGTCCATATTGCACCGGCTTTTGGTGAAGACGATGCCAAGGTAGGAAAGAATTATGACCTTCCGTTCGTACAGCTTGTGGACGGTAAGGGTGAGATGACGGCAGAAACATCATATGCCGGTATCTTTGTCAAGAAGGCAGATCCGCTTGTATTAAATGATCTGACAGAAAAAGGATTATTATATGAAGCTCCGAAGTTTGAACACAGTTATCCGCACTGCTGGAGATGCGATACTCCTTTGATCTATTACGCAAGAGAATCCTGGTATATCAGAGAAACAGCAGTGAAGGAACAGCTGATCCGCAACAATAACACGGTAAACTGGATCCCGGAATCGATCGGTAAGGGACGTTTCGGCAACTGGCTGGAAAATATCCAGGACTGGGCAATCTCGAGAAACCGTTACTGGGGGACTCCGCTAAATATCTGGGAATGTGAATGCGGACACAGACACTGTATCGGAAGCAGAGAAGAACTGGTCCAGATGAGCGGAAACGAAAAGGCAAAAACAGTAGAATTCCATCGCCCGTATATTGACGAGATCACGTTGAACTGTCCGGAATGCGGCGGCAAAATGACCCGTGTGCCGGAAGTGCTGGACTGCTGGTTTGACTCCGGTGCAATGCCGTTTGCACAGCATCATTATCCGTTTGAAAATAAGGAAGTGTTTGAACAACAGTTCCCGGCACAGTTTATTTCGGAAGCAGTAGATCAGACCAGAGGATGGTTCCATTCCCTGATGGCAGAATCCACACTGCTGTTTGATAAGGCACCTTATGAAAATGTTATCGTACTCGGTCATGTTCAGGATGAAAACGGACAGAAGATGAGTAAGAGCAAAGGAAATGCCGTAGATCCGTTTGAAGCACTGGAAACTTATGGCGCAGATGCCATCCGCTGGTATTTTTACATCAATTCCGCACCATGGCTTCCAAACCGTTTCCATGGCAAAGTAGTACAGGAAGGTCAGCGTAAGTTCATGGGTACACTTTGGAATACGTATGCATTTTTTGTACTTTATGCGAATATTGATAACTTTGATGCGACAAAATATACATTGGAATATGATAAATTGCCGGTAATGGATAAATGGCTGCTTTCCAAGCTGCATTCCACGGTAAAAGCAGTGGATGAGAATCTGGATCATTACCGTATTCCGGAAGCGGCAAGAGCACTGCAGGAATTTGTCGATGAAATGAGCAACTGGTATGTCCGCAGAGGCAGAGAACGTTTCTGGGCAAAAGGAATGGAGCAGGATAAGATCAATGCGTATATGACGCTGTATACGGCACTTGTGACGATCGCAAAAACAGCAGCACCGATGATTCCGTTTATGACAGAAGACATTTATCGTAATCTGGTCTGCAGCCTCGATCCTGAAGCACCGGAAAGCGTACATCTGTGTGATTTTCCGATCGCCGATGAGAGCATGATCGATAAAAAGCTGGAAGAAGAAATGGAAGAAGTACTTCAGATCGTTGTCCTTGGACGTTCCTGCAGAAATACGGCAAATTTGAAACAGCGTCAGCCACTGGCTCATATGTATGTGAAGGCAGAACAGGAACTTCCGGAATTTTTCCGTGAGATCGTGGCAGAAGAACTGAATGTCAAGGAAGTGGTATTTACTGAGGATGTGAGCTCCTTTACTTCGTATACCTTTAAACCGCAGCTGAAGACATTAGGAAAGAGATTTGGCAGCCGGCTGAACGCGCTGAGGGAAACTTTAGCTTCGCTTGACGGCAATGCGGCAATGGATTCCTTAAAAGAAACCGGAAAGGTTACCGTGTCGGTAGACGGAACGAAAGAAGAGCTTGCCGTGGAAGATCTGCTGATCGAGTCGGCACAGAAGGAAGGATTTGTATCGGATGAAGACCATGGCATTACGGTAGTCATTGATACAAATCTGACAGAAGAGCTGATCGAAGAAGGTTTTGTAAGAGAACTGATCTCTAAGGTACAGACCATGAGAAAGGATGCGGATTTTGAAGTAATGGATCACATCCGGGTTTATGTGTCCGGAAATGCAAAAATGGAAGCATTGACGGCAAAAAATGCAGATGAGATCGCATCTGTCGTTCTGGCAGATGAAGTGGTGACCGGAGAGACGGACGGTATTACAAAGGAATGGAACCTGAACGGAGAGAATGTCGTGATCGGGGTAAAACGTCTGTAACGAAAGAAAACCAAGTTAAGATGGGAGAAAAGAGATGGAAATAACAAAAAAAGAGCTGAAACAGAAAATTGCGGCAAATATGAAGATGCTTTATCGCAAGGACATTGAGGAGGCATCCAGACAGCAGCTGTTTCAGGCGGTGTCCTACGCATTGAAGGATTATATCATTGATATGTGGATGGACACACATAAAACTTATGAAAAAGAGGATGTAAAGACGGTCTATTACCTTTCCATGGAATTTCTGATGGGGCGTGCCCTCGGAAACAATATCATCAATATGAAGGCACAGCCGGTGGTAAAGGAAGTGCTGGAGGAGATCGGTCTGGATCTGGACACACTGGAAGATGAAGAGCCGGATGCAGCACTCGGAAACGGCGGTCTGGGACGTCTGGCTGCGTGTTTCCTGGATTCCCTGTCCTCTCTTGGATATCCTGCTTACGGATGTGGGATCCGGTATAAATACGGCATGTTCAAGCAGGCGATCAAGGACGGATTCCAGGTGGAAAAGCCGGACAACTGGTTAAAACACGGAAATCCGTTTGAAGTAAAGCGTGCAGAATATGCAGTAGAAGTTAAATTCGGCGGCTATGTCAAGATGGTGCGTGATGAGAACGGCAGAGACCGTTTCATACAGGAAAATTATAATTCGGTCATGGCAGTTCCATATGATCTTCCGGTACTCGGATACGGCAATGGTATTGTCAATACCCTGCGTATCTGGGATGCAGAAGCGATCAATGACTTTAATTTAGATCATTTTGATAAAGGTGACTATTTAAAATCGGTAGAACAGGAAAACTTGGCAAAGACCATTTGTGAAGTGCTCTATCCGAACGACAATCACTATGCAGGAAAGGAACTCCGTTTAAAGCAGCAGTATTTCTTTGTATCTGCAAGCATACAGCGTGCCGTGTCCAAATATATGGAGACGCATGATGATATCAGGAAACTGCATGAGAAGGTGTGCTTCCAGTTAAACGACACCCATCCGACCGTGACCGTGGCAGAGTTGATGAGGATCCTTTTGGATGAATATTTCCTGACCTGGGAAGAGGCATGGGAAATTACCAACAAATGCTGTGCTTACACAAACCATACGATCATGGCAGAAGCCCTGGAAAAATGGCCGTTGGAACTGTTTTCCAGACTGCTTCCGAGGATCTATCAGATCGTAGAAGAGATCAACCGCCGCTTCCTTATCCTCTTGCAGGAAAAATATCCGAACGATTACAGCAAGGTACAGAAGATGGCGATCGTATATAACGGACAGGTGCGCATGGCAAATCTGGCGATCGTTGCCGGTTTCTCCGTCAACGGTGTTGCTGCCCTGCATACGGAAATTCTGAAAAAAGAGCAGTTAAAGGATTTTTATGAACTGTGGCCGGAAAAATTCAATAATAAGACAAACGGTATTACGCAGAGAAGATTCCTGCTGCATGCCAATCCGCTGCTTGCCGGATGGATCACGGATAAGATCGGTGATGACTGGATCACCAATCTGTCTCATTTGGAAAAACTGATGGTCTATGCAGATGATGAGAAGTCTCTGCATGAGATCCAGAACATTAAGTATCAGAATAAGGTCAGACTGGCAAAATATATTAAGGAACATAATGGGATAGAAGTGGATCCGCGCTCTATTTTTGATGTGCAGGTAAAACGTCTTCATGAATACAAGAGACAGTTCCTGAACATTTTGCATGTTATGTATCTGTATAACGAGATCAAGAAAAATCCGGATATGCCTTTTTATCCGCGGACGTTCATTTTCGGTGCAAAGGCATCGGCAGGTTATCGCCGTGCCAAGGCGATCATCAAGCTGATCAACAGCGTGGCAGATGTGGTCAACAACGATGCTTCGATCCGGGGAAAGATCAAAGTTGTTTTTATTGAAAATTACCGTGTTTCCAATGCAGAACTCATTTTTGCGGCTGCGGATGTTTCGGAACAGATCTCTACGGCAAGTAAAGAAGCTTCCGGAACAGGAAACATGAAGTTCATGTTAAACGGTGCGATCACACTTGGCACCATGGATGGAGCAAATGTGGAGATCGTGGAAGAAGCAGGCATTGAAAACGAAGTGATCTTCGGTCTTTCTGCGGATGAAGTAATTGCTTATGAGCATAATAGAGAATATCGTCCGAGAGAAATTTATAATACCAATACCGATATCCGCATGGCAATGACACAGCTGATCGACGGAACGTATTCTCCGGAAGATACCGAGAGATTCCGTGAACTGTATGAGTCCCTGCTGCACAGCAACGGCAGTGAGCCGGCAGACCAGTACTTTATTTTGAAAGACTTTGTGTCTTATGCGGAAGCACAAAAACGCATTGAAGAAAAATATCGTGATGAAATGGGCTGGGCAAAGTCGGCACTGATCAATATTGCAAAGAGCGGAAAGTTCTCTGCGGACCGTACGATCGAAGAGTACGTGCAGGACATCTGGCATCTTACCAAGGTAACATTAAACAAATAAGCAGTTTTGCTTTATAAAAAATCCCGCATAAAATTTTGCGATCCGGAGCAGACTAGGAACAGTACTAAAAGGAGGCAAAAAGAAAGGCGGGATTAATGTGAATAAGTTCAATGATGTAGTCAGAAAACGCGCACTGGTCGGTGTGGGTATCTTTTGCATTGCTGCAGTCACAACGGTTGGGGCATTAAGCCTAAAGGACGAAGAGGAAGAGAAAACTCCGGATCAGCTGGTGGATCTGAATGAAAAAGAACCATCCGGAGCAGAAGGAGAATATCTGGCAGAAAAACCGGAGGAAACAGATCCTCAGAAAGAAAATAAACCGGGGACAGAGGATGGAACGAAAGCGGATGTGGCAGAGCAGCCGGAAGTGACAGACGGAGATAAGGTGCAGACGGCAGACAATAAGGATCCGGCAGAGGATGCCAAAAAGGCGGACGATACGAAGACTGAAGTGCCGCCGGAAGTAACGGATGGCGACAGGACGCAGACGGCAGAAGAGCCGGAAGAGGACAAAAAGACAGAAGTCCTCAGTCCTCAGGTGATCGCGGAACTGCTGACTTATCATAAAGAAAACGGACTGAAGTGGCCGGTTCGCGGAACGGTACTGATTCCCTACAGCCCGGATCATGGAGTATATTTTACTACGCTGGATCAGTTTGCAACAAGTGAAGCGATCGTGATCTCTGCGGAAGTCGGAACTTCGGTGCTGGCAGCAGCAAAAGGCGTGGTCATTGCCATTGATGAGGATGTGAGAACCGGAAGAACAGTAACACTTGCCGTTGGCAACAATACACAGCTTATTTACGGGCAGCTGGAGACCGGAGATCTGAAGGTTGGAGATGTGTTGGAAGAAGGAGCCTGTGTCGGAACGGTAGCTGAGCCTACCAGGTATTACATCGAAGAAGGGGCAAACGTATATTTTCAGGTGTTGGAAGACGGAGTCAGCATTGACCCGACGGAGCTGTTGAAAGAATAATAAAGAAAATTTATGCAAAAAGCGGTCGGTAGAGCTGGTACATGTTCGGATCCGGGGAAAATTCCGGAAAGAGGACTGACGGTAAGAAAAGCCGACCGCTGAATTTTTTATGTACCAACTGACATATTGTATGCCAAAAAGAAAAGGAATGTTCCGGAAAGATTTTTTTCCGGAACATTCCTTTTTGCCGTCTGCGTTCCTTTTAGGAAAAAGTGCCTGCAGGAACAGCAATCAGGTACATAACAACGAAATGGCAAAGGCTTCCGGCAAGGACGAATAAGTGAAAGACTTCATGTGAACCGAAGTTTTTATACAGACGGTTGAAAACGGGGAACTTACAGGCATAAATAATACCGCCGACCGTATAGAAAAGCCCTCCGGCAAGCAACCATCCAAATGCAGCCGCCGGCATAGAGGCAAGAATGTCGGAAATGGAAAAGATGCAGAGCCACCCCATTGTGATATAGAGGATGGAAGAAACCCATTTCGGACAGGTAACAAAAAAGACACACTGCAAAATGCCAAGAAGTGCCACTCCCCAAACAAGAAGAAAAAGGAACGAACCGCTGCTTTCCCGCAATGTGATCAGACAGATCGGAGTATACGTACCGGCAATCAGGACATAGATCATGATATGATCAAGCTTTTTTAAGTGAAGATTGATTTTTGGTGACAGGTCAAAGGTATGGTATATTGTGCTGGCAGAATAAAGGAGCAGCATACTGAGAGCGAATATACCTAGGGAAAACAGATCAGACGGCTGGTTTCCGCGCACAGTACGGATCAGAAGAGGAATGGCGGCAAGAGGGACAAGCAGTATGCCGAAAAAGTGTGTCAGTGCACTGCCCGGATCTTTTGGCTGTCGGATGTTTTGACGAAAAGTTTCTTTTGACATAAGGTATTCTCCTTTCGATGCGGCAACTGCCGCCGGATCCTTAAAACGGCATATGCCCGGATCGTCCTGCAGACAGCTAACGGATTTAATAAACAGATTTAAAGTTAATCAAAAATACATTATGTAGTTTTAAAAACTACATCTTGCAAAGAGTATATTACAACGAGCAGGATGAAATTGCAAGAGAAATTTTAAAAAAGTTACTGCCGGGATAAAAACAGATGAAATGATTGAATATTTTTTTTTAATATGTTACAGTTAATCCAATAGGAAGAGGAGGAAGAAAACGTGGAAATACAGCTGGGAGACGTACTGACCTTAAAAAAACAGCATCCGTGCGGAAGCAGGGATTGGAAAGTGCTGCGTGTCGGGATAGACTTTCGCTTAAAATGCAACGGCTGCGGACATCAGGTAATGATCCCGAGACGGCAGCTCGAAAAAAATATAAAGAAAGTGACGCCGGGAACGGAAGATGAAAGAAGAAGACTGGAGATTTTGTAAAAAGTGTCTGATCCGGGACTTTGATGAGGGCGAACTGTTTCAGACCATGCAGGAGTATATCAGCCGGATGGCACCGGAGATAAGAACACAGCCGGAGGAATACGAACGAAGACTTGCTGTCTGCAGGGAATGTGAAAAACTGCTTGGCGGGATGTGCGGAGCGTGCGGATGTTATGTGGAACTGCGTGCCGCAGTAAAAAAACAATATTGTCCGGATGTAAAAAAACGATGGTGAATATTGGTTATTGGTACCACGAGAACCCTCTGAAGCGGAAAGAAACTTTTCACTTCAGTTCATGAAAACTCGCTTGAATGAAAAGGTAAATTCCACTTGTAAAATTAAATTCCATACTGAAGAC
>CAZWCZ010000001.1:70385-141723 GCA_964632165.1 uncultured Lachnospiraceae bacterium | reverse complement strand
GACCCGCAAGGCTTGTAAGTTGAAAACTATCCCCGATGAAATTAATTTGGTAAAGCTGATTTTCGATAAATTTATCGAAACAGGCTCGCTTACCAAAACAGACCAATTTCTTATGCAGGGGCATTATAAAACCAAGCGTGGAAAAACCTTTACCCGTTTTGCCATCAAGGGTATTCTTTCTAACCCCGTTTATATGATTGCAGATGATGACGCCTATAACTATCTCACCCAAAACGATGTTGACCTTTTCTCCGATAAAGAAGCATTTGACGGCAAGCACGGCATTATGGCGTATAACCGCACATTACAACGACCCGGAAAAGCAACGCAGGAAAAGCCTATGAATGAATGGATTGTTTCTGTTGGTAAACATAAAGGCGTTATCCCCGGTGCTATGTGGGTGCAGGTACAAAAACAGTTGGAGCTAAACAAATCTAAGAGCTACCGTAAGCCTCGCAGTAATGTTGCACTTTTGTCGGGAATTCTCTATTGTGGAAAATGCGGTGATTATATGCGTCCGAAGCTGTCAGACCGTCTGACCGCAACGGGTGAACCTATTTATACCTATCTCTGTACCACTAAAGAGCGTAGCCGTGGTCACGTGTGCGATATGAAGAACGCCAACGGCAATATGCTTGATGCGAAAATCATTGCCACGGTGAAGAGCTTCGGCAAGCAAAGCTCAGATATGGCAAAGCAGATTACGCAAACAAAGAAGCGTATCAACGGTAATCGTGAGGGCTACGATGCAGAGGTTGCAAAGATTAAATCACAGATTGAGGAAAACGAAAAAGATATTAAGGCTCTCGTTCTTTCACTCGGAAAAACGGAAGGTACAAATGCCGAGAAATATATCATGGAGCAAATTGACGAACTGCACGAAAAGGGCGAGGGTTTGAAAAAACGTCTTGCCGAGCTTGAAGCGATTATGCAACAGCACGACCTTGCGGAAATCGAATTTGATATTATCCGTCAGTTGCTTTCTACAATGGGTGAGAATATAGAGGAATATAGTGTTGAACAAAAACGTGCCGCCATCAGAACCTTTATCCGTAAAATCGTGTGGGACGGCGAAAATGCTCATGTGTACCTGTTCCATAATGATGGGGATTATGAATTCCCCAACCCGCCCGCAATGACCGAAGAAACGGCAGAATCCGAAAGTCCGCTATGTGAGGATAGCAAATGAACTTCTGATGGTGTTTCGTGGAAATAAAAAGCAGTCAAAGGAAGTGTATCTGTATGACCCGATCGGGGCAGATAAAGACGGGAATACCATCCGACTGCTGGATGTCTGTATTGCAGAAGATGCGGACATTTTGGAACAGATTGAAGAAGAAATGAGTTTAGAAAAACTGCAAAGCTACATGGAACATATACTGACAGAAAGAGAACAGGAGATACTTGTACTTCGGTTTGGACTGAACGGAAATCCGGAAACTACGCAGAGGGAAATTGCAGAGAAACTGCACATTTCACGAAGTTATGTCTCCAGAATAGAAAAGAAAGCATTGCAAAAATTAAAGGCTGCCTATGAATGAGAAAGGCAGCCTTTTTAGTACGCAGATCATGTATTGTCAGGAGGAGTATCCGAAGAATTGGATTTTTCCGAAGAAGGTTTCTTATCACGCTTTGCACCGGAAGATGCTTTTTCAAGAGCTTCCATCAGACCAAAATTCTGCGTTTTCCGTTTGGATGTATGTTTTTTCAGAAAGATAAAGGTCCCGGTATCCGGGTCAATGCTTTCCAGACGGCAATAAGCAAGAGAAGAAGTAGGAAGTCCCTTCTTTTTTAAATGGTATTCGGAAAATGTCTTTACAAGATAGTAAAATACGGCAAAGGTCGGAACCCCAAGGAGCATTCCGAAAAATCCAAATAACCCGCCACCGACTAAAATGGATACAACGACCCAAAAAGGGGACAAGCCTGTAGAATCGCCCAAAATGGCAGGACCGATCAGATTTCCGTCTAATTGCTGTAATGCAAGGATAAAGATCAGGAAAATCAGGCATTTTGAAGGACTTACCAAAAGAACGAGAAAAGCACAGGGGATCGCACCGATATACGGACCGAAAAAAGGTATGACGTTGGTAACTCCGACAATGACGCTCAAAAGCAGCGGATATGGCATCTTTAAGATGGAAACACCAATAAAGCAAAGAATGCCGATGATGGCGGAATCAATGATTTTTCCGGAAATAAAGCCACCAAAAATTTTATCGACCTGGCGTGTAATGGAAAGAAAAACATTGACACGTTCCGGGCTGCCGAGGGTATAGAGCAGTTTTTTTATCTGACCGACAAAACGATCTTTGCTTACCAACAGATAAATGGAAACGATGATGCCAACAAAAACGTTAGTAGCAAGTTTTGCAACACCGAAGATGCCCAGGGTCAGTCCGGACATCAAAGACTGCATTTGGAAGAGCAGTTTATTATTTACCCAGTCGTATACTAAGGTCGTGAAAGATTCCAGGTATGTTTTTACATAGCTGAGCAGTTCAGGGTTGTTCTCCAGATGTCCGTTGACCCAGTCGTAGATGATATTGATGTAGGAACGGAAATCTCCGGCAAGTTTTAAAATGCTGCTGTATAATTCAGGAATGACCAGATATAGGAGCAAGGTAATCCCGGTAAGCAGAAGTCCGAGAGCAAGAAGGATGGACAGGGTCTTTGCAATAAATCGGGAAACTTTAGGCGGAATATTGCAAAAGGAAAAAAACGCGATAAACCATTTGTTGAATTGCTTAACCAATGGATTCAGCAGATAGGCAATGACAGCTCCGAGTATAATAGGAGTAAGGATGCCGATGACTTTGCTCAAAAAAGCAATGACATCACCCAGTCGGAAAATAAAAAAGAAAAACAGAATCCCAAATGCAATCACTGAAATTATCGTGATTGCCCATCTAAAATAGTTACCGTATTTTTCTCGCATAAGCAGCCCCTCCTCATAACTGTGGATATCATGATTCTTAAGTCCAGTATAGCACAAAATCGGGTGGACGCAATCTGAAAATATTAAAAATATCAGAAAATTCAAATGCATTCTTGAGAATTCAGAAAATGTAAGGTATACTGATATAAGTATGTTAAAGGTTAGGAATAAAGGAGAAGTACTATGGAAAAAATTAAAAGGTTGTGGAAAATGTTTGTGAATCGGGAAACGATAACTTATGCCATCGCAGGGGTCAGTACGACAATTGTAAATTTTGTGGCATATCATGTTTTTTGTAATATGCTGTCCATTGAGAATCTGATTGCCAATGCCATTGCCTGGGTAGTTGCCGTAGCATTTGCGTATGTTGTCAATGCAAGGTGGGTGTTCCTTGAAAAAGCGGAACAGGCTGCTGAGGAAACGAAAAAGATCGTTAAGTTCTTTGGAGCGAGGGTGGTAACTTTTGTTATAGAGGAAATCGGAATGTTTCTTTTGGTAGATATCCTGCACGGACCAAACCTGATCATGAAGGCAGTGGTTGCAGTTGCGGTGATCATTCTGAATTACATTTTCAGTAAACTTTTTGTATTCAATAAGAAGAAATAACAGCAGTAAAGGAGCGGGAAATCTATATGGAGGAAAAAGAAAAGGTACGGACCGTGCGGAGTTTGATCTTATTTGCAGGTTTGGTATGTCTTGGCGTTATTTACAGTAAAGAAGTCCTTGCAGTTATATTGGCAGTGTTTAAGATGCTGTCACCATTTTTGGTCGGTGGTGCGATTGCATTTGTGTTAAATTTGCCGATGAGGTTTATTGAAAATAAACTTTTCTTCCGGTGGAAAGGGAAAAAGACTGAGGGAGTCAGAAGGGCACTCAGTATTCTTCTTGCCATTTTATTTGTCCTGTTGATCATGGCGATCGTAATCTGGATGGTAGTTCCGCAAATGACACAGACATTGATGGAACTTGGCACGGTAGGACCGGCATTCTTTAACCGTATTGTAGTTGCTCTGGAAAAACTGGTGGATCAGTATCCGACATTAAGAGATGACATTGCAAATCTGGAAAATCTGTCATTAAACTGGAATACGGTGATCAGCTATATCACTGCATTTTTCAAGGAAGGTCTGACCAATATCTTCAGTGCAACGGTTGGTCTGGTAGGCGGCATTGCCACATTTTTGTTTGACGGAATCATTGCAGTGGTGTTTGCTGTTTATGTTCTGGCAGGGAAGGAACGCCTGATCCGTCAGTCGAGGAAATTGCTTGCGGCATATCTCCCCAAAACGGTTGCTGCCAAAACAGTTCGGATCTTAGCACTCTGCAATCATAATTTTTCAAAATTTATTACGGGGCAGTGTCTGGAAGCCGTTATTCTAGGCTCTATGTTTGTGATTGCCATGACGATATTCCGTATGCCATATGCTGTGATGATCGGAGTGCTGATCGCATTTACGGCACTGATACCGATCGTCGGAGCTTTTGTCGGGTGTGTCATCGGAGCATTTCTGATCCTTATGATCAGTCCGATGAAGGCAATCGGATTTGTTGTCCTGTTCCTGATACTTCAGCAGATAGAAGGGAACCTGATATATCCGAGAGTGGTCGGCAGTTCTGTGGGACTTCCTGCACTTTGGGTGCTGGTAGCAGTTTCTGTTGGCGGAAGTATGTTCGGTATTGTAGGCATGCTTGTTTTTATACCGCTGATGTCGACACTTTATACGCTTTTGCGCGAAAATGTGAATAAAAGAATAAAAAGAAAGCAAAGGTAAAAGAGTATGGAAAAAGATGAGATCATAATTCGAAGAGCCATTCTCCATATTTTGGATTCAACGGTAGGAATGCCGGTGCTGTCAGATTCTTTTCTGGAGCTGACACCGGATCGGAATGATTTTTTGCGGGAACATATTTATAAAGTCATTTCAGGTGATGACCTTAAAAACTGTGTCTTTGATGAAGAAGAGTCGGAGGTGTTTCGGACCATCAGGGATTTTTCAGAAGAAACGATGACGGAAACGACAAAAAAACTGTCAGAGATATTGTATGCCATTATGAATGCAAATCCTTCAATCCCTCCGGCAGATGTGTTTTTTGTGACGTATCAGACAGGAGCGGAACTGTATCTGGCAGTCCTTAAGATGAATTATAAAGATGTGTATATGCATTATACCTCTTTAAATGAAACAGACGGTAATAACAATGATATCATGAAACAATGTTGTGCATTACCCGGCAACGGAAAACTTTCCGAAGCAGTGATCATTTCCCTTGCTGACCATTCGGTTCGTCTTGTTGAAAAAAAGGCGGAGATAAACGGGAGCAAAGTGAACTATCTTTCTGAAGTATTTTTGCAGTGCCATGCCAAAATGTCACAGAAGACGAAACTGGAACTTGTGACAAAGGCAGTGGAGCAGATCAATAATAAATATTTTGAAGATGATTTCGAGAAAAAGATGGAAGCCAAAAGTGTAATCCATAATTCTTATGCAGAACAGGGAAGCCTGAGAGCCGAAGAGATCGGAGAGGAATTGTATGGCACTGTTCCGGAGATCAAAGAAGAATTTGTGGAAAAGCTGGAAAAATACAAATTGCCGAAAGAGGAAATCCATGTAAAGAATGAAAAAACAACAAAAAAGTTCGAAAAACAGTTTCTTGTGACGGATTCAGGGATTGAGATCAATATACCGATGGAAGAATACAATAATCGGCGGCATGTAGAATTTATCACAAATCAGGATGGAACGATCTCAGTCCTGATCAAAAATGTGAACAGGATACAGAGTAGATAAGTATTGGAATTTGATTAAAATTTTTCAAAGAGGTTGAAAGAAGTGAAAAATTATAGTAGAATGCAAGTATCCGAAGAGTATATTACATAGGGAGGACAATTATATGAAGAAGTTAAAGAGATCTGCTACAGATAAGAAACTCATGGGTGTTTGCGGAGGTCTTGGTGAATATTTGAACCTCGATGCCACCGTGGTGCGTCTCCTTGCAGTATTACTTGGTCTTTGTTCCTGCGGAACGGCTATTCTTGTTTACATTATCGCAGGAATCCTCATGCCGGAAGAATAAATGAAAAAGTCAGAGGGATCGGGCGAAAGTGTCCGGTTCCTTTTTTTATGCGGTGTTCCCGGAAAATTTCTATTGTTTTTTCTACAACTGTGTGATAACATGGAGAGTGGATTAGAGCACGATATATTATTTATTGAAAGAGATGGAGGGATGTCATGAAAACATTAATCGACATCATCAGCAACGAGTTAAGGCAGACATTTAGAGACTGTGGATATGATGAAAAATACGGACAGGCAACGGTATCGAACCGACCGGATCTGTGTCAGTATCAGTGTAATGGCGCGATGGCAGCGGCAAAAGAATATAAGAAAGCACCGATCATGATCGCACAGGAAGTAGCAGAAAAAGTGGATAAGAAACTGTTTTCTGAAGTAGTGGCAATTGCACCCGGATTTATTAATATAAAAGTATGTCCTAAATATCTGGCATTGTATCTGGAAGAAATGGTACAGTCGGAAAAATATGGTTATGAGGAACAGGCAGCAGGACAGAAGATCATCGTGGATTATGGCGGACCGAATGTGGCAAAACCTTTACATATCGGACATTTGCGTTCTGCAGTGATCGGAGAAAGCATAAAAAGACTTTGCCGTTTTGCCGGAAGTGAAGTGATCGGAGATGTGCATCTGGGCGACTGGGGACTTCAGATGGGACAGATCATTGAGGAATTGAGAGACCGTCAGCCGGAACTTTGCTACTTTGACGAGAGTTATACCGGTGCTTATCCGGAAAATGCTCCGTTTACGATCGGTGAGCTGGAGGAGATATATCCGTGCGGAAGTGCAAAATCGAAAACGGATGAGATATTTAAAGAAAGGGCGCAGACTGCAACTGCAAAGCTGCAGGAAGGGTATGCGCCATATATTGCCCTTTGGAAGCATATATTGAATGTATCGGTAGAAGATCTGAAAAAGAACTATGGAAATCTGGATGTTTCTTTTGACTTGTGGCTGGGAGAAAGTGATGCACAGCCGTTTATTCCGGATATGATCCGCAATATGGAAGAAAAGGGATTTGCAAGAGAAAGTTTGGGTGCTCTTGTGGTGGATATCGCAGAAGAGACGGATACCAAAGAACTGCCTCCTTGTATTGTAAGAAAATCGGACGGAGCTGCACTTTATGAGACAACGGATCTTGCCACCATCATTCAGAGAGAAAGAGATTTTGACCCGGATCGCTATATTTATGTCGCAGATAAGCGGCAGGAACTCCATTTTACACAGGTATTCCGCGCAGCAAAGAAATGCGGCATCCTGCCTGTGAAAAAAGATTTAGTATTTCTTGGTTTCGGTACCGTAAACGGAAAAGACGGGAAGCCGTTTAAGACAAGAGACGGCGGCGTGATGCGTCTTGAAAATCTGATTTCCGGTGTAAATGAAGAAGTATATAAGAAGGTAATGTCCGGACGTGAAATGGAAGCGGAAGAAGCTGCAGCAATCGCAAAGACAGTCGGTCTTGCAGCATTAAAGTACGCAGACCTTTCCAACCAGGCGGCTAAAGATTATATTTTTGACATTGACCGATTTACTTCTTTTGAGGGAAATACCGGACCATACATTTTATATACCATGGTACGAATCAAGTCAATCCTTGCAAAATATGAAGAATTGGAAGACAAGACAGAAAATTCAGCAGAGGCGGAGAGAACATACGGAGCGGCAGAAGTGGATCTGATGCTGACCGCTGCAAAGTTTAACGATGTGATTTCTCATGCTTATGCAGAAATGGCACCGCATAAGATCTGTCAGTACATCTATGAAATGGCAAATGCATTCAATGGATTTTATCATGCCAATAAGATCATGAGTGAAGAGGATAAGAAAAAGCAGAAAGAATGGATCGCACTGATCACATTGGTGCTGCATTTGCTGGAAACCTGTATCGATATTCTCGGATTTTATGCGCCGGAACGCATGTAATGGCGCAATTTGCGAAAAATGATTCAAACGAAGGATTGCAGGGTAAGGAGGCTGTATGGGACAGATCAAAAATAATGGGGTAAAACAGATAAAAAAGCGGATACTGGCTGTCTGCTTTGTACTTGCAGTGGCAGGAATTTCTGAAACAACAGTTTATGCAGAAAAAGAGCCGACGTTTAAAGCAACGGAAGAGACGATTGTGGCAGAAGCTTATGTCGGTAAAGTAAATGTAGATGTTTTGAATGTACGTACCGGATTTGGGGCGGGGTATGAACAGCTTGAGGTGAACGGAAACAAGATTGTCCTGATGGATGGTGATCTGGTTGCCGTCATGGCTTCCGGAACTTCCAAAGACGGATATTTATGGTATGAGGTACGTTGGGTTGAAGACGAAACAGAATATCATGGATATGTACGTGCAAAATATGTGACACTGACGGAACAGACAGCGGTACCGATACCGACACCGACGCCGACAGAAACTCCGACACCGACACCAGACCCGACACCGACAGAAATTCCGACACCGACAGATACACCGGTGCCGATGCCGACCGAGGCTCCAAAGAGCAACGGAACTTCCAAGGCAATGACGGCGATAGGCTTAGTCATGTTGCTGCTTTTGCTTGCTGCCGGTATTTATCTTTATGTGATAAAAAAGAAAATGGATACCGTAAAGACAGAGACTTCCGAAAAAATTGACAGTTTAAGGAAGATGCAGTTAAAGAAAGAGAAGAAAGCAGGGGAAGCACTGAAAGAAAATGCGGAAGAAAAGCCGGAAGAACCTGTAAAAGAGACGGCAGTCAGACAGAAACCGTCTTATGAGGCTGATGCGGATCTGCTTGCGAGAAAAGAGCATGCACGTCTGGTCAATGAGGAAATGATGGAGCGTTCCCGTTTCTATGATCCGGCAGAAGAAAAGAAAAAGCAGGATGAACTGAAGAAGTTATCGGAGAGCCTGAAAGAAAAAGAAATATTAAAAGAAGAGATCGATAACCTGATTCCGGGAGAATTGGTTTATCACGAATATTTCGGAAAAGGTGTTGTATTTGATAATTCAGACGTAAAAGTAATAGAAATTCGTTTTGGCACGGATGTGCGTTTTATCAATAAAGCAAGTTGTGTGACGAAGAAACTGATGCGCAAAGTCTGATATAGGGAAAATCAAGCAGAGACAGATCGTTGTAATATTTTACGGCGATCTGTTTTTTTTGCAGGAGAAAAGGGTATACTCATTAAAAAATGAAAAAGGTGGAAGGAAAATGAAAAGAGACAGCAGCATCAGCGAGATACGGGCAAGGGAAGTGCTTGACTCAAGAGGAAATCCGACGGTAGAAGCAGAAGTGTTCCTTTCTGACGGAGCAACAGGACGTGCAATGACACCATCGGGTGCGTCGACCGGAGAGTATGAAGCGTGGGAATTGCGTGACGGGGATCCGGGAAGGTATGGAGGGAAAGGCGTACGTAAAGCAGTAGCAGTGATTCAGAATGAACTTTGTGTGGCATTGAAAGGAAACGATGCATTGGATCAGCACCGAATCGACCACATTTTGTGCAGCACAGATGGAACAAAAGTAAAGTCGAGATTCGGAGCTAATGCAATTTTAGCGGTATCTCTGGCAACGGTAAAAGCAGGAGCAGCATATAAGAAAGAACAGGTATACCGTTATGTCGGTGGATTGACGGCAGATCATATGCCTGTGCCGATGATGAATGTAATAAACGGAGGGGCACATTCGGATGCCAATATAGATATTCAGGAATTTATGATCGTTCCAGTAGGAATGCGGAAACTCAAGGAACACGCATTTGCAGAAGGAATGCGATGGTGTGCAGAAGTGTATCAGTCATTGAAAAAACTGCTGAAAACGTGGGGTGTTTCTACTTCGGTCGGAGATGAAGGCGGATTTGCACCGGATCTGTCTTCGGATGAAGCAGTACTGGATCTTTTGCTGGAGGCGATAGCAGACGCAGGATATTCTGCAGGAAGGGAAGGCCAATTCATGCTTTCTTTGGACATTGCCGCATCAGAATGGAAGGATAAAGAAGGAAGAAAGGGCTGTTATTTTTTAAAAAAGCAGGGAATTTCTCATACGACAAAGAGTCTGATCGATTATTACGAGGAACTGATCGACAACTATCCGATCCTGTCGTTGGAAGATCCGCTAGATGAGGAAGACTGGGAGGGATGGTCGGAACTGACACAACGGCTGGGCGATAAGGTAATGCTGATCGGAGACGATCTGTTCGTGACAAATCAGGCACGGCTTTTGGAAGGAATCCGGCGAAAGGCCGGAAATGCGATCCTGATAAAACCGAATCAGATAGGGTCATTTACGGAAACGATGGAAGCAATACAGACGGCAAAGGAAGCGGGATATACAACAATATTGTCACATCGAAGCGGAGAAACGGAGGATACGGTCATTGCGGATCTGGCCGTCGGTTTTTCAACACCGTACGTAAAAATGGGAGCACCATGCAGAGGAGAGCGGACGGCAAAATATAACCGTCTGACAGCGATTGAAGAAGAACTTTTGAGAGGAAGATGAAAAACTGCCGGGGTTGCCCGGCAGTTTCATTAAGAAGAAAGATGAGAGGAAAAAAATTTTTGAAGTTCGACAAAAACAACGGGTGCAATGGAGCAGGCAGTGACAACAAGCCATTGTAGCGAAGTCATGGAATTGACAAGGAACAATGACTGAAGCCAGGGATGAGTAATGACAAGAAATTGAAGGAAGGCACAAATCAGGAAAGACCAGACCATTTTTTTATTGCTGAATATCCCTATATGAAACAGAGAATAGCGGCTGCGCATATTAAACGCATGGAACAACTGTGAAAAACTCAGTACGGCAAAAGCCATGGTACACGCATTTCCAATATAATTGCTGCCGACAACATACGCAAATAAAGAGAGAGAACCGATGAGGATCCCTTCACTTACAATACGGACGATGAGATCCCTGGAAAAGAGACTGTCCTTCGGAGAAATGGGGGATCTGGTCATAATGTCTTCTTCCGGAGCTTCTGTACCAAGGGCAAGAGCCGGAAGGGAATCGGTGATCAGATTGACCCAGAGCAGCTGTACGGCCGCAAGGGGGGAAGGCATCCGAAACAGAATTGCAAAAAAAATGGTAATGATCTCACCAATGTTGCAGGAGAGAAGAAAGTGGATGGATTTTTTTATATTGTCATAGATACCGCGCCCTTCCTTGACTGCTGAGACAATAGTGGCGAAGTTATCATCCGTTAGGATCATATCGGCGGCATTTTTTGCAACATCCGTACCTGTTTTACCCATGGCACAACCGATATCAGCAGCTTTTAATGCCGGAGCATCGTTGACCCCGTCACCGGTCATGGCAACAATTTCACCATGACTTTTTAATGCTTTTACAATACGGACTTTATGTTCAGGAGATACCCGCGCAAATACTGTATATTTTTTGATGTTCCGGCAGAACTCTTCTTCATTCATGTCATCAATTTCAGAGCCGGTCAGAGCCTCGGAATCTTTTTGCAGGATTCCGAGGCTTTTGGCAATGGCACAGGCGGTACTTTTGTGGTCGCCTGTGATCATAACAGGAGTAATGCCGGCAGTGCGGCATAAGAGAACGGCATCGCGGACTTCTTTTCTGGGAGGATCCATCATCCCGAAAAGAGCAGACAGCTGCAGATCTTCCTCAAGGGATGAAGGCAGCAGGGAACTTGACGGGATGATCTTATAGGCAACAGCCAGAACACGAAGGGCGTTTTTTGCCATGTATTCATGTTGTAATGAAAAGGATGCCTTTTCTGCAGGAGAAAGGCGGCATTTTTTGAGAAGAACATCAAAAGCACCTTTGGTTATGACAAGGAAAGAATCACTTCCCGGAAGTTTATGTACCGTCGTCATACATTTTCGTGAGGAATCGAACGGAATCTCATAGATGCGGGGATAGTTGTTCCGCAAGGAAACGGACATTCCTTTTTCAAGTGCGTGGTGCAGTAAAGCAGTTTCCGTAGCTTCGCCAAATTCTTCTGTGGCGTTATTGCATAAAAGTGCCATAAGTTCCGGATTTGGAAAAGAAACGGATTCCTTTTTGGAAAACATTTTTGTTACACGCATGCGGTTTTCGGTAAGAGTGCCGGTTTTGTCAGAGCAGATATAGGTGGCACTTCCGAGAGTTTCCACGGCAGGAAGTTTTCGGATAATGGCATTCTTTTTTACCATACGTTGGACACCGAGGGAGAGCATGATCGTAACAACCGCAGGTAAAGATTCAGGAATAGAGGCCACTGCAAGACTGACGGAAGTCATAAACATCGAAAAAAGAGGAATCCCGTGAAAAATGCCGACGAAAAACAGGAGAAAGCAGATAAGCAAAGCAGAAATGGCAAGCAGTTTTCCGGTTTTTGCAAGACGCTTTTGCAGAGGAGTTTCCTGTGGTGCTTCGGAAAGAAGCATGGTTGCGATCTTTCCGACTTCCGTATCCATTCCGATAGCGGTAACGACAGCAGTGCCGTGCCCGGAGACGGCAACCGACGAGGAATAGACCATATTGCGGCGGTCGCCGAGAGGAACATCTGCAGAAAAGATCGCTTTGCACTGCTTTTCCACCGCGACGGATTCTCCGGTAAGGGCTGACTCATCTATGCGCAGCCCGGCGGCGGAAAGGAGTCTGGCATCTGCCGGGATAAGACATCCGGGTTCAATAAATATGATATCACCGGGGACAAGTTCAGATGCAGGAATGGTAATCCGTTTGTGATCCCTTATTGCAGAGGCATGAGGAGCAGAAAGTTTTTTTAATGCATCCAGTGAGTGTTCTGCTTTTGTTTCTTGTATGACACCAAGAATGGCATTAAGTGTTACAACGATCAAAATAATGACCGGATCTGCAAAATCCGCTGTTCCTTCCAAAAAGGAGAGAAGAAGAGAAAGGGCGGCAGCTGCAAGCAGAACGAGGATCATAAAATCCTGGAACTGGGCAAAAAAACGGGAAAGGATATGCGGATGTTTTTCTCTGACGAGTTCGTTGCGTCCATATTTTCGTCGGCGTTCTTCTGCCTGTTTTTTGCTTAGGCCATCTGTGCTGCTGTCAAGCTTTTTTAAGACAGATTCTGTGGAAAAAGCATGTGCATTCATTTTTTTGTTTCCTCCTTGTAAAAAGTCCACAAAGCCGCTTTAATAAAGGGAAAAGCAAGCTTTTTCATTTATTTATATGATAAAAATTTTGTAAAAATGTCACAAAAAACATACGAAAACTTGTACATTTAAGAACGCAGAAAATGCTTTACAAATCAAAACGGCAGAGCTATGATTATATTGTAAAGAGATTCCGTGAAACATATCTTCCCCTTTTCATGGGCTCAGATACTCCTAGATACGATTCTGTATTTTTCCTTTTAACAAATTAGAACAATGTTATGAAAGTAGCGTTTTGGGATGGAACGGATAATGCCGGTAAGGTGACCGGTTATCTTGCAGCCATCAGCGTGTACTGCACTCTGTATTTTGAAAAATGTGTAATAGCAGGCTGCAATTATCTTGGCGGACAAGGTTTAGAGGACTATTTTTTCTATGATCCGTCCAGAAGCGGAATAGAACGGGCGCAAAAATGCCATCCCTATGGCGAACCGGGGTACTTCAGAAAATTATGGGAAATGAAAATCTCAGAAGACCGGAGGGCAGGTGATATTACAACGTCTGTCGGAATCCGCCTGGTTCAGCCGACGGACGGATTGGAACATCTGATGTTTTACCGCAATATTTCAAGGGAAACTCTTTATTTTATGGATATTTCAGGGAAAATCAATGCCTTTTCTTTACAGGCATTGGAAGAGGCAGACGTGGTTGCTGTTTTTTTACCGCAGAATACAATGGAAATTCGAAAATTCTTTCATCATTATTCATCCATTATTCCAAAATCAGTATTTTTTATCACGGATTATCATAGCGAAGAAAAGTGCAATCCCCATTATCTTCACAGAATTTACGGAATTGAAAAGAAACGACTAGGAGTTCTTCCGAAGTGCAGAAAATTTGACATGGCGTGTGAAAACGGCGATGTAGAACGCTTTTTTCAAGAGCCGGAGGAAGGAGAAAAGTACTTTTGCAGAAATATCAGGAGAGCGGCAGAATTGCTGCTTGCTGCAGAACAAGATAAGGAGGAGTATGAATCATCAAAGTCAAAAAAGGCGGAAAAGGGCACGCATAGGATTATTGGTTTTTATGACAGTGGCTGGGATGGCAGGAACAGGAATTGCCATAAAGAGTTTTAAGAACGCAGACGAGGAGCGAAAAGAACTTTTAAAAGAGTTAGAGAGTTATGAAAAATACTTATTTGTCGCAGGGGAAAATTTAGAAGCCGGAGATACTGTTACATCGGAAAAAGTAAGACGGATGCTTCGTTACTCAGATGAAGAAAGTATTTTATATATGACGGAAGAAGATTTTGGAAAGGTGCTGCTTGCACCGGTAACAGAAGGAAGCTGTATCCGAAAAAAAGATCTGACAGAAGAAGAGGAAAATCTGAGGGAAGTGCTGATCACGGAAGTGGATATACCGGAGTATTTAAAAGAAGGAAACCGGGTGGATGTCAGAATCTCTTTTGCAAATGCGGAAGATTATGTTGTTTTGGCAGAGAAAGTACTTGTTCGGTGTGAAAAAAAGACGGGGATCGTTTTAAGACTGAGCGAAGAAGAAATATTGTTGCTTTCTTCTGCGCGTTATGACTGTGATACATATCGGGACACAGAGTTGTATCTTGTTAAGTACCCGGAAGAACAGAGACAGGAAAAAAGTCCGGTCGCATATCTTCCGGATGAAATTGTACTTAAAATGTTAGAAAGGGAAAAGGAGGTGACAAAAAGGCGGGAATTAGAATCAAGGCAAGAAAAAAACAAAAGGTAGCATATACGATTTTGGGAGAAAGTCTGGCAGAAAAATTATTGGAAGGGAACCTGTCTGATGAAAACGGAGTTTACATGACGGAAGAGGAAAAAGAAGAAGCAATATCAAGGATCTTATTCAAAAAAGAGGGAATAACGGAGGAGGTGATGGAAGCAAAGCTGTTTCCGTTTGAACAGTCAGGATATCTGACGGCGGAACAAAAATTGGATCTGTTGTTATACATGAAGCAGAGAGACAGGCAGACGGGTATGGGGTATTGTCTTCTGAATGAACTTGGAGCTGAGGGGAAGACAGTTTTTACAGAGCAGGACGTGGACAGAGTGTACCTTATGAACAGGAGAAAAGGGATGCCTTTATCCTGGGAGGAAAAACAGAATTTCTTCGTAAAACGGCTGCTGAAAAGGAGGGGAGCAGGACTTGTGGAAAATTTGCTCAGACTGGGAGGTGATGCGATCTTATTTGGAGAATGTGCAAAGGAATCCGGACAGGAAAATTCAGAGAGCCGTATAAAATTGAAAAAAGGTAATATGGTATATTCTTTCCCATTTCTAAACGTGTCCTTTGAGGAAGAGGAGAGAGTCATCCGCGTCATCATCCAAAATGAAAAACAGGGAGAACTTACCCAAAATGCTCCTATATGGCAGTGGGAGCGGCCGGATGGGATAAAGATTACGGCAATCCGACCGCCTGTTGCAGAACATTGGGGCATGACTATTTTTTTAGGAGGGGATGGAGAAGGAAAATGTCAATCACAGTAGGCTTTGCCGGTTATGAATGTGAAGATGTGTTGCTTTATCTGGCATTCTGCCTGATGAAGTCAGGAAAGAAGGTGGCGATAGAAGATCGAACAGAACACAAGATATTACTTGGAATCATGGAAGCAAAGGATAATGTTCTAAAGACAGGAGAATGGGAGGAAACCATATACCGCGGAATTGTACTTACGGATGCTGCGGTACGGAAGGAAGCGTATGATGTTGTATTTCTGGATTTTGGATACCGTGTTTTGCATCCAAGGCTGTATGAATGCGGACATCTGATACTTGCCACGGACGGACTTCCGGTACATGCGGCTTTGCTTTCGAAAATAGGGCAGTGGGAGCGGAGACAGTACCTGCTGATCAGAAATTTCTGGGAATCAGTACATACGCAGCAATATCTGGAACTTCTGACGGAACAGAAAACAGAAAAGACGATATGTATTCCATGGGAGGAAAAGGACGAAAAGATACGGGAACATCTCGGAGAGACAGGAGATATTCCTATCGGCCGGCTTTCTGCGCAAATGAAAGAGGCCGTCCGGCAATTAATTTTGTTCCTGTTTCCGGATATTCCGGAAAATCAGACAGCACGATTGGGAAGGTGGTAAGGAATGGGAAAAATCCTGGCATTCTGGTCTCCGGTCAAAGGACAGGCAAAGGTAAGTTCGTCAATGTGTGCAGTAGTCGCCATGCTTGGCAAAAAATATCCGCAGACAGAGATGGCAGTTTCTTCGGCAGCAGAGGGATGGGCATTGGAACAGGGGTTGGATGCAAAGTATAAGCTGGAGACCCGAAAAGAAGTTTATGCACGCAGCGGGATGGCAGCATTGATTCTTGCCTGTAAGCAGGGAATGCTGACAAAAGCATCCGTAAGGCGCTGTGCATTATCCGTTCCATTTACGTCGGCTGCATTGTTTCCGGGACTTGGATGTAGAGAAAATACAGTACATGGCGGAAATACAACGGAACTGGAACAGTATGTCATAAAAGCACATTTGGCAAAAGAGTATGATCTGGTCTGTCTGGATGCCGGGAGCGGATATCAAAAACAGAACGAAGGTTGTCTGAAACAGGCGGATGTTGTTATCGTAGTACTTCCGCAAAATCCATGGGCATGGGAGGCATACAGTAAAAATCGTGATATGTTGTGCGGGAAAAAGGTTGGGATTTTATTCGGAGAGTATCTAAAGTCGTCCAAATACGGCATGAAACAATATGAAAGCAGGTATCTTGGTAAAGAGGAAACAGTCGTTGGAGTGATCCCGTGCAACGTCGGATTTCGTGATGCACTGGCTGAAGGAAGATGTGCAGAATTTCTTTTCAAAAATGAAAGAGTGGGAAAAAAGGAAGAAAATTATGAATTTATGGAGTCTGTCGGGAAGGCAGCAGAAAAAATCGAGGAAAGAGTATTCCTATCCTGAATTAAAGGAAAGAATATATCACATGCTGAACGAATATACGGAAATGCCGATTGCAGATGCCGGATTAAGCGAGGGAGAATACCGGAATCAGGAAGAGTATCGGAGAATGCTGTCTAAAAGCATCCGTACCTGCTGCTCGGGGAATTACGGAGCAAAGGAAGCAGTAAAGGAACTGATTCGATCTTATTTAGTACGGGAACTGGGACTGACAGAAAAAGAGATCAAAAATCTGTTGCCGACAGATTATCCGGAACTTCTGACCGGACAACAGATGTTTGAAGTCCTGATCTATGCAGGAGACCGGATAAAGGAAGAATACGGATTCTTTCAATTTTGGGAACATGCGGGATTTGGAGAGGGACAGGAGCATGTCGTTGTGACTGAGGAAATGCTTCGCAGAGAATTTATTGCACGTGAGTTAAAGCTTGACCCGGAAGATCGGATCCAGGTGTTATCACAGCTGCTGTTTGCGGATACTGTAGGGCTGGGTACAATCGACAGTATCAATCAGCAGAAAGGATGTATTGAAGAAATACAGCTTGGAATGAATGGATATGCGATCAAAGCATATAGTTACCGGGAACTGTTAGTGAAGGAAGAAAATGAAAAATTTTATGACTGGGATGGAATCCATGTACTGATCCGAGGGAAGATGGTATGGCTTAAATTTTTAAGTTTCGGTACGGAAGAGGAACTCACAAGAGTACTTCGTAATCTGATACGGGACGCACGGGCGGGAGAGTTGACACAGAATCATCCGATGATTGTGGTAGATACGGCAGATGGAAGAAGAGTTTCCGTATCGCGACCGCCGGTCACAGACGTGTGGGTCGGGTTGATACGAAAATTTGATGCCGTTTCCGGAGTGACACTGGACAGCCTTTATCCGGGAAAAGAGGGGAAAAGCTTTCTTGCTGAGCTGATCCGATGGTTAGTGCAAAGCGGAAGGAACATAGCGATCACCGGAGAAATGGCATCAGGGAAAACGACATTGTTCCGGGCATGTTTAAAGGAAACAAAAAGGGAAAGAAATTTAAGGGTCATAGAGTCGGAGTCGTTTGAACTGAATGTGCGGAGCTTTCTTCCGGAAAGAAATACAATGACGATGCGTATTTCACAGGCAACACCTGCGGAAGATGTATTGGCATTTGCAAGAAAGACGACAGGACAGATATTTGCGATCGGAGAGATCAATTCCGCTTCGGTTGCGATCCTGGCAATGGATATTTCAAAAATTGCAACGCAACTGTTTTTTTCGGCACATTATATTACAACAGAACAGATGGTAACGGATTTTGTGAATGCAAAACTGTGTATCGGTGGTTATGCGAAGGAAGAGCTTGCAATGCAGGATGCTGCTGCCGGTCTTGGATTTGACATTCATCTTCGAAACCGGTTTGGAAAACGATATGTGCAGTATATCCATGAGGTTGTTCCGAGGCAGAAAGTATCAGGAAGGGAGAAACCGTATGAAATCCGGGAAATCTATCGATTTGATGAGAAGGAGCAAAAAGGGAAACTTGTTGGGATACCAAGCAAGGCAACTTTTTTGCGTGCAGAAGATGAACTCGGACCGGAAGAGTTTCGTTCCTTTGCACTGTTTTTTGGATGGGAGGGGAGCAAAGCATGATATCCCGACTTGCAAAAAAGTATGAGAATCTTTGCCCATATGGAGAAAAAAGGCTGAATCAACTGGTGGAAGAGGATGAACGCCGGATAATCGTGGTGGGATCCGTTGCCTTACTCGCTTTCTTTTGGTGGAATATGCTTCTGGGGATCCCTTCGGCTCTGTACTTTTCAGGAGGTCTTGTGTTTACTCTTTATATTGTATATACGGAAATTTCCGGAAGCCGTATTCAAAAGACAGAGTATAGGATATACAAAGAGATGCTGTCGTTTCTTTCCAGGGTAAAACATTTTTATATGTCAGAGCAAAATGTGGCTAATGCCATTAAAGATGCGGCAGAGGAAACCGGTGAAGAATTACGCCTTCATGCTTCCAGACTGTATCGTATTCTGTCGGAGAGTGACAGAAGAGAGCAGGTACGCAATTATATATTGTATACAAAGTACAATCAGTATTTGAAATTGTTTTTAGTGCAGGCGTTTGAAACATCAGAAAAAGGAGACATTAAAATATCGGAAGATTCTTCCCTTTTTTCTGAGAATCTGGAACATTTGCGGCTGATCGTGATGGAAGAAATTTATCGCAGAAAAAAAAGAAGTCATGAATTTTCAGGCTATACCTTTGTATCACTTGCACCATTTTATGCCATGCCGATTCTTCGACAGTGGGGATTGGAGTTTGAACCTGACCTGGCTGCTTTTTATGGTGGGATTGGGAAAATCATAGAGGTGATAACGCTGCTGGTATCTTACGCTGTATATTCGTTTATCAATAATGCGAAAGAAATATATTTTTTTCGGGAACAAAATGCAGAAAAGAAGTTTTTCTCCAAAATGCGGATGGAAGAGCAGCTTGAAAAACAGGAGAACCGGTTTAGTGAATGGATACGGAAGTTGTTGCTCCAGACAGATACAAGGGATACGTACGGAAATTTTCTGCTTCGTATGATCTTTTATATGGCAACAGTGTTTGTTGGAATGAACATGTTTCTTTTGTATATCGGTATAAGGAATTATGGAATGATTTTTCTGGTTTCTGTTGTGTGTGGAGGAGTTGCATTTGCAGCACCTGTTGTGAAACTATGGTACCGGAGAAAACTTCTGCTTCAGCAGGCAGAGTATGAGATCAGACAATTTCAGTCAGTTGTTCTTATGGAACGGAGAATGGCAGATGCAACGATTCCGGAACTTTTGGAAGATATGGAGATTTTCAGCCGTTTGTTTAGGAGAGAACTGAGGATTTGCATTAATTCTTATGCGGCCGGACCGGAAAAAGCATTAAGACGGTTACGAGAAGAGGCGGGAGCATTGCATGAAGGATTTCGTGAATTGGCAGAGGGGTTTCTTGCGGTAGACGAAGTCGGCATTCGAAAAGCATTTGCAGAAGTTGAGAACAATAGAAGAATGATGGAAAAAATGTCACAAATGGAAGCTGAAATTAAAATAGAACAAAAAAAAGACGGCATGGATCTGTTGTCCAAAATACCATCAGCATTGGCATTGTCGGCATATTTTATTCTGCCGTTTCTTCTTACATCGCTGCAGGGAGTTTCAGAAGTATTTCGGATTTTGGAAGAAATGAGGATGTAGAAACAAAATGAATGTAAGTAAAGAATTTTTAATGGAAGCGGTAGGATTGTCTTTGCTTGTAGCACTTTTAATGCTGGGAGTTAAGATGTTCCAAAGTGCATCCGGACTGATGAATTATATGGCGGAACGACAGGAAGAGACACTTACGAGAATGCAGGAGTACGAAATTGTACAGTATGACGGACAAACAGTGGATGGGATTACGGCGATCAGTTATATCAAGGCAATGGTAGATCAGTATGCACTTCCTGTGCGGATTGAAACATCGGGAAATACATATGAAGTAAAAACAGGAAAAGAAGCAGCAATGCTTCGAGAGGATACCTCAGAATTTGGCATGAGTGTATTTCAGGAATATGAGTGCCATGTAGTACGGGGAGAAAACAAAAATGTAGAGTATATCAGAATGAAAGAAAAGGAGAATTGAATATGAGTGAGTCAAAGAATTTTATTAAAAGTGCAGTTGGGATTCTGCTTGTAGTAGCAGTTTGTTTTGTGGCGGTAACTATTTATAAAAAAGGGAATGCAAGTATTAACAGTTCATTAAAGGATTATGATGATATTGTATCCGGTTTTAGTAATGCAAAATTGAAGGTCTATGATGATACAACAGTCAAAGGCAGCCAGATCATTGATCTTATCAAAACTTTAACGGAAGAAGACGGCATCAGCATAAAAGTCAAGAACGGATATTTGGTTTCTAAGAGTAAAGAAGCACAGGAGTATACATATCCGGAAATTCATGCATCGGATTCTAAGGTGCTTACCGACATTTCTGACAGCGCGAATGAGGAAAGCTATATCAATCCGTCATCTTCCTTTATGTCAAAGCTTGAATTTGATGAAAATGGAGAAGTTGCAGCGGTTTCTTTTGAACAGAAAAAATGAGATCAGGAAAGGAGTATCTGTTATTTGCTGTATCTTTAGGAGTATTTGCTTTGTGCTTAATGCTATTGTTTTCGCAGACAAAAATGGTTTTAAGTGTATATCGGACATTGAATGGAATGATTTCGCATCCGTCCATTCAGCTAAAGAATGAGGAGTAGCGTGTGAGGCAGTTGCAAAGAGGCGTTTTAATCATACTTGGAAGTCTGTTGATTTTAACGGCGGCAGGTATGAAGCAGTCACAGTACCGGTATTTCCTTTCGTCCTGGAAAGAGGCACAGACCGTCCTTTTCTTTGAAAGCATCTGCCGTGAAGGGTGCTGCAGCTTAAATGATTATACTGCATTTTGTCAGAGATTGCGTCTGACAGGGGAAGGAGAGGAAATATTTCTGGAAGAATTCCAAAAGGAACAGACCGAAAACGGAAAAGAGTACCGATATCTTATTTCCTGGCAGGAGATAAAGGAAATATTGCAGGAGGAAGGCATCTACAGTTTTCGGAAGGAAAGTGAAGTTTGTCTCCATGTATGCGGAAAACGGTATTATGGAAAGGCATTGCTTTGGGAGAAATAGATGTACAAAATATGTTCAGAAACATTGGATATGATATTATTTATGCTGCTGTTGCTGGGAGCATGGATGCTGTTTTCGGAATATTGGAAAGAAGAAACCAGATTAGATTATGCGGAATACATAACGGAAAGTTTTTTTGATATGGCGGAGCGAAAACAAAGTGTTTCTTATGAAGAGTATGAGACATGGAGAAAAAAGGTCTTGAGTGTAAGTACTTCTTACGAAATTTCGTTCCGATTATACAGAAAGGAAGAGATTCTGATACAGTCGCAATGGGAAAACATACTCGCGGAAGAGGGTAGGATTTTGCTTGAAGCAGGGGACTTTTTTATGATATGTTTCAGTGAAGCTTCGATAAAAAGGGTGATATTGTATCGAATGATACGGTGGTAAATGTGAAGCAGGGACATATGGCATTACTTTTTTTCATTTTGTTTGGCTATTGTTTTTTGGAGGTATTTTCTGCACAAATGCAGTATCGGGGAATAAAGGATGAGAAGAGGAGAATGGAGGAAAGCCTGCTCTATGCGGTGGATGCCTCGGCATGGAAGATGACGGAAGTCATGGAAGAAACGACGGAGGTAAAACTTTATCTGTTGGAGGAAACTTTTTTCTCTTCTTGGTTTACCCGGATTGGGATTTCAGGGAATGAGGAAAAGCAAAAAGAGAGCAGGATGCATATTCCGTTGCTGGTATGGCTGGAAGAAGACGGAGGATATTTCTTTACTGCACAGGAAACTGTCGATCATGTGGAATCTACAGGCACATGGAGCAAAAAGATGCCGTATGTATTGACCGGACAGGAAGAAGAAAACAGAAAAATCATACAGACATATCTGGAAATGAATGTTGCGGATATGATATGTGAACATAATCGGATCGCAAGACAATATGGTATGGAATATGAATTTTATGTTCCGTATTTTCTGACGGATCGTTCACAGAAATTGAGTTTTCCGATGCTGATTGTGGTGTTTCAGGGCTGGCCGCTAGGCGAAGATGTGTTTTATGAAAATTGTATGGATGCAAATGTTTACATACGTAAAAAAGACCGGACAGATAGCGTTTTTTTGACGAAATAAAATACTAATTGCCAAAATATGTAAAATAGTATATGATAAAAATAGGGGAAAAACAAAGAAAGGGAAAAATTAGTTAAAAGGAAAGCTACATGTATATAGGGAAGAAATTTGAAAGAAAGATGGTGAAAAAAGTGCTGGCAGGAGTGATCTTTGCCATGGCAATTGCAGGAACGGCAGTATTTTTGATGTCATATCGTGATGAGTGTTCTGAAGATGCAAATATTACTCTGCCTGCAGGTATACAGATGTCAGATACACCGGTGCTGTCCGAATGCGTAGAACCGGAAGAAATATCTGAAATTTCATCTGCACCAAGGTCATACATAACGCTAACAGAAGTCCCGACTCCAACAATGACGATAATACCATCGGTAACGGAAACACCATCGGTAACGGAAACATCATCGGTAACGGAAACATCATCGGTAACGGAAACACCTGCAGTAACGGAAACATCGGCAGCATTGCCGACTCCGACACCCGATTTGGCAGGAGATCTTCCGGGGGAAAAGTGGTATCAGGATATAACAGAGCAATATCCGTATTTGCAATATGAGTGGAAATACGGGGAGAATATTGCAGTTAGTCTCTGGTCAAAAGAAAATGTGAAATATTCCGATGCTGCATTGATCGTGAATGGAACGGGAGATATGTGGGAAGGGGCAAAAGCGAAAAGCGAAATAGGACAATATGAACCATGGGGCAAGACAACCTATGCCAACTTTATAAAAGAGGTACATATCAGCGAAGGAGTTACCGGAATAGAATTTCTTGGAACCAGTGAGCTGACTTCCATTGTATTGCCTTCTACATTAAAAAGGATCGGTGATTCTTGTTTTTTAAATGCACCTTTGACTGAAATTGTAATTCCTGAAGGCACGGAGTGGATTGCAGATGCAGCATTTTTAAGATGTGAAGAATTGACGAGGATAGTACTTCCTTCTACATTAAGGTATATTGGCATGGCGGCATTTTCTGCGAATGAAAGTCCGGAGTGGTTGAGCAGAAATAAGGTAAAAGAAGTTGTCATTCCGAAGAATGTTTCGTATATCGGATATGGCGCGTTTGCTTATCGATACGGGATAGAAATTATTACGGAAGATGGAGTGGATACCAGCAAATTCAGCAGCGGATGGAATGTTATTTATTAAGAAAGGTTACTTGTTTGGATATGTACTGTGCTTTATTGCCCTGATTCTTGTTACAAAAGACTACCGTGTATATGCGTTTGAGTCGTATGAAATGACAAGTGATAATGATTTTCAGCTGTCTTTCAAGCAGAAAAAAGCAGAGGAAACGGCAACATACCGTTATAAGACCGGAAACTGGTATTTACACAAGGTAAAGACACAGGGAGCATCGCAGTATTTAACAGCTGATGATTATAATGGAATGTTGCTGTTAAAGACAACGCGTATTCCGGAACTTACCACGGAGCCGGATTCAGACGGAATTTACTGGGAAACGAGGCAATTGGATGCGGCACAGCTGATGTCCTGGATATTAGAAAATTATACAAAGGAAGAACTGATTCGGACAAATGGGCAGCTGAAGGTTTATGCAAGTCGTTCTTTGCGGGTAGAAAAGGATGGTGCAGATATCGGGAAGGAGTATTATTGTTATCAGAGTATGGAATCTGCATTGGATGAGTGGGAAGAAATGTGGTCTGATGCGGCATTAAATGCAATAAAGAATTCGTACGACAGAGAGATAAATCTTCAACTTTCCTTTACCACTGTCATAACAAGGGCGTTGGATACGGAAAGCGGAAAAATTCTTTCGATATCCACGGAGAAATATTTTTATGGAGAAACCGTTATAAAACAGGCACAGACATTTTCCGGGTATTCTTATGAGGGATATAGTTTTAGCACAGAAAATGGAAATATTGTGGAAAGCACAGAAGAAAAAAGTGAATTTTCGCGAATCCTAAGATCCGGTGAACTTGGAAAAGGCGTGTTGACACTTAGTTTTCTGTATAGAGAGAAACAAAATGAAGGAACGCTCACACCTGAAGCAACAAAAGCACCTGAGGAACCAACTCCGACGCCCACTGCCGTGACAACGAAATTTTATCAAAAAACAGATGCAGAACACCGCTATTATTCTACTGATGAGGGATACACATTGGAGAAAATTTCAGATGGTATGATGTATCTTGCGTCCTATCAGGGAAAAACATCAGGGGGTCTGATAAAAGAGAATGAAGCAGCCAGTCGCGGGGAAAAGTATCTTGTAGGGACAGACAGCAGAGGAAACAGCTGGTATTTTATTGCAGATGGAGAAAATGCAGTTTATGTACATCCAAAAACGTATGGAACGGACAGCAATAAGTATGAGGTAAAAAGTGAAGATATAAAGTATATTGTGGAATTGACGTTCCCGGAAATAATTTTTTGCGGAAAAGAAAGTTATATTGTAAGAACAATTGGCGGAAGTATGGAAACATATCATTCTGTTGAGGAAGATGAAAAAATTACCGGGTCTGCTTACACGAAAACAATAAAGTATCAATATGATATGTCACATGGTAGTTATGTGTACTGCTATGAGTATGCGACATATACGTATTACAGTAAGATCAGCTATCAATACGGCGTTCTCGGAAATGGAAAGATAGAAAGTGTCGGAGAAAATATCCGGGAGACAAAGAACGGGGCGGGACATTACTATTTATATGAGAATAATTATTATGTGTACAATACCACACTTCTTGAGGTTACGATACCGGATACCGTAACGGAAATATTGCCATATGCATTTCTTTATTGTGAAGCACTCCATAAGATCAACGGCGGAGAGTATGTAGAAAAAATCGGGGAAAGTGCTTTTCGGTCTGCAGTCAACAAAAATGCAGAACTCAGCGAAGAATGGGAAACTGCAGAAGAGGGACAGGAAGAAAAGAGAAAAATCGTTTATTATTATAATGGATCTTACTCACAGGAAAAGAAAACTTTAGTGATGCAGAATTGGGAAAAGGCAGTTGAATTTTCACTCCGTCTTTTGCCACCGGAGTTTTCAGGCTTGGTCAGAATAGGGGAATATGCATTTGCTTATCATGAAAATCTGGATGAGATTGCATTTACGGATAAAACAGCACAAATAGAAAACGGAGCCTTTTTAGGATGTCGGCTGGAACAGATAAAAGTACCGGCGGTAACGATGATCGGAGGAGGAGAAGATACTTTGGGAACAAAAGGGAATGTTCAGGAAAAGACAGTGATCTACACGGAGCCGGGTGCGGAAAGTGTGATCGCGTATGGTCGGGAGTATTCGGATTATTATTGTATCAAGTGTGGATACACAGTAACCTATCATCCAAACGAAGGAACCGGAAATTTGCAAACAAGTGTATCTGTATTAGAAGATAAAAGTCCGGATATTGTGGATGGCGGAGTGATCTATGCAGATTTTAATAATGGTATCGACAGCGTGGCAGCAGTATACTTTTTTATTGATAAGGATGGATTTATATTTCTGAAAAAAGGAGAGAAGCTGGAAAAGATAAATGTGCAGGCGACTCCGGAGCACATTTATTTTAATGATAATTCCGTGCTGGTTTTTCAACAAGCGGATGGAACCTTGTGGAAAATGCATTATCAGAACAAAACAATAAAGGTAACTCTGTTGCAGCTTCTCCATTCACCGGAAAAAATCGAAAAGATTGTTGGGAGTACGACAGGAAGTATCGGAATTTACTATGAAACTGCGGATGGATGTCAGTACTATTACTGGATTACGGCGGACGGCACAGAAAAAGAAACCTTAAAGAAAAGAGCAGCAGAAGAAGGAACGATAGATACGACATTTTACTATGAAGGCTATCATGCGGGACAAAATAAAGAGAGAAAGGCATATTATTGGAATGGGACGGCATGGAAACTCCTTTCAACTGCAAGATATCCGTCGGAAACGGAAATAAAAGCAATTTGGAGCACCGGATATGTAACGAAAACGTATGATGAGTATCTTGACGAATATACGGAGAGTGAAATTAATGTATATCATGCAGTAGACGGCAATGGAAACATCAGGACAAGGAGAGAAGGCTTGGAGGAATGGGAACTGACAGAGTCCGAAATTTCTTCGGAAGTGTGTTACGCAAAGGAACTTTATTGCGATCATCAGTGCAGTATTTCTCTGATACAGGAAGAAAATGGGATTATCCATTATATGAAAACAAACAGTCCGGATGATACCTTAAGTGAATGTCAAAGCAAAACAGTCTGTTTCGGAAAAGCGGAAGCAAAAATACAAAAAACATATGCATTGTATGGCTCCGATGGAGAAATGCTGTTCTATATTGAATTAGAAAACGGAGCATTTTATTGGATTACAGATTCATTGAATATGCGGTCGCCTTTGCCTGAAAAGATGAACCGGATGGCAGGAGAACTTGTCTATTTTGAAAAACTTGTTTTATACCATATAGGTGAATTTACAACCGAAGAGGATTTTCTATCGTATACGATAGAAAACAGTGCGGTGATTGGGCTGGCGAAAGACGGAAGTTTGTGGGCGTCCGGACATGATGTATGGGGTGCTCTCGGGATAGGTGAAAGTGTTGAAAGTGTAACGAAAAATAACTACACGACAATGCAGAATGTCAGTAATGGGAGAAAGTATCGTGATATTGCAGTAAAAGTAACTGAAAGTGTTTCGTATGAGGAAGAAGTGTTTGTCAGTGGAAAACGGGACTGGCAGTCGACCTACGCACTCGGAGAAGATGGGATTTTATATGGGACAGGAAAAATCGGACAGAAAGGGACGACGCTTGGAATTCATGTGAACAGTTGGCAGGCGATATCAGAAGTGCAGGCAGTTGCGTTGATAAATCATGAATGTACGGTAACGATGTCAGGCTGTATTTTTCACACAACAAATAAGATTGAGGAGTATGAAGCGGATGCCGGATATTTTTATTCAGCGACGGTGCTTCCTAATCTGTTCTTTCAAAGGCAGGGATATATCTATGCCGGATGGAATGATGAAGCGGATGGCAGCGGAAATTTTTATGAACCGGGGACAAAGCTGATATTAACGGATCATTTGGTGTTGTATGCTGTATGGGAGAAGAAAGCATCTGTACAGCAACAGAAATTTGAGATCACAGATACTACAGATATTGCGGCTAGAAAAATACTTTCATCAGGTATACAGGCTCTTATATTAAAGAAAGGGTATCATTTTACATATAAGATATCATTATTAGAGGGAGCGTTTGCGGATGAAGTAGAAAGCGTCAGGATTTTGGCGGATTATTTTCTGATATCAGCCGAAGAAGCGAAAAGAAAGGAAGTTTGTGTTTATTATACAGTTATTTCTGACGGAGAAAAATATTGTTTTGTAAGGGCCGGGAGTGAAATGGATCAACGCAACGGACAGTCAAATGGAATCATACATCTGACACAAAAAGAGAGTGATGCGTGCTGGATAGGGGAGTTTTCCTTGCCGACAGAATTGTACGTTGTGGAAAAAGAGAAGCAGAAGGATTTTGAATGGTATAAGCAACGGAACAGCATTTCAGGGGAAGAAGAGTTCTTTATAAAAGAAGGATATCTTGGAGTGAGATTTACCATTGAATTTGAGACGGCTTCAGGAATGAGTGTGGAATTCAAACAGTGGGAAGAGACAAAACTATATTCTGATATGAAAGATGCCGGATGGAATTGCAAAGCAGGAGATGTGATTCGCTATGATCTGGGATTGAGCAGCGCACAAGACTATGTAGTAGGTGGTGTGGAGTAGAATAATGGGATCTGCGTAAGAAGTTCAAAAATCTTCTTACGCAGAAATATTAATAAATGTGGTTTTTCAGCCAAAGGTATTCTTCTCTTGTTAAGCCAAACAATTTGGCAATTTTTTCGTCCAGCTTTTGGTAGACAGACATATATTGCTCAGAGTCGGAAGGATGCGTAAGGAGCAGATCTACCATTGGAAGCAAATCTTCCTGGGTTGCTTGGTCGACAATCGGGATCGGGATCAATTCCAATTGCGAACGGAGAACCTTTACAGAAGAAAATTGCTTTTCAAATATATACTGGGCAACGGAAGAATTGAGTATTGCCAAGATATATTTGATACTTAGTCCGCTTAAATGAGGAATTAAAACATTACAGCTGTTCAGGGATAACAGCCCACTTGTGTCATAAGCAAAAATCAGTTTGCGGTTGATAAAACGGTAAACAAGTTTTTCTTTTGCCCGGTAAAATCTCTCCGGTGCGGTTTGCTGGAATTGTGTCGGAGAAAATTTCAAATAGCCGCTGACAGAGCGGATGTGATATCTTTCAATATCGCATCCACGAATAAACGGTTCGGTATCGGGATGCTTATCGTTTAAAAGGAAGGCATCATTATTCCCGGTTACAATGCCAAGTGCAAAGTCTGCATTGTCTTTCAAAAAGGTACAGTTTTGAATTTTCTTGAGTTTTTGAAGAAGCAGATATTCTTTGTCAGTTAGCGAAAAGGAAAAAGTGTCGTTTTCGTCATTGCGGGAAATCAAAATTCGGTACATCTGTGAACTTTTTATTACCAAAGTATGGTCATAGAAAGTTTTTTTTGTTGTTTTCTTCAGGACAAGAAGGATACTGGGACAGTATACTTGATCAAAGGCATCTCCCAGATATTCTATGGACAATGCAGTTGTTGTATCGCGAATTAATTTCCGGACACGGGCATGGCCTTTTACAGTAAGAACCGATTCGGGAAGAATATAGGCGAGGATACCGTCTGCAGAAAGAAGATCCAGTGCCTGCTCTATAAAAAGGTCAAATATTTCGATCGACTGCCCGACGCATGAAAAACTGTTTTGATACAGCTTTTTTTGCGAGGCAGTAAGCGCAGCTCCCCATGGCGGATTTCCTAAAATGATATCATAAGAAAAACGATAGGGCAAATTTAAAAAGTCGGATACAGTGAAATTGCGATATAAAGTCATAAGATCTTCTTTTGTTGTGACTTTGTATTTCATTGCCAGGTTGATGCGAGCTATCGCAATGCACACAGGATTGATGTCATTTCCATAGATGGAATCAAGCGGAATATTTTTTGGTAACTGAAGAAGAAAACTTCCGGTACCACAGGCAGGATCCAACCATGTTTTTCCTAAAGCAGTGTCAGAAAGATGTGATGAGATCAGTTTTTTGGAAATGGAAAAAGGAGTATAGTAAGAACCGGACCGCTTACGCTCTTTCAGATCACTCAAAGACAAATAGAAGTATCCCAGGGTATCTTCTTCCTCATAATATGTGCAGAGGATCTTTTGCAATGAAGGATAGGAAGCACAAAAGTGAGAGTAGCTTCTGCTGTCGATCAGATCATCTAAAAGGGAAGCAGGACAGATGATGCCGGATTGTTTTGCTAATTGTTCGGCACAGTATCGCAATATGCAGAGAAGAAAATGGTGGTATGTATTTTGGGAAATTTTATTTTCCATATTGCTGAAAAATTCTTGGATCGCGCGCAAAGCAGCATGATTCTCAGAGGTATTCATAATATAATTTTTATAGGGGTCTTTAATTTTATTCATTTCAATCCCTTTCCTAAAGGTCATATCGAAGAAGGTGGGAACCACGTTCCGACAGACGAATTATATGACAGCACTCCGAAAAACTCAAGTGGGAAGTATTTTATAAAAATAGAAAAGTGAAAAATAAACAAAAAAACAAAAGAAAATTTTAAAATCAGTACTTTAGTTCCTTTTGTTTTGTGAAAACTTATGCTATAATGCAAATATTCTAGAAAACGAAGTTTTTTATGCATGCCAATCTGTTATAAAAATCAAAAAAATGGTAAAAAAAGGAATTTTTCCTTTACTTTTCCAAAAATAGTATGCTATAATGCAACCATTCTTAAGAAAAACGATATGCATATCAAAAAAACAAAAAGGAGGAATGACGATGAAGAAGTCATACTTGAATTTTGGAAAGAGGTTTTTTGCTGTGTCCATTCTGACCGCATTTTCCCTTGGCTGTATGCCACCTTTCGTGTCGGTTGGTGCAGCTACATCGACTTGTAATCATACATATATGCTGCAAGGGTACCAGAAGACAGAGACCATAGTAAAATACGGACATATTTTTACGGGACATGTCGATATCGATGGAGATGGAGTGGACGATGAGGTAAAGATGGTCTGTGATATCGTGGATGAAATTTATGAGTCTGCGTATGTGTGCCAGGTAAATGCTCTGACAAAGGGGAAAGAGTGTGGTTATTATGTGTTGATTGAAAACGGAGATACGTATACCATTAACGATGTACACACACTTGCAGATGTTGATGGGCATGATTAAGAATTGCTTATAGTGTAGTAAATTTAAGAACTTAGCATTCCGGGACGCGAAATTTTTGTGTCCCGGAATATCAAAAAGGAGGAATGACGATGAAGAAAGGAATAAGATACGTACTGTTTTTGTCTATTTTCATAATGATAGGTCTGGCAGGGTGTAACAGTGAAATATCAGGAAACCGGACGGGAGTCACACCGGAACCGACGAAAGGAAACTTTTTTGCAGACGAAGAAAAAACAGGAAATGACGAAGAAGAGAGCAGACCTTTGATCACCATTCCTGAAACGGTGTTGCAGGAAGCTTTGGAAAAGAAAGACGCTTCGGAAGAAGCCCGATATAATGCAATAAACCGTATGGACTTACCGTTTCATAATGATTCAGAATCTTTATTTTGTATAGATGGAGAAAGCGGAGCAGTTTATTTTGTTAATCAGAATCAGGATTATTATATTTACCGTCTGAAAGACGGTGAGGCAGAGCTTGCGGTAGCATTACCTGCCAGAGAGTTATATATGCAGGATGGAGTGCTCTACTTTGTATTAGAAACGCATGATGTGTATCGATTTCCGGAAGGAATGTATAATGGAGATATTTATTCATATTCACCGGAAGCAGGGACCATAGATCTGGTCTATGCGGCAGGTAAGAATTTAACAGCACGGTCTTATCTTGATCGGAAGGCTTTTATGACATTAACGGTAACCGAGGATGGGATTTATTTTATCGGAGAATATGAGGAGATGCCATATTATTTTGAAGAATGGAATAAATGGGTATATGTCTTTTCTACTACTGATTATTTCCTTGCGTTTGGAGAAGAAGAACCGATCATTGATACAAAGCGTGGAACCAGGGGTGGATGGAGAGATTATTATCTGTACCACGATTATGAAACGGCAGATAACCTGAGATTAGTATTACAATCGAGAAATGACGATTCGCTAATTGTTTTATGCGAAGGAGAGGAAATCTTTGATTCCTGCGGTATTATGGATGATATGCTATACGCACTCAGAGGGGAAAATATCATTCAGATCGACCTGCTGACAATGGAAAGTACAACGCATGATTTTAAAAAATTTAAAACTGCGTTTGAGATAAAATATGCCTGGGCTAACGGATATATAGATGTTTTTTCAGCACAGGTACGCTACTGGACAATGACGATGGAGTCGATAATAATCGCTGACGGTGGTGACCGAATATATGTAATGAACCGGGAAAGCGGAGAAATAGAGTGTTATTTTTTGCAAGAAATGAATCATGAAGGATATCATATAGAACGACTTTATACAGATGGAGAGCATATATATATTTTGACTGAAAAAGGAGTCTCTCGCGTGCTGACAGAATCAGCACGAAAAAATGAAAGCTATGGGTGTTATCTTACAGAGGAAGAATTGTTGGTAAACGTGGAGAAAGTGGTGGAGGAATGAGTATGGGGAAAAAAGTAAGAGTGACTGTTTTTATCATCGTGATCCTGTTAGTCAGTCTGGTCGGATGCAACGTGAAAGATGAAAAAGAACAGATAGAACTGCTTCCGGTATCAAAAGATGAATTCTATTATGAGGGGACTGAAGATGCAGAACTATTGGCAGTCGATGAAAACGGAATACTATATACGGTACAGAGAATAAGAGAATCATATTACCTCCCGGGAGAATCAACGGATTACGGTGTGCAAAAAATTAGTGTATACGCACTTGATGGAGTCTGTACGGCATCGGAAGAGGTGCATTTGGGGAATGGTATCGTGGCATCCATAGCTGCAAAGGGAGGGGTCTTGTATCTGGTTACCGGAAAATCAATGGCAGATAGCAAAACAATGGCAGTCTATGCGGTAGATACGGATACCTGGGAAGTAAAGTTGGTAAATTCTCTTTCGGAATACGATCGAGGTTCCGGAACCATCTATACAGAAATTGTAGATCAGTATCTTTACGTCCTGATGGATCGAAAGGATAATTCTACTGAAGATGTGGAATCTTTGGATAATATTGCAAAATCTTATAAAAACAGAGTGGTTTTTCGTCTGAATCTTAGTGTGGAAAATCCATTGCCACAGGCAATGACGATAGAGTTTCCATCCGCACTGTATCTTACGGAACAGAATACACTTATGATACAGACCTATGATATGCAGACGGGATTCCATTTTATGGATTTTGACCACAGGGAAGGAACGTTGACCGAACGGAACCGGATGCAGGGAATAGATTTCAGAAACGTTTATGTCAGCGGAAGCTGTGCAGACGGAGTATTTCTGATCAAACGTTCCGGATATGGAGATGAAAAAGAACTGTTTTTTTATCCATATGGAATGGAAGAAACGGGAGAAGAGGAGCTGATGATCGTTTCCGGGTTCGAATGCGATACTCCGGCAGAGTATCGGAAAGGTTTTATTTTTTATATCAATAAAACAGACAAAACAGGGATATACCGTGTCTGTGTGGAAAATGTCGTGAACCGGTCGAACACCATCCGACTGCTTGAAATAGGAGATATGAGGGATAAGCCGTATCCTTGCGGATTCCTGATAAAAGAAATGAAAGTTTCTGATGAGGTATTTGCATTAAAGGCGATGGCGGGAGATGATGATTTTGATGTATATTCCCTTCGTTCTTCGGAACAGATTTCCTATGAATTGAAGGAAAACGGAGGGTATTATCCGTTAAATGAAGTGGAAGGAGTGCAAGAATACCTGGATTCCTGTTTCCCATATATTCGGGAACTTGCTACAAATGAAAACGGAGACATCTGGATGCTGCCAATACAGACAGAAGTGCTGACGCTGATCTATAATAAGGAATACTGTATGGAACAGGGTGTCGATTTAGAGGGCATGGACTGGACGGAGTTCGTTGATTTTCTGACAAAGATATATCTAAACGAAGAGGAAAAAGAAAAGATTGTCAGTATGGGAATCGAAAGTATGATAGAGCACTTCTGCAGTCAGTATCTGTCCGTTTATGATACGTTTGATACGGATGTATTCCGCTCTTATGCGAAGCAGCTGCGAGACAGCAGGGAGACCGGATGGACAGATCCGGAATTTAAAGATGTTACGAATGTATCTCCAAATAAGGTTCCGGAGTTTTATTTCTGGAAAGTCTACGGCATGTTCCAGTTTGAAAATTTGGCAGAAATCCTTGGTACGATGGATGTCTACGGAACTGCCGGGGTTCCGAACATTTCAGGAAGGAGCGGAAACACGGCATATGTTTCCTTCCTTGTGGTAAATCCGAATTCTGAGAACAAAGAAAAAGCGTTAGAATACATTTCTGCCTATGCGAAGCATCTGTTAAAGGAAGAGAACACGTTTATGCTCGAAGATGTTTCTACTTATACGGATACCCCGTTCATCAAAGAAATGTATGAGACGTTTTCTGATGCAAATGTATGTTTTGAATTAGAAGATGAAGTGTATTTGTCAACTTTTAGGCAGTATATTTATGGAGAAAAAGAATTGGAAGAGACCATTAAGGAGATAGAACGCAGATGGAAGATGTATCGAGAACAATAAAAATGGCTTGGGGTCAGGAAAAATCCAATAAAAATCTTGACAAAGTCAGGTGCGTTATCCTATAATGTCTCAGAAGACAGTGATGGGAAGAAGTAGTGCTGTGGAGGCTTGACAGAAAGTTGCCGGTGGATGAGAGGAGCAAAGTACAGCAGCAGGAATACATCCCGGAGTTTCGTACCGAAAAGGAATGAGTAGGCTGCGACGGAAGGCAACCGTTATTGTGCCGTAGTATCGCAAGGTGCCGGAGGCATGGCTTGCTGTACTTGTTGAGGCAGATGTTTTGAGACATTTGTGAATTAAGGTGGTAACACGTGGTAGATACCTCGTCCTTTTTTGGGGACGAGGTTTTTTTTCTGGAAAAGTTCCCGGATATGTGGAAGAACTGATGCCAGAAGATAAACAAAGAAAGCGAGGAAGAAAAATGACAGTATATGAAGAATTAGTTGCCAGAGGTTTGATCGCTCAGGTAACTGATGAGGAAGAAATTAAGGAAATGATCGATAACGGAAAGGCAGTATTTTATATCGGGTTTGACCCTACGGCAGACAGCCTTCATGTAGGACATTTTATGGCACTTTGCCTGATGAAGCGTCTTCAGATGGCAGGAAATAAGCCGATTGCATTGATTGGCGGAGGAACTGCCATGATCGGAGATCCTTCCGGCAGAACGGATATGCGTCAGATGATGACAACAGAAACAATAGCACATAATTGTGAGTGCTTTAAAAAGCAGATGAGCCGTTTTATTGATTTTTCTGAAGGAAAAGCGATGATGGTAAATAATGCCGACTGGCTGATGGGCTTAAATTATATTGAAGTACTTCGTGAGGTCGGACCGCATTTTTCCGTAAACCGGATGCTGACTGCAGAATGCTATAAGCAGAGAATGGAAAGGGGACTAAGCTTCCTGGAATTTAACTATATGATCATGCAGAGTTATGATTTCCTTGCATTATACGAAAAGTATGGCTGCAATATGCAGTTTGGAGGAGATGACCAGTGGAGCAATATGCTGGGGGGAACAGAGTTGATCCGAAGAAAACTTGGCAAAGATGCTTATGCCATGACCATTAATCTTTTGTTGAATTCGGAAGGAAAGAAAATGGGGAAGACGCAGTCCGGCGCTGTATGGCTGGATCCAAATAAGACGACCCCGTTTGAATTTTTCCAGTATTGGAGAAATGTGGGAGATCAGGACGTCATTAAGTGCCTGAAAATGCTGACATTCCTTCCTTTAGAGGAAATTTCAGCAATGGAATCCTGGGAAGGCAGCGAATTAAATAAGGCGAAGGAAATTCTGGCATTCGAACTTACAAAACTTGTACATGGTGAGGAAGAGGCAACAAAGGCACTGGAGGCGTCGAAAGCATTATTTGCAGGCGGCGGAAATCTGGAAAACATGCCAACAACAGAATTATCCGAAGAAAATTTTAAGGATGGAACGATTGACATTATTTCCATGTTGGTAGCAGCAGGCCTGGTAACAAGCCGTTCGGAAGGAAGACGTGCCGTAGAACAGGGTGGTGTTACGGTTGATGGAGAAAAAGTGACGGATTTTACAAAGACATTCCGGAAAGAAGAACTGACCGGAGAAGGAAAGATCGTAAAACGTGGCAAAAAGAATTTTAATCGTATCATGGCATAAATGAGAAAAAGGAAAGCACGGAACGCAGTTTGAAAAATAACTTCATTCCGTGCTTTTTTGACTCAGAATAATGCAGAATGCAGAACGAACAGCAGCAAAAGATGGAGAGGATAAAAGAGATAATAAAAATATTTGCATTTTTGCTTTCCGCGCTCTCCGTTATAAAAACGGATAGGAATAAAAGCAAGCGGAGCGGAATATTCCCAAATGGTGCAGAGGGCGCCTGTGATGCATTGCGTCCGCCTGTTTTCGCGAAGCAGGTAAAGCATGACGATCAATAAGATACCAAAGGCGTTATAATCCGTCTGTAAGAAGGAAGAGACCAGCATACCGCCGAAAATGACAAGATAGGGCAGGAGCCGATGAGGCGGATGCTTGATTTCCATATAGTCCATTCCATAGAGGACGAGGAGGCCGAACAGCAGAGTAAAAAATACATTCTGATGCTGCAGATCCAAAATGGTTCCATAAAGGGCAAGGTCAAAAGGAAGTTCTGAAAGCAGTGCAAAAATTCCAAGACGCAGGGCATAGCGGGTAACACTTTTGGTATGCAGAAACCCTTCTACAAGCAGAAAACAGTAAAGGGGAAAAGCAAGGCGTCCGATCAGCCGGCAGACAATGCTGAGGTTATACCAAAACAGATAGTCATTTGTCAGGTAGTCGTAAGAATTTCCTACAAGAACAGACGAGGTGATCTTGGGAAGAAGCCCGTTTTCTAAAAGGACAGCTCCTGCATGGTCAATGCACATGCAGATAAGAGCAAACCATTTCAGGTGTGTACCGGTAAATCCCGTGAATTTTCTGCGGGCGGTGCCGGTAGATCTTATTTTTTTGTTTTTATTCATATTAGTTTTCTCCCTTAATAAAAATTCTTTGAACGGGTGTAAAAGAATATAAGAGGATTGTACTAGGAAAAATGGGATTTTTCAAGAAAAATACGGATTTGAGTGCTAAATCAAAGAAATTTTCCTTTACTTTTTTTAGAGTATTTGATAAACTATATTCAGAAATATTGGTTTAAAACAAAGATATTGGAATAAATTAAATTCCGACAGTAATAAGGAGGCAATCATGAGAGAAGAGTTAATGCAGGAATTTGAACGTATTTACGGCGGGACAGAAGATGTCCGTGTGTTTTTTGCACCTGGTCGCGTCAATATGATCGGAGAGCATACGGATTATAATGGGGGACATGTATTCCCATGTGCACTTACGATCGGCACTTATGCTGCTGCAAGAAGGAACGGCATGGACACTTGTCGGTTCTATTCAATGAATTTTGAACAGCTTGGCATTATTTCTGCAGACCTTGATGAACTTGTTTATGATAAAGAAAAAGACTGGGCAAATTATCCGATGGGAATCATCGCAAAATTAAGAGAAGCAGGGATCTGCCTGGATGAGGGAATGGATTTTGTATTCTGTGGGAACATTCCGAATTCTTCAGGACTTTCTTCTTCGGCTTCTATTGAAGTTCTGACCGCATTTGCGTGTCGTGAACTGTTTGGATTTGAGATGGATTTCATTGAAATTTCCAAGCTTGCACAGAAGGCAGAAAATCAGTTCATCGGAGTGAATTGTGGGATTATGGATCAGTTCGCGATTGCGATGGGAAAAAAAGATCATGCCATTTTTCTTGATACCGCAGATCTGTCTTATGAATATGCACCGCTGGTATTGGAAAACGCAAAGATCGTGATCGCATGCAGCAATAAGAAGCGCGGTCTTGGTGATTCCAAGTATAACGAAAGAAGAAGCGAATGCGAAGCGGCACTGGCACTTATTCAGACGAAAAAGGACATCAGATCTCTTGGTGAACTTTCGGAAGAAGAATTTGAGGAAGTAAAGAATGTTATCGGAGATGAAGTTAAGATCCGTCGTGCAAAGCATGCAGTATATGAAAATCAGAGAACGATCCGTGCAGTGGCTGCCTTAAAGGAAAATGACATTATAACTTTCGGAAAACTGATGAATGCATCACATGTATCGCTGCGTGATGACTATGAAGTAACCGGAATTGAATTGGATACACTCGTTGAGACTGCGTGGACGGTAGACGGAGTCATCGGCTCTCGTATGACAGGTGCCGGATTTGGCGGATGTACGGTAAGTATTGTAAGAGAGGACTGTGTAGAACAGTTTATTCAGACCGTCGGAGATATTTATAAGGATAAGATAGGATATGCCGCTGATTTTTATGTGGTTGATATCGGAAGCGGCCCGGTAGAATTAAAGTAAATAACAAAACAGGAAAGTGTCGGAAGCAACAGAAAGCTTCCGGCATTTTCGGAATGGAGAGAAAAGATGACAAAGGAAATTCTTTGGCTTGCCGAATATGGCGTGAATACAGGACTGATCGAAGAAGAAGACCGCATTTATATTATAAACCGTTTGCTGGAGCTGTTTCACTTAGAGGAACTTGAGGATGTGGAACAGGAAGCACTGCCGTGCGATACGGAACATCTGTCGGCGGTTTTAGAAAAAATGAATGATTATGCGGCGGAGAATGGATTGATGGAAGCAGATACGATTACATATCGGGATCTGTTTGATACAAAGGTAATGGGCGTACTTACACCAAGACCGGGTGAAGTTATCCGCACGTTTGAAAAGAAAAAAGCAGAAAACACAGAGTCGGCAACGGAGTATTTTTACAATCTGAGCCGTTCTTCTAACTATATTCGTACGGATCGTGTAAAAAAGGACAGAAAATGGACGGTGGATTCTGAATACGGAACGATCGACATTACGATCAATCTGTCGAAACCGGAAAAGGATCCGAAAGCCATTGCAGCAGCAAAGACGCAGAAACAGAGCGGTTATCCAAAGTGCCAGCTTTGTGTGGAAAATGAAGGTTATGCAGGAAGAACGAACCATCCGGCAAGACAGAATCTGCGCATTATTCCGTTGACTATGAATAATGAACCATGGGGAATGCAGTATTCTCCTTATGTATATTATAATGAACATTGTATCGTATTGAATCAGAATCATACACCGATGAAGATCGATCGGGCCTGCTTTGTAAAACTGCTTGATTTTGTAGAACAGTTTCCACATTATTTCCTCGGGTCTAATGCAGACCTTCCGATCGTTGGCGGATCGATCCTGACACATGACCATTTTCAGGGTGGGCATTATACTTTTGCAATGGAAAAGGCAGAAGTGGAGACAACACTTACCTTCCGTGGATTTGAGGACATAGAAGCAGGCATTGTAAAGTGGCCGATGTCAGTGATTCGTATCAGAAGTGAAAAGAAAGAACGTCTGGTAGAACTCGCAGAACGTATTCTGAACACGTGGAGAGGTTATACTGACGAAAGCGCAATGATTTTTTCAGTGACAGACGGAGAACTTCACAATACGATTACTCCGATTGCAAGAGTGCGCAACGGAAAGTTTGAACTGGATTTAGTGCTCAGAAATAATCTGACGACGAAGGAACATCCGCTTGGTCTTTATCATCCGCATGCAGAACTGCACCATATCAAGAAGGAAAATATCGGTCTGATCGAGGTTATGGGTCTTGCGGTTCTTCCGGCACGTTTGAAGAAAGAAATGGAAGAAGTTAAGCAGTGTCTGCTGCAGGGAAGAGCGGTTTCCGAGGTGGAAAGCATTGCGGCTCACGGACCTTGGGCGGAAGAACTGGTTTCCAGGTATCGGACATTTTCCGAAGATACGATAGATGCGATCGTCGAAAAAGAGATTGGACAGGTTTTTGTCAAAGTATTGGAACATGCCGGCGTTTATAAGCGGACTGAAGAAGGAAAAGAGGCATTCCTGCGTTTTGTGAAAAAGGTGAATGATTAAAGAGCAGGAAGGGAACAAGAAGGTGATATGAAATTGATAAGAAATTGATAAGAAATTGGTTAAAAGAACTCCTTGCCTGGATAGTAACGATTGCATTTGCGGTCCTTGCGGCACGATTGATCACAGACTATGTGATCTTTAAAGCATGGGTTCCAAGCGGTTCAATGGAAAATACCATTCAGGTAAACGATAAAATGATCGGGTTCCGGCTGGCGTATCTTTTTTCAGAACCTAAGCGCGGAGATATTATAATTTTTATTCCGCCGGATGCACCGGAAGAATATGATGGCGAGAAAGTAGAATATTATGTCAAGAGAGTCATCGGACTGCCGGGAGAAACGGTAGAAATTAAAGATGGGTATGTCTATATTAATGGAGAACCATTGGAAGAACCGTATTTGAAAGAAAAAATGAAGAACGAGACATTTGGACCTTATGTAGTTCCGGAAGGTGAGTATTTTATGATGGGGGACAATCGAAATGATTCGCATGACTCCAGGTACTGGAAAAAGAGTTCCTTTATTAAAAAGGAAGACATCAAGGCAAAAGTTTTGTTCCGCTATTCACCGGGATTTCACTGGTATTCAGACATCGATTATGATAAATAAACGGAGAAGTCTACCAAAAAGGCGGGAAATTATGACAGATTTAATGGAATCCAGAGCAAAAATAGACCGGATTGATAAAGAAATCGTTTCTTTGTTTGAGCAGCGGATGGAAGCTGCACGGGATGTAGCGGAATATAAAAGGAAGACAGGAAAAAAAGTGCTGGATGCACAAAGAGAAAAAGAAAAATTGGAAAAACTTTCTGCACTGGTTTCTTCTGAGCTTGATCAGAGAGCAATGGAAGAACTGTTTTCACAGATTATGTCGATCAGCCGCAAATATCAATATACGCTGCTTGGACAGGAAGAAAACGGATTTGAGCAGCGAAAGAGCCTTCCAAAAACACCGGAAATTAAAGTCTGTTTTTTGAAAACAAAAGATTCTTATGCTGAACAGGCAATGCGCCACTGTTTCGGGACAAAGGTGCAGGCAGTACCGGAAGAGTCGGTCAGAAAGCTGATGAAAGTGATACAGGATCATCAGGCAGAGTATGGAGTGCTCCGGGTTAAAAATACAGAAACGGAAAGAATGACAGCTATTTATGATCTGCTGATGGAATATGATAATTATATCATTGCGGAATATGTCTTTCCTGCAAAGTCTGAGGGAGTACGAAAAGAGGATGAAAAGGCAGAGACAGTTGATCCTGCATATTATATTGTTGTTTCAGGGAAAAAAGAATTTTTGGAGCATGCAGGGAAGATCTGCGTCTGCTTTGAAATACCGGATAGTGCGGGAAGTCTGTATAAAATGCTGAGTCATATCGCATATAATAAATTGAATATGATAAAGATAGAATCTGCTCCGAGAGCAGGACAAAATTCAGAATGTCGGTTTTTTGCTGAGTTTGAGGGATGTATTACAGAGGATGCGGTGAGAAATACGTTGATCGGAATGAAGGAAGAAGCTTCCGGCTGGAAGATGATCGGAAATATTGCAGATGTGTGATTGCATGAATGGGGAGAGGAAGTACTCTCGGAATGGAGTGTAAGATGGCAAATTTGTTTGATTATCTGGAATGGAGAGGAGATTTGACGCTGGAACAGTCTGAATTTAATGAAGTAGACAGTCTGGCACTGTGCAGCATGTCTTATGTGGCATTGGACGGAATCGTACCCGAAAAATGTTCGGAAGCGGGATCGCTTACGATAAAGCAGGCAGCAGACAAATTTTTTGCAACGCATGATATCGAACGGATATTAAACTCCTCAGTCTCTTTTACAAAAATGTCAGTTCTTCTGTTTCAAAGAATGGCAGCGTCGAGAAGGTTTGCTGATATGCGTCTGACCGGATTTGTAAACCGGATCGATCCCATGCAGGAAACGCAATTTTGTGCCATGACGGTACTGATAGGGAAAGAAGTTTCGTATGTGCTATTTCGAGGAACGGATGATACACTTATAGGATGGAAAGAAGATTTCAATATGAGTTTTCTGCCGGTTATTCCGGCACAGAGCATGGCACTTGATTATTTGGAACAGGCTGCCACTTCTGTCAGGGGAAAGCTGTATGTCGGAGGACATTCTAAGGGAGGAAATCTTGCCATCTATTCTGCCGTAAGAAGTTCGATGAAAGTAAGAAAAAGGATTCTCACGGTTTATAATGAGGATGGTCCCGGATTTTATGATCTGGATACCCTGGGGGATGCTTATGAAGAAATGCTTCCCCGGATCAAAACCTACGTCCCGGAAACTTCAATCGTCGGAATGCTTTTGGAACGTATCGGAGATTTTATTATAGTGAAAAGCTCGCAAAGAGGAGTGTATCAGCATGATATATTGTCCTGGGAAATATCCGGTGCTCATTTTGTGGAATCGGACGCATTGTCAACATCCAGTATTGTGATCCAAAAAGTGATCAAAAACTGGCTGAAGGAATTGTCAAAAGAAGAGCGGGAGAATTTTGTGGACACATTGTTTGGAATTCTGGACGCGATAAATGCCAGAATGCCGGATGATTTTTCGACAGATAGAGCAGCGGTTGCCGGGATGGTATTGAAGGAGATTACGGGACTGGATAAGCAGACAAAGATGATGCTTGTAAAAACCATTTCCGCATTGATCCGACAGAGCAGAAAATAGAAAAAGGAACGAAAACCTTTCGTAAGCGTATATTATTACATAGTGTATCGCCTTGCGGGAGGTTTTTTATGCGCAGAAAGTATGTTTTTTTACTGGCCGTCTGTTTTGTCTGCCTGATGGCTGTAGGATGCGGCAGGAAAGACGGACTGACAAAAGTACAGCTGAATGAAGTGGCGCATTCCATTTTCTATGCTCCAATGTACGTGGCAATAGAAGAAGGATATTTTGAAGAAGAAGGGATCGATCTTGTGCTTGTGAATGGGCTGGGAGCAGACAAAACAATGACAGCCGTATTATCAGGTGAAGCAGACATCGGTTTTATGGGGTCAGAGGCATCCGTCTATGTCTATAATGAAGGAGCAAAAGACTATGTGGTAAATTTTGCACAGCTGACTCAGCGTGCCGGCAATTTTCTTGTTTCAAGAGAAAAAGAAGATACTTTTCAGATGACAGATTTGATCGGAAGGACCGTGATCGGGGGAAGAAAAGGTGGAATGCCACAGATGGTGTTTGAATATATTCTGAAAAAATACGGGATAGATCCGGAAAAAGATCTGCAGATCATAACAAATATTGATTTTGGAATGACTGCTCAGGCGTTTGCAGGAGGAAGCGGAGAATATACGGTAGAGTTTGAACCGTCTGCCACGGCACTGGAAAAAGAAGGAACAGGTCATGTAGTGGCATCGCTGGGTGTGGAAAGCGGCTATGTACCGTATACGGCATATTCTGCTAAAAAAAGCTATATCGAAAAAAATCCGGAGGTCATTCGAGGATTTGTAAAGGCACTGCAAAAAGGAATGGATTATGTAAACTCACATACAGCAAAAGAAATAGCAGAGAAGATACAGCCTCAGTTTAAAGAAACGGATCTGGATACGATCACTGCTATTGTGGCAAGATACGGTGCACAGGATACCTGGAAAGAAGATCTGATTTTTGAGAAGGAATCTTATGAACTGTTGCTTGATATTCTGGAAAGTGCAGGAGAACTGACAAAGCGTCCGGCATATCAGACATTGGTAAACACCACATTTGCGACGGAAGCAGCACAATAAAAGACAAGGCAGGGAAATGTGGAGTCTGTTCTCCGGCATTTCCCTGCCGCTTGCATTATTCGGAACTTATTCCTCGGTGCTTTCTGCAAAATCAGAAGAATCTTCCTCTGTAGCAGGAGTTTCCTCTTCTTCATAAATGTCTTCGTAATCGTCTTCATCGAAATCCTCAAAATATTCCGGGTTCAGATAACGATATACAGCATAGGCAATTCCTGCAATGGCTGCGATAGCGCCTACGGTAGCAAGAATCCATACCAGAGGGTGCGTTTTCTTTTCAGGTTCTGTTTTCTTTCCGAGAAGTTCAGCCAGTTTTGTGTTGCTTGCAATCAGCTCATCAATTTTTTTCATATTCATATCAGCATCCTTTCTGTCCAATTCATGTACGATTTTTTATAGTTACAGTATATCACTTTTTCTCCGGATTTACTATAGAAATCAAGACGAATTTATAGCTTTTTTAGGTTTGCAAATGCGGAAAGAAGTTTTTTCGTGCCATAATGCGGGAAATCTACGGTTACTTCATAATCTTTTCCGCCGTTTACAATGGAGGTAACTGTTCCGGTGCCGAATTTGATGTGCAGAACAGTATCGCCGACAGAATAAGGAAGCGGTTTTTGTGAACCGGAACCGATGTTTTTCGCCGGGGTTTTATCAAACATTGTTGTATATACAGGGCGGGAAGAATGTCCCGGTGTGCTGTAGACCGGAGGGGCGGAAAACGCTTTGGATGCACGGACTTTGCTCTCCGGGAAAACATCGCTGTTCCGGAAGGAAACGGATTTTCCGGAAGCCGGAGTAATATTCAGCAGATAGCGCGGGATTTCTTTGATAAAGCGGGAGAGAGAGTTATACTGATTCTCACCGCGCAGCATACGTCTGGCAGCCGCACTGAGGTAGAGTTCTTTCATGGCACGGGTAATACCAACGTAACAAAGACGACGTTCTTCTTCAATCTCAGCTTCCGGATTTTCCGCACTGATGGACATATAGCTTGGGAAAACTCCTTCCTCCATACCGCAAAGGAATACGTAAGGAAATTCCAGGCCCTTTGCATTGTGCAATGTCATAAGAGAAACATAATTTCCGGTATCTTCTTCCTCTTCTTCTGTATCGTCTTCACTGTTCAGACCACAGTATTCCAAAAATCCGGTAAGGGAAGGCAGATCTTCGTTCTGCTCATAACGCTCCGCATAAGAAATCAGTTCATCAATATTCTGGATGCGTTCTTCTGCCGTATCTGGGTCGTCTGCACGGAGCTCTTCAATATAAGAAGTTTCCTCCAATAATTTCTTAATCAGCTGTTTTAACGGAAGATGATTCTGATCCTTTTCGTAACGGAGACTTTCTATCAGGGCAATAAAGGACAGGATCTTCGGCTTTGCCCGTTCTACGGAAGGAATGCTTTCGATATGCTCCAATGCGTGATAAAGATTGAGGGTATTTGCTGTGGCATATTCCTTGATACGGTCCAAAGTAGTCAGGCCGATGCCGCGTTTGGGTACATTGATGATACGGGTTAAGGCAATGTCATCCCGGGCATTGTCAATGGTTTTTAAATAAGCAATGATGTCTTTTACTTCTTTTCTCTGGAAGAAGCTTAATGCACCGATGGTTTTTGCTTTAATCTGTCTGGCACGGAGTGCTTTTTCGAAAACGAGGGACTGGGCATTGGTACGATAGAGTACTGCAAAATCACGAAACTCAGCGCCGCTCGATTCTATAACGGAAAGAATCCTATCTGCCACACCGTAGCTTTCTTCCAGATCGGTCTCGTATTTTGTGAAGTGAACGGCAGCACCGTCTTCATTTTTTGTCCAGAGTGCTTTTTCTTTTCTGCCGAGATTATGATGGATGACTTCATTTGCAGCGGCGAGAATGTTTTTGGTGGAACGATAATTCTGTTCCAGTTTGATGACGCGGGCATCCGGGTATTCCTTTTCAAAGTTTAAAATATTATAAATATTAGCACCGCGGAACTTATAGATGGACTGGTCATCGTCTCCGACTACGCAAAGATTGTGTTCCACATCACCGTATTCGTTTTCAGAAGAAGCAAGCAGTTTGATAAGATGGAACTGTGCGGTATTGGTATCCTGATATTCATCCACCATGATGTAGCGGAAACGGCGCTGGTAATATGCCAGAATTTCAGGGTACATGCGGAACAGTTCTACGGTTTTAAAAATCAGGTCATCAAAGTCAAGGGCATTATTTTCTTTCAGACGTTTCTGATATTCTTTGTATACCTCTGCGATCCGTCGGGAAGTATAGTCATAGGCATTCAGTGCATAGGCATCCGGACCGATCAGTTCATCTTTTGCAGAGGAGATGGCGGATAAAAAAGAACGTTCCTTCATTTGCTTTGAGTCGATCTGAAGCTGCTTTAGAACATCTTTCATCAGGGATTTTTGATCATCAGCATCATAAATGGTAAAGTTCCGGTCGTAACCCAGGCTTTCTATAAAGCGTCGGAGGATGCGGACACAGGTAGAATGAAAAGTGCTGACCCAGATGTTAGCGGATTCTTCTCCGACAGTCTTTTCTACACGTTCTTTCATTTCACGTGCCGCTTTATTTGTAAACGTAATGGCGAGGATCTGGTAGGGGCTTACGCCGCGCTCTTCGATCAGATAGGCGATACGGTGGGTAAGTACCCGTGTTTTTCCGGAACCGGCACCTGCAAGGATCAGTAAAGGACCACGGTCATGTTTTACAGCGGATAACTGCTCCGGGTTCAGGGAATCGTATATACTCATGGGAATAGGTCTCCTTATGCTTGATTGTTCGAATGTCAGTTCTATTTTATCATAAAGCGGTAGAAATGAAAAGTACTATCCAAAATAATTTGTAAAACGGGATAAAAGATACTTGTCATATGGTTTTTAATACTATATAATGAAGTAGTAAAAATGAATTGTGCAAAGTACCGGGCACAAAAGAGAGGGCTTGAAATGGAAAAAGATCGCAGGGAAATGTTAAAAAAACTGATGGAAGATCTGAAAGGGATTTCATATATTAATCCGCAGGAGGTTCCGAATATTGATCTATATATGGATCAGGTTACTACGTTTATGGATCAGCATTTGGAGAGTACCAAGCGTTACAGTGAAGACAAACTGTTGACAAAAACGATGATCAATAACTATACAAAGAACAATCTTCTTCCGTCTCCGGTCAAGAAAAAATATTCAAAAGACCATATGCTGCTACTGATCTTTATCTATTATCTGAAAAATATCTTATCGATCACGGACATACAGGCATTGCTTCATCCTCTGACGGAATTGTTTTTTTCGGGAAAGGGCGAAGTTACTCTGGAAAAAATCTACGAAGAAGTATTTGAGATGGAGCAGGCACAGGCCTCCTATGTGACGAAAGATATGATGCATAAAGCAGAATTTTCAGAGAGGGCATTTACTCAGGTGGAAAATGAAGAACAGCAGGAATATTTGCGCAACTTTATGTATGCATGTCTGTTAAGTTATGATATATATACAAAACGCCAGATGTTGGAACGGCTGATTGATGAAAAGTTCACACCGGTACCGGAGGAAGAAAAAGAGAGCAAAAAGGAAAAAGATACCGGAAAAGAAAAGAAGTAATTATGATAAAAAGAATGGGATGCAGTTTTTGCTGCATCCCTGATAGATTAATCTTGCTTTTCGTGATGGTCTGACGGAAGTGCATCGATACGCTCAAATACGATATCATAACCATCATTTCCATAATTTAAGGAACGATTTACGCGGCTGATGGTAGCAGTAGAAGCACCGGTCTTATCTGCAATCTCCAAATAAGTTTTGTGAGAATGGAGCATCGCTGCAACTTCAAATCTCTGGGATAAGGAAAGTAACTCGTTTACTGTGCAGATATCATCAAAGAAAGCATAGCATTCGTCTTTATCCTTTAAACTCAGGATGGCATCAAATAAGTAGTCAACCGCCGGGGTTTTAATTTTTTTGTTCATGGTAGAATCTCCTTTCTACGTACATCATTATTGTATCACTACAACGAGGTAAAGTAAAGCGTTTTCTGCTGTTTTAAGAAATATTTCTTTGATTTTTTCTAAACAACCCGGAAATAGAGAAATGCACTGGACTTTTTTTTAGTGAAGTGGTAGAATTTTTAAATTGATCGAGGATGATAACTAATTAGAAAAAAGGATGGAATAAATATGTATGAGATTATAAAAAAGACAAGGCTCTCGGAAAATATTGTGTTAATGGATGTCAAAGCACCTCGCACGGCAAAGCATTGTTATCCGGGACAGTTTGTTATTGTAAAAACGGATGAAAGAGGAGAACGTATTCCTCTTACGATATGTGATTACGACAGAGAAGCAGGCACGGTAACTATTGTTTTTCAGACGGTTGGGGCTTCTACAAAGCAGATGGCGGAATATGAGGAAGGAGACAGTTTCCGCGATTTTGCCGGACCGCTCGGATGCCGGACGGAACTGATCGATGAAAGTGCCGGGGAATTAAGAAAGAAAAAAATACTGTTTATCGCAGGCGGAGTAGGGACAGCTCCGGTATATCCGCAGGTAAAATGGCTGCATGAACAAGGAGTAGACGCAGACGTTATTATTGGTGCACGGACAAAAGACCTGGTCATTCTGGAAGAAGAGATGAAGCAGGTGGCTGCCCATGTTTATGTAACGACAGACGATGGTTCTTACGGGCGAAAAGGAAATGTCAATGACTGTTTAAAGGAATTGATCGCAGCGGGAAATGAATATCGTCACATTGTAGCGATCGGACCGCTTGTGATGATGAAATTTGTGTGTCTTCTGACAAAAGAGCTTGGTATAGAAACGGTAGTCAGTATGAATCCGATCATGGTAGACGGAACCGGAATGTGTGGGGCATGCAGGCTGACAGTGGGCAATGAAATTAAATTTGCCTGCGTAGACGGACCGGAATTTGACGGACATCTGGTGGATTTTGACGAGGCAATGAAACGACAGCAGCTCTATAAGACAGAAGAAGGACGGGCAGTATTACGTGCCAGAGAAGGTGCAACGCACCATGGCGGCTGCGGTCATTGCGAAGGGTAAGAACGGAAACGCGAAAGGAGAAACAACATGACGGATGTATTACATAGAGTGCCTGTTCAGGAGCAGGATGCGAAGATAAGAGCCACAAACTTTGATGAGGTGTGTCTTGGATATCAGATGGAAGAAGCAGTAATGGAGGCAGAACGCTGCTTAACGTGCAAAAATCCGCAATGTCAGAAGGGATGTCCGGTAAATATTGACATTCCGGGATTTATCCGCGAAGTACAAAACCGCAATATAGAAGGGGCATATCAGGTGATCAGCCGTTATTCGGCACTCCCGGCTGTCTGTGGAAGAGTCTGTCCACAGGAATCACAGTGTGAAGCAAAATGTGTACGTGGGATCAAGGGAGAAGCAGTATCCATTGGTAAGCTGGAACGGTTTGTTGCGGATTATGCAAGAGAACATGGGATGAAACCGAAAGTGACGGAAGAAAAGAAAGGGAAAAAAGTTGCAGTGATCGGTTCGGGTCCGGCAGGGCTTACCTGCGCCGGCGATCTGGCAAAAATGGGATATGAGGTAACTGTTTTTGAAGCACTTCATGAGCCGGGAGGAGTTCTGGTATATGGAATCCCGGAATTCCGTCTGCCGAAGAATACTGTAGTAAAAGGCGAAATTGAAAATGTAAAAGCTTTGGGTGTCCGTATAGAGACCAACGTGATCATAGGGAAATCCACAACGATAGACCAGTTGATGGAAGAAGAAGGATTTGATGCCGTATTTATCGGTTCCGGGGCAGGACTTCCGAAATTCATGGGGATTCCGGGAGAAAATGCAAATGGTGTTTTTTCTGCCAATGAATTTCTTACCAGGAACAATCTTATGAAAGCATTTGACGACAATTACGATACCCCGATCTTCAGAGGAAAGAAGGTGGCAGTTGTCGGCGGAGGAAATGTTGCAATGGACGCAGCGAGAACGGCACTTCGTCTCGGGGCAGAAACATATATTGTGTATCGAAGAAGCGAAGAGGAACTTCCGGCACGCGCAGAAGAAGTACATCATGCAAAAGAGGAAGGAGTTATATTCCGGCTTTTAACGAATCCGACGGAAATCCTTGTGGATGAAAACGGATGGGTTAAAGGAATGACCTGCATTGAGATGAAACTTGGAGAACCGGATGCGTCAGGCAGACGCAGACCGGTAGAAAAGCAGGGATCGGAGTTTACTTTGGAAGTAGATACCGTGATCATGTCACTCGGCACAACACCGAACCCGTTGATCACGTCCACGACGGACGGCCTGGAATGTGACAGAAGGAAATGTATTGTTGCACAGGAAATGACCGGACAGACATCCAGAGACGGTGTATTTGCAGGAGGGGATGCGGTAACAGGAGCAGCAACTGTAATTCTTGCCATGGGAGCCGGACGAGCAGCAGCAAAGGGAATTGATGAATATCTGAGCCGATAGGGTGTACATGTTGCACAAAAAAACGCATGGAATTTTGGAAAGAAAAAAGGAAATTGTCACTTGAGACAGTTTCCTTTTTTTGTTATACTGAAATCAGCTTCTAAGAAATCTTATGGTTCAGACAGTTTCTTATTTTCTGCCGGCTCTATGGCAGGGGCATCGGCTTTTTTTCAAAGAGGGGAATACGTTGGAAGAAAAAAATTATATGGAGTTTCTTTCCCTGTGTGTAAAGAAAATAGAGGAAATGACGCAGGAAAATCTCAAGGCGGAAATTTACACTACCACGAGGAATAACGGTGTCAGGATGAGCGGGATCTTATTAAAAAAAGAAGAGGAACCGGCAGCACCGAATTTTTATCTTTATGAACAGTTTAAAAAATGGTACCAGGGAAAAGAAGGGATAGATGAGATCGCAGAGAACATTTTATGTGCCTATGAGCAGGAAAAGGAAAAAACAAAGAGGATTCCGCAGATGCTGCAGTTTGAATGGACAGCTTTTAAGGAAAATGTTTTTGCACGTCTGATCGGAAGAGAGAAAAATGCAGAGCTGCTGAGGGAACTTCCTTATGAAGAATACCTTGACATGGCAGTGGTATATTATTATGTAGTACAGGTTTCGGAAGAGGCAAGCGGTGCCATGCTGATCCGGCTGGAACATCTTGAGATGTTTGGAATTACAAAAGAAGAACTTCATGAAACGGCCATGGACAATACAAGAAGGAAACTTCCGGCGGTGTTACAGGGAATGGATGATGTAATCAGAAAGCTGGAAAAGCAATATGAAGTTTCCGTAGAAAGGAATGGAAAGAATTATCTTTATGTGCTTAGCAACAGCAAGGGAATGTATGGAGCGGTTTCTCTTATGTTTGAAGAAAAATTGGAACAGTTTGCACAGACTAAGGAGTGCAATTTCTTTATTTTACCGAGCAGTGTGCATGAAGTGCTGCTTCTGCCGGATGATGGGATAATGACAGCAGAAATCTGTGCAGGTATGGTAAGAGAGGTAAATGCAACGCAGGTTGCAGCAACGGAAGTGCTGACAGACAGCGTATATTATTATGACAGAAGAGTGCACGCAGTACGAAGAGTGGCCTGATGATAGTATACATACAAACTACAAAAAAAAGAGTAGTCGGTTGACTACTCTTCCTTATTCAATGCCGGTCAGCTTTTCTACAAATTCCAATAAAGCCGGATCTTCTATCATGGCGGCGGATAAGCGTGCCACTACATCTTCCAAAGCGGCCTGGTAGTCGCTTTGCTGTCGGGACTGTTCACGGAAGGCATCGGCAGCAGAAGAGGTAACTCCAAGGAAAATCTTAGGATAATTTTCTTCGTCCATGCGGATGATCAGTTCATCCAGTCCGGGAGCGTGTACGTTGACATTGATGATATCCACATCATTTATAACATAAACGATATAGTCAAATTCGGTGATATCATCCGGACATTCCCGAATGATGAAATCTAAATTGACATATTGTTCAATGAATTCGTTCTTTTTCCTGATGTCGTCATAGTCCAGATAAGAACTGTCTGTGACAAGTGAGGATAAGATGGTCTCATCACCGGTCAGTTTGGCATTCATATAACGGTGAATGGTTTCTTTGATATATAATGCCAAAACATCACCTTCGGCACGGGAAAGAAACAGGGCATCCAAAACATCATCATCCGTAGTTTCCTCCTCAACATGGTAAGAATCACTATCGCGTGTAAGAAAGAGGACATCCACTGTGGGAACCGGAACGGTACTGTCCGTATAAAGGATATCGTAACAGACATAGACGATGGCATCGTAGGATATGCCGTCTTTATAGTAGCAGGTAAGTTCGCTGATGGATTTTACTTCAGAATCGGATTCGTAACGTCCGGACATATGACGATGTATTGCATCCAGTAAAAGAAAATCGTCTTCTTCCGATGCAGGTATCAACGGAAGTGCAGCGTTTCTTTGTGCAACAGAAGGTGTCGGCGTTGGCGTAAATGTCGGAGTAGGAACGGAAGTAGAAGTAGGAGCAGCCGTACCTGATATGTTACCATCAGGAGAGCCGGTAGGAAGGTTAACATCTGCCGGGGCATTTTTTCCCTGCTGCAAAGGATCAAATGAAACTAAAGCAAGACCAAGCAGCATAATGGCAGAACAGATATAGATTAGGAACTTGGTGTTTTTAAAATGCATAACATTCTCCAAAAGTGTATCAACGGGAATCTTGTGTTTTTTGGGAAAAATTCCTTCAGCATATGCTGAAGGAATCTGATATCCGGACTGACCGGAGAGCGTTACTGACTGGAATTGAACCAGCGACCACTTGCTTCGGAGGCAAGCACTCTATCCCCTGAGTTACAGTAACGTACAGAATGTATTATAAATGATTCTGATAAAAAATTCAAGAACTTATCTTTACAAAAATGTAAAATATTATTATGATTGTGTTATAATAGGTTCAGAGTATGAGATAAGGAGCAGACCATGGCGGCAAACAGAAAAAAATTCGAAGTAGAAGGACAGGCACAGAACGGCGTGCGTATTAATAAATATTTAAGCGATGCAGGAATATGTTCCAGAAGAGAGGCAGATGTCATCATCGCATCGGGAAAGGTGCAGATTGATGGTGTTACTGCAGAAACGGGGAGCCGTGTTATGCCGGGGCAGACGGTAGTATACCGGGGAAAGATTGTGGAAAAGCAGGAAAAGCAGGTGCTGATCGCCTTTTATAAGCCGGTTGGAATTGTCTGTACAACAGATACACGGCGTGAAAAGGATAATGTGATCGATTATATACAGTATCCGGAAAGGATTTATCCGATCGGACGTCTTGACAAAGATTCCGAAGGACTTTTGCTCCTGACCAATGACGGTGACATTGTAAATAAGATACTGAGGGCGGGAAACCGGCATGAAAAGGAATATCAGGTAACGGTAAACCGTCCGCTTACGGCAGAGTTTTTGAAAGGAATGTCAGAAGGAGTGCCGATTTTAGACACCATAACGAAACCTTGTGTCATAAAACAGACCGGAAAGTACAGTTTTACCATTATCCTGACACAGGGGCTGAACCGGCAGATACGAAGGATGTGCGAATATTTCGGATATCGTGTGCTCAGCTTAAAGAGAACACGGATCATGCATATTCAGCTGGGGCATCTTTTGCCTGGAACATACCGTAATCTGACAGAATCAGAACTTACCCGGCTAAAAGACGTATTAAGGCATTCGAGCGGACTTCCGGTGGCAGAACAGAAAAAGATAGAGCGGGAAAAGAAAAATGGAGAAGCAGGACGGAGAGAAAAAAATGGAGGATCAGACAAAAAAAGAACGGATCAAAGAACTGGTCGAACTGTTAAATAGGGCAAGATATGTTTATGAGCAGGGAAATGAGGAGATCATGAGCAATTATGAGTATGATGCCTTGTATGATGAACTGCTTGCATTGGAAGAAGAGACCGGATACGTAATGGCACAGAGCCCGACGGTCAATGTCGGATATGAGGTATTGAGTGAACTTCCGAAAGAGCGTCACGTAGCTCCAATGCTGTCCCTTGATAAAACAAAAGATAAAGAAGCACTGAAAGCATTCCTTGGGGGAAAAGAAGGGGTGCTTTCCTGGAAGATGGACGGGTTGACCAATGTCCTTACGTACCGGGACGGGAAGCTGGTCAAGGCGGTCACAAGAGGAAATGGTGAAATTGGCGAGATCATCACAAACAATGCAAAAGTATATAAGAATATTCCGGTAAAGATCCCTTATCGGGGAGAACTGGTCCTGCGCGGGGAATCCGTGATCACATATTCTGAATTTGAACGTATTAATGCTGAGATCGAAGATGTCAGTGCAAAATATAAAAATCCGAGAAATTTATGCAGCGGCAGCGTACGTCAGTTGAATAATGAGATCACAGCGAAGAGAAACGTACTTTTTTATGTATTTGCACTGATCTCTGCTTCGGATATGACTTTTGCAACGAGGAGTGAGCAGATGCAGTGGGTGAGTTCGCTTGGGTTTACCTGTGTGGAACAAAAAAAAGTAACGGCACAGACGATTGACGAGGCGATGAAATATTTTTCCGATCAGGTTGCAAAAAATGATTTTCCGTCGGATGGCCTGGTGTTGAGTTTCAATGATTTGGAATATTCGGCAAGTCTTGGAAGAACGGCAAAGTTTCCGAGAGATTCGATCGCATTTAAGTGGAAAGACGAGACTGCGAAAACAAAATTACTTGAGGTGGAGTGGAGCACATCAAGAACCGGACTGATAAATCCGGTGGCAGTCTTTGCACCGGTTGAACTGGAAGGAACCAGTGTAGCACGGGCGAGCATCCATAATGTAAGTATTATGGAAAGTCTTCAGCTTGGAATCGGTGATGAAATAGAAGTGTATAAGGCAAACATGATCATTCCGCAGATCGCACGTAATCTTACAAAAAGCGGAACCATACGACCTCCGCAAGCATGTCCCGTATGCGGGCAGACGACAAAGATTTTTACGGAAGGTGATGTAAAAGTCTTATATTGCACAAATACAGAATGTCTTGCAAAAAAGGTAAAATCATTTACCTTGTTTGTCAGCCGGGATGCCATGAATATGGAAGGATTGTCGGAAGCAACAATGGAAAAGTGGATCAACGCGGGAATATTAAAAGAGCCTGCAGATCTGTTCCGTCTGTCAGAACATAAAGAAACAATTCTTAGGATGGAGGGATTTGGAGAAAAGTCCTATGAGAATATGATTGCTTCCGTTGAAAAAGCGAGAACTGCATCGGCAGAACGTCTTTTATATGCTCTGGGGGTTCCGGGGATCGGAGTAGCAACCGCAAAGCTGATCGCAAATGCCTTTTTGGGTGATATAGAAAAGATACGGTCTGCAACAGCAGAGGAACTGATGCAGATCAATGGAATCGGGGAGATAATGGCACAGGCATATGCAGAGTATTTCAAAAAGAAGGAAAATCAGGAACAGCTGGAACATATTTTGGAACAGATCCGTCTGGAACAGAAAAACTCAGATGCGGAAAAGATTTTTGAAGGAAAGACGTTTGTGATCACAGGAAGTGTACTCCGGTTTAGAAACAGAAACGAGTTAAAAGCTTACATTGAGGAGAGAGGCGGAAAGGTTTCCGGAAGTGTCAGCAAAAATACAGATTATCTGATCAATAATGATACTGCGTCATCTTCATCAAAGAATAAAGCGGCAAAGGAACTTGGGATACCGATTTTATCAGAAGATGAGTTCCTGGCATTGGAAGGATAAAGGAAGAAATGAGGAAAAGACATGCCGATTAAAGTACAGAGTGATCTTCCTGCAAAAAAAATACTGGAAGATGAAAATATATTTGTCATGGATGAAAAGAGGGCATTAAGTCAGGACATACGACCGCTTAAAATTGCAATTCTGAATCTGATGCCTTTAAAGGAGGATACGGAGGTACAGCTGCTGCGTTCCTTATCGAACACTCCGTTGCAGTTGGATATTACATTCCTCACTACAGGAAGCTATGTCGGGAAGAACACAGCAACCAGTCATCTGGATACGTTTTATCTGACGTATGAAGATGTGAAAGAGCGTTATTTTGACGGTCTGATCATTACAGGAGCTCCGGTAGAACAGTTGGAATTTGAAGAAGTTGCTTATTGGGAAGAACTGACGAGAGTCATGGACTGGTCTGAGACACATGTAACATCTACCTTGCATATCTGTTGGGGGGCACAGGCAGGTTTATATTACCGATATCATATTCGGAAGCAGAATCTTTCAGAAAAGCTTTCCGGAGTGTATCTGCATCGCGTGAGAAACAGACGTGAACCTCTGGTGCGGGGATTTGATGACTGGTTTTATGCACCGCATTCCAGATATACAGAAATGGTAAAAGAGGATATAGAAAACAGCGGAAAATTTAAAATTCTGGCAGAATCAGAAGAGGCAGGATTGTTTCTTTTGATGGCGGAAGAAGGGAAAAATATTTTTGTGCTGGGACATCCGGAATATGACAGGGTTACTTTGGATAAAGAATATAAAAGGGATCTGAATAAAGGAATCCAGCCGGAACTTCCCGTCAACTATTATCCGGAAAATAATAGTGAGATGCGCCCAAGTCTGATGTGGAGAGCACATGCCAATACGTTATATACCAATTGGGTCAATTACTACGTATATCAGAATACACCGTATGAGTGGTAATAAGAGGCACAGCCGGGCGGATTTTTTCATTCCGCCCGGCCGTGCCTCTTTTGAAGGAAAAGCCAGTTTATTTTTTATAAACACCTTCATAGTAAACTTCGTCGCCATCTTCCAGTCCTTCGTATCCTTCCGTAACGAAGAACGTATAAGTATAGGAAGTATCCGTAACGGCGTAATAGTCAGGATTTTCTTTGCTCGTATCTATGGTAAGAGATACTTTGTCAACGTAGCAATTGGTTTCCTCTGTTTCGGAATTATAAATGATCAATAAGCTATATACCTGATCGGAGTCTACCAGATGTTTAGGAATGGCTAACGCCGTTGTAGTCCGTGTTTCTGCTCCATTGCTTACTGAATAAGTAAACTTTTGCGTTCCGAGACGCTGTGCAGTAACCCGAGGAAGCCTGGCATTGCGTACATCTTTGGCAATAAGGGTAAGAACAAGCATAGAACCGTAAAACAGCACAGACAGAAGAATCAGTGCAAACCATGATTTTTGATCGGAGTCTTTTTCTTTTTTTCTAAACATCATGTAATGTCAGCCCCCTTTCCAATTCTTTGTGGAAGAACATGTAAAGAAGTAAAATCGGAATCATGAACAATACCGAAGCCGGATACAGGATATTGTCACTGTAATCTGCATTGCTGAAAAATACGGTAAGGGTCTGCAGATCATTATCCTGTAAAAGGAGCATAGGCTGTTCCAACATGTTCCAGCATTCTGCGAATACAAACAGTGCTACGGCATACAGGCATACTTTAACCTGAGGTGCGACAGCATATAAAAGAATGCGAATGATGGAACTCGTTTCCAGGCGCATTGCTTCAATTGCAGACTGATCTGTACTTTTCATATACTGTCGAAGTACAACAACACCAAATGGTGAAAATATCATAGGAAGAATAATACCGGCACGGGTGTTCAGGATTCCCATATCACGCAGACCAATATAATTTGGAAGGATCATAACCTGCAGCGGCATCATCATAAGGATGATGTAAAAGAAAAAGAGAAGTTCTTTTCCACGGAATTTTGCATAGGAGAATGCAAATGCTGCAGGAAGAATGACGATCAGCTGAAGTGCAGTGATGGCAAAGGCATAAATGACGGAGTTCCAAAACATTGTATAAAATTTAAAACAGTCAAAGAACAATTCGTCGTATCCTAAATAGGTCAGGCTGCCTTCGGAATAAAACGATAATAAAATAGTGGCTAAAGTCGGCAGGAAGAATACCGCAGCAAGTAATACAAGAAAAAAACGCAATACATTTTTCATCGCTGGTACCTCCTTTCCCAAAGTAAAAAGAAAATGACAATTGCGGCTACTAAAAACGAAGTCAGTACGGAAGAAGAAGCAAGTGCCTGATAATTAAATTTCAGGAAATTGTTGTTCATGTAGTACTGTAAGGTATAGCCGTAATCCGGCGGATAGTTTCCGCCATAGTACAAATAGCTCTCACGGAAGATCTTGAATGAATTTACGATCGCCATCAGTGCGGAAAAGGAAATGGTCGGCAAAATCAGCGGTACGGTGATCTTGGTATGTAAGAAAAAACTTCCTGCGCCATCTAATTTTGCGGCTTCATATAATTCATCTTCGATCGTGGTCAGTGCGGCAGTCAACAAAATAATACAGATGCCGATGTTCTTCCAGATAAACAAAATATAAAGAGGAAGTTCATTTTCAATAGAACCAAATACTTTTTGAAAAAACAGAACGATACTGGCGGTAGGGATCAACATTGGGAGAATGAAAGCAACGCGGAGAATACGAAGCTTCTTCAATAAAAATGAAAGCCCAATGGAAATCAAAATGGCAAGTAAAATCAGAATCGGGACACATATGAGAATGAGCTGGATACTGTTTTTGAATGCCAGACGAAAATAATCATTCTGAATTGTACTTATATAGTTATTCAGCCCGACAAAATCTTTTCTAAACTGATTTCTGATGAAAGAATAGTAAAGAACCCTGAAGTACGGGAAAATAAAAAAGATCATCAGACCAAGGAGACTTGGAGCAAGGCAAAGAATACATTTGCTGTTCCAGCGCAATCGAAATCCTGTTCTTACGGAGCAGGAGTCCGCATGCTTTTTCTGTTTCATAAGCAACCCTCCATTTTTTTGGTTTTTTGATATTGTATCAGATTAAAGCGATAATGTAAAGCAGAAATGTTAGAATTTGTAAAAATACTAATTATGTAAAAAAGAGGGTGGCTTTTTGAATCTTTCATTATCGTGTTGTGTATTTTGTTAGGAACAGAATATTAAGAAGTGAGAAAATTCAAAAAGAAATAATAATTGACAAATAATTTTGTTGCATGTATACTTTGGAAAACTACAGAAGAAACGTAAAAAAAATAGAGAGCATTATTATAGTGGAGGTGCAGGAGATATGAAGCGTATATTTATATGTATGATTTTTATAATGGTGTTTTGTGCAGGATGTCAAAAAGAAGAAAAAATCAAAATGGAACTGCTGGAGGCGGATAAGAACACTTTCTTTTATGAAGGAAGTGAAGGCGCAGACTGCGTGGCAGTGGATGAGGACGGAACCGTATATATTTCCACCTGGCTTGATAAACTGGTAGAAAGCACAAGCCCGGAATCAATAAACGGAGCAGAACAAAAAATCAGTGTGTACGATCTGGATGGGAATTGTATCAAGAGCAATATCATTTATGCCGGAAGTATAGGAATGTCCGGTCTGAATGTGAAAGACGGGATCCTGTATTTTACTGCTCCTACGATAGAATCGTGGAAGGTGCCGAGTATTTTTAAGGTAGATACAGATACATGGGAAGTAGAAGTGCTGGCCAATCTTACACAATATGAAAGAGAACTTTCGTATGTTACGCTCCTTGGAGATTACATTTATGCCATAGGGGAGAAAAAAACTGCTGATCAGGAAGAAATGCAGGATGTGACTGCGGAGAAATTACAGGGATATACGGTTTTTCGTATCAATATCATGGATGAAACGCCGAAAGCTGAGGAAATGAGGATTAAATTTCCGACAGCACTGTTTGTGACGGAAGACGGATCACTCAGAATCCAGGCGTATACGCAGGAACAGGGATATGTGATCCATGAATTCCAACCGGAAAGCGGAGCTGTGGAGCAGGTTGCAGTTTTAGGATATCAGGCAGGAACAAAGCAGATATGCGGGAGCAAATACGGTTTTTTCTATACGGATTTTTCCGGCTACGGCAGTAAGAAAGAAATTTTTTTTCAAGCATATGACGGTATTTCAGATGCGACATTGGTTGCAAGTGATCTGATGCTTTCCGAACCGGCGGTCTATAAGAAAGGTTTTTTATTCTATGCGAATCAGTATGAACAAAAGTCGGGAGTCTGGAGAGTTTGCGTAGAAAATATGGTGCAACCGGAAAAAATACTGAGAATTTTGGAGAAAGAAACGGTGGAGTATAAACCGTTTCCGTGTGGCTTTTTGATGAATGAGCAGAAGCTTTCGTCGGAAAAACTTGCTTTAAAAGCACTTGCAGGAGACAAAGACTTTGACCTGTATACCATGTATTCCGGAAATGCAATCGCCTATGAGTTAAAAGAATGCGAAGGATATTATCCACTGAACGAAGTGGAAGGAGTACGGGAATATCTGGATGCCTGTTTCCCTGGAATCCGTAAGATGGCGACCAATGAAAATGGAGATATCTGGATGCTCCCTGTAAAAAGTATGTTCACGGTCATGGTATATAATAAGGAATACTGTGACCAGAACGGAGTCTCCCTAAAAGAAATGGATTGGGAAACTTATGTGGATTTTGTGACGGAGCAGGGAATGGATGAAATCGGGAGAACCATGCTGTCAGAAGATGTTACAAGCCTTGCAAAAGAATTTTTCCGTCAGTATTTATCGGCATATGATACGTTTGACACTGAGGTATTCCGGAAAGGAGTGTCCCAGTTAAAAGAAAGTAAAGAAAAAAACTGGAAGGCGGATGTGGAAACAAGTATTTATGATCCACTTGTCATTGGGGAAATTCCAGAGTTTTATTTTGAAACAATGAACAATACGGGATATGGGAAAATACTCAGCCTGATAGGGACATCGGATGTTTATGGCGTGACAGGACGACCAAGCATTGCAGAAGGAACCGGATACGTGGTAGGTCTTAATTTTCTTGTGGTAAATCCAAAATCTGACCGACTGGATGCAACGCTGGAATACATTACGGCATATGCGAATTATATGATGCAGGAAAAAAATTCGTTCCTTTTAGAAGACTATGCAACATATAGTGATACCCCGTTTATCAGAGAAATGTATGAAATGATCTCGAAAGCAGCGGTGTATTTTGAAATGGAAGAAGAGGTTTACTGGGAGACATTTGAAGAGTATTGGAATGGCGGACTTTCACTGGATGAATTGGTAAAGGAACTGGACCGCAGGTTAAAAATGTATACAGGTGAATAAAACATTACTTTGTACGATATAAAACAATGGCTTCTGAAACGGTACTGCAGATCTGACCGGAAAGAAGACTGAAAAAGTAGGCAGGCATTCCGTATCTCGGAACAAAAAGAATCAGACATGCAATCTTAATTATCATAGAGAAAACAGAAATGCAAAAAGTGTGGTAGACTTTGCCTAAACCGTTTAAAATACTGGACAATGTGGAGGAAACATAGAGAAACGGACAAAGCCAGGCAAGGATCTGCAGGTAAGTTCCTGCCAGTGTTTCATGAAAGACGAGAGTCCCTAAATATTCTCCGAAAAAGAAAAAGAGCAGAAAACATCCTGTCCCAAGAACCAGACTAAATGCCAGAGAAATTCGAATGATTCGTTCAAGATATGCACTGTCTTTTTTTCTCTTCGCTCCGGAAACAGCCGGGAGAAGGAGAACTGACAAGGAGCCGGTCAGGGCAGTAGGAAAATAAATAAAAGGGAATGCCATACCATTTAAAATTCCGTACCTGCTGATGGCATCGGATCTGCTTAGCCCGGATTGCTGAAGTGTGAACGGCACAAGCGTAGCTTCAAAACTGTGCAGAAGATTGAGGATAAGCCGATGGATACTAAGCGGTATGGAAAGACAGAGGAGTTCCTTGTAGTGTTTTGCATGAAAGGAATGCAAGGTACATTTTCTGAAACGGCATTCTGACAACAAAAAAGAGGTAAGACTGAGAAATGCAGAGGCAGCTTCGCCAAAAACCAGGACAAGAACAGCCGTTTCGCAGGAGAATGTCATCGCAGGAACGAAAGCGGCAATAAGGTATGCACAAGAAATTCGGATTCCCTGCTCCGTCAGTTGTGAAATGGCAGGAAAACGAGAATTTCCTTTTCCATAATAGTAGCCGTTGCAACAGGCGGAAACGGCACCGAACGGAAACAGGAAGCTCAGAATCTGTAGAGGGCGGATGGTACGTTCTTCAAACAGAAAATGGGAGGCAAGGTACGGGGCTGTTTCATAAACGATGAAGGAAAGGAAAAGAGAAAGGATCAAGGAAACAGACAAACCATGAAAAAAAATCGAGACAGCATTTTTTTTCTCTGCAGTCAGTTTTGAAATGGCGGTCTGAATACCGGAAGCATAGATGGTATAGCATACACCGGAAATTGGGAAAATCATCTGATAGATGCCAAGAAGTTCGCTTCCCAACCGATCGGATAACCAGATACGGTAAAAAAATCCGAGAATGCGTACAATAAATCCGGCCGCAGTTAATATGATGGTTCCTTTGGCAAGTCTGCTTTTCAATTCAGATTCCGTCCTTGAACAAAAGAGATGTGATACTAAAATATTCGGGGATGAATAGAAATAGTACAGGAAATACAAACAAAACGTTCTTGGCATGGAGATCAGAAAAGCAGATCCTAAAATAGCAAAAAAGGTCGAAAAAAATGAATTGTGCCAGTTTCGCTATGTTTTTTTGAAAAAATCCTGGTACAATAAAGACACATTTGCAAATGTAATTATATTATTACAAAAAAGGAGAGAACCAAAATGAACAAGAAATTAAAAGAAATAGTATCATTGGCAATGACAGCTGCCATTTGCTTTACCATGGTAACACCTACAATGTCTTATGCTGCAACAAGTGATTGTGAACATAAGGTTTTTGCATTAGGTGAACAAGATGTGGTGGAAACATATCTTCATAGATATTTACTGCCTGTTGACCTTAATGGAGATGGTGAAGATGAATGGATTCCTGCCTATTGTACGGTAACAGAGACGATAACGTATAGCCCGGTGTGGGTGTGTTCGGTTAATATCCTGACTTACGGTGAAGACTGTCAATACTGGAAAAAAATGGATGAGACGAAAGCTGTTCCTCAGGGTGAGGTACATTCAAAATGGGATGAATGCCAGAAATATCCATTGGAAGATTAATTGCAGATAGAGTTATAAAAATATGTATTAAAATCTTAACGAAGCGGAAAAGATTCCGCTTCGTTAAGTAAATAATAAGGAAAGAAGGCAGATGATATGAAAAAAGAGATACTATTTATTTTACTTACTGTACTTTTTCTTGCCGGATGTCAGCAGACAGGACCGGATGCAATCCCTACCCCGACAGAAAGTGCGTTCCAACCGGCAGAGGAAGAAGTGGATAAGGAAATGGTCGTACTGGCGGGATTCCCAAGCAGTGGAAAAAAGGAAGACCTGGAGGAGATAGAAGAGAGTGGGCTTGGAAAGTACAATGGATTTAACGAACGATATAATGATGGAGCGAATCCTTTTTGCATCGATGAGAGAACAGGAGCGGTTTATTTTGTGAACTTAAATAATGATTACTTTATCTACCGGTTAAAGGACGGAGAAACTGAACTTGTTGTAGAACTTCCGGCAAAGGCACTTTATATGTACGATGGAGTGTTATACTTCCTTTTGGAATCTTACGGGTATTATATAATGGAAAATCTGTACGATGGAGATGTATGTGCTTATTCACCAAAGGACGGAACCGTAGAACTGCTGTATGCGGCGGGAGAAAAGGCGAAGGACTATGAGGATGAAGATTTTAGAAATCTACTGCAGAGAGTGGTAGTGGATGAAGAAGGGATTCATTTTGTCGGTGAAATAAAAGAGGAGCTTATGGAAGTAGGAGATGAGGTTTATGAAATTCTTGTAGCAGAGTATCTGGTTTTGCCGTTTGGTGCAGATGAGCCGATAAAAGATAAAAATATGGCAACTGAAAGAGGATGGGGAGACTCTTATGTAAAATGGAAGAGCGAAGTTGGAGTGATTTTTAAGTCGCGTGAGACAAAGGAAGAAGTCGTAGTCGGATATTATCCGTTCTATGCTTTGGCAGGTGATATGATATACGGCATGCGTGAGGAGGAAGGAACGATTGCAGGAAAAAATCTTATCACGGGAGAGGAAATCAGCTATGATTTTTCTGATGGTACAGTCGAATATATGTGGGACAATTTCATAATGACAGAAGGAAGTGTCTGGTTAATTGATGGTGCAAAACAAATTTATCAGTATAATAAGCAAAATGGGAAGATAGCAAAATTCTTCTTTTCTCCAAACTGGGTTGTTAAGTCGTCGATATTCACGGATGGCAAAGAAATTTATGTCAATACGACACAGGGCATTGCACGGGTGGTTTTTTTGGAAGAGCCAGACTGGTCGAACATTAATCCGGAAGGATATAAAGTGGAATGGGAGTTATTGGTGCTGAAAGATACGGAAGAAGAGAAATAAATCAGAAAAATGAATGAAAAAGGAAAAATGGGAAAAACTGCGGGGAAAGGCACTTCATTACCGCAGTTTTTTTGCACTTTATAACCGCAGTTTTTTGCATACTTTATAACCGCAGTTTTTTGCATACCATATTGACATGCATGGAAAATCATAGTAAAATTAAGACCGAGTAATTTACTAGGAAATAAATTAGTAGGAAATAATTTGCTTGGAAAAGAGGCGATTGTTTGAAATTATCCACAAAGGGACGTTATGGTCTGCGTGCAGTGATCGATCTGGCAAGATATGCAAAAGAGGAACCGGTATCATTGGCAGCGGTTGCAGAACGGCAGAATATTTCAATCAGCTATCTGGAACAGCTGATTGCCAAGCTAAAGAAAGCAGGGATCGTAAAAAGTACACGTGGCGCGCAGGGTGGTTATACTTTGGCAAAGGCACCGGAGGAAATTTCGGTGGGAGACATTCTCAGGGCTTTGGAAGGAAATTTAAATCCGGTGGATTGTGTAGAGGCAAATGGAGATACTACTTGTGCTGCCTCGGACTTTTGTGTCACAAAATACGTGTGGAAGCGTATATCTGATAGTATCAACGAAACAGTAGATGCAATTTTTCTGTCAGAACTGATTGCGGAAAATGAGAAAGGAAAACAGCATACCGGAGGGACAGCATTTTCCGGGACGGGATGCTGACAGAGAAGGAAGAGAGAGGCATAATTATGGAAAAGAGAACGATATATCTTGATAATGCTGCAACAACAAGGACTAAACCGGAAGTAGTAGAGGCAATGCTTCCATATTTCACAGAAAATTATGGAAATCCATCCAGTGTATACACGTTTGCGGGACAGAATAAAGTCGCAGTAACAAATGCAAGGGAAACCATTGCTCACTCATTGAATGCACCAACGGAAGATATTTATTTTACGGCAGGTGGTTCGGAATCGGATAACTGGGCGTTAAAGGCGACAATGGAGGCCTATCGGTCAAAGGGAAATCATTTGATCACTTCTAAGATCGAGCATCATGCCATACTGCATACGTGTGAATATCTGGAGAAACAGGGATTCGAAGTAACTTACCTGGATGTGGATGAAACCGGCATGGTAGATTTACAGCAGTTAAAGGAGTCTATCCGGCCGACGACGGTTTTAATTTCTGTTATGTATGCCAATAATGAGATCGGAACGATTCAGCCGATTCGTGAAATTGGGCAGATTGCAAAAGAACACGGGATTCTGTTCCATACAGATGCCGTACAGGCTTACGGACAGCTGCCGATTGACGTAATGGATGAAAACATTGATATGCTCAGTGCAAGCGGACATAAGTTAAACGGACCGAAAGGAATCGGATTTTTGTATATTCGTAAAGGACTGAAGCTTCGTTCTTTGATCCATGGTGGAGCACAGGAACGGAAGCGTCGTGCGGGCACAGAAAATGTTCCGGGGATCGTTGGTTTCGGCAAGGCGGCAGAACTTGCTGTGGCAACGATGCAGGAACGCACCAAAAAGGAAGCGGAATTGAGGGATTATCTCATTAAAAGAGTGCTTGCAGAAATTCCGTATACCAGGCTGAACGGACATCGTTCCGTACGTCTTCCGAACAATGCCAACTTCAGTTTTCAGTTTATTGAAGGAGAGTCATTGCTGATCATGCTTGATATGAAAGGAATCTGTGCATCAAGTGGTTCTGCCTGTACGTCCGGATCGTTAGATCCGTCGCATGTTTTGCTGGCGATCGGTCTGCCGCATGAAATTGCACATGGTTCTTTGCGTTTGACTTTGTCGGATGAGACGACAAAAGAGGAAATAGATTATACCATTGATCAGTTAAAGGCTATTGTAGAAAATTTAAGAGCAATGTCTCCGTTGTATGAGGATTTTGTGAAGAAAAACAGAAAATAAGCAGGTAATAAATGGAGGAGAAATAAAAATGTACACAGAGAAAGTTATGGATCATTTTACAAATCCAAGAAATGTCGGTGAAATTGAAAATGCAAGTGGTGTCGGAACGGTAGGAAATGCAAAATGCGGAGATATCATGAGAATTTATCTGGATATTGATGAAAATCAGATGATTCGTGATGTAAAGTTTAAAACATTCGGCTGCGGTGCTGCAGTTGCAACCAGCAGTATGGCTACGGAGCTTGTAAAAGGAAAATCAATTTATGAAGCTCTTCAAGTAACAAATAAGGCAGTTATGGAAGCATTAGACGGACTTCCGCCGGTAAAAGTACACTGTTCCCTCCTTGCAGAAGAGGCAATCCATGCGGCTCTTTGGGATTATGCAGAAAAACATGGGATTAAAATAGAAGGCCTGGAAAAACCAAAGAGTGATATTCATGAGGGAGAGGAAGAAGAGGCAGAGGAATACTAAGCTATGGCAAAAGTGGTCGTTGGGCTGTCAGGCGGCGTGGATTCTTCTGTGGCGGCATATCTGCTGAAAAAAGCAGGACATGAAGTCATCGGAGTGACAATGCAGATCTGGCAGGAAGAGGAAAACAGCATACAGGAAGAAAATGGTGGCTGCTGTGGGCTATCTGCCGTGGAAGACGCGAGAAGAGTGGCACAGAAATTGGACATTCCGTATTATGTAATGAATTTCCGCTCGGAATTTAAAAGCGCGGTTATCGATTATTTTGTTTCGGAATATAGGGCCGGAAGAACGCCAAATCCGTGTATTGCCTGTAACCGTTATGTAAAATGGGAATCTCTATATCGCAGGGCAAAGGCAATTGGAGCAGACTGCATTGCAACAGGACACTATTCGCAGATTGTACTGTTGCCAAACGGACGTTATGCACTGAAAAAATCAGTAACGGATGCAAAAGATCAGACATATGCGCTGTATAATCTGACGCAGGAACAGCTGGCAGGTACGATGATGCCGGTGGGAAAGTATACAAAAGAAGAAATCAGGCAGATTGCTTCGGATATCGGACTTCTGGTTGCCAATAAGCCGGACAGTATGGAAATCTGTTTTGTTCAGGATGATGATTATGCAGGATTTATCGAAGAATACACGGGAGAGCAGTTCCCTGAAGGAAATTTTGTTAATACGGCCGGGGAAGTGTTGGGCAGGCACAGGGGAATCATCCACTATACGGTAGGACAGAGAAAAGGACTTGGGATAGCGCTTGGAGCGAGGACGTTTGTAAAGGAAATCCGTCCGGAGACAAACGAAGTAGTGCTTGCAACAAATGGAGAGTTGTTTTCTGATGTGCTATATGCCGACCGCGTGAACTTTATGTCGATAGCGGAGCTTTCTGCTCCAATGGAAGTGACGGCGAAGATACGCTATAATCATAAAGGAGCGCCCGCAGTCATAGAAATGGCAGGAAAAGATCTGCTGAAAGTAACTTTTAAAGAACCACAGCGAGCCATCACACCGGGACAGGCCGTGGTTCTTTATGAAGATGACATCGTAGTTGGTGGTGCAACAATCCTTGGAAGTACTGTTCCGAACCTTAAAACGGAATAAATTCCGGTTTGCGATTATGATAAACATAATAACCTTTGATACCGAGAGAAGACAGAAGTTCTTCTGTCTTCTGGAATTCGGTGGCAATCTTATCCGGCGAGTGACCGTCTGAACCTATGGTAAGAAGTTCCCCGCCAAGTTCTAAATATCTTTTTACTGCTTCTGCTTTCGGATGAAAGCAGGAGAGACCTTTGATAAGCCCGGCAGTATTGATTTCCAGGGCTTTATCTTTTTTTATCAGCATCTTTAGTATTTCGTCCATTACTTCCTGAAATTCTGAATAAGAATAATCCTTTGCTCCAATAGAAGAGGGAATATAACGGATCAGATAATCCATATGACCGAGAGAATCAAAATTGTCGAATCCGCGAAGAGCCGTGAGCATACGGTCAAAATAAGTCCGAAGGATATCAGAAGGTGCGGAGACAGTATTCCAAAATTCCGGATAGTAAGGGTCGGCATCATCGATCAGATGCAGGGAACCAAGGACAAAATCAAACGGATGATCTGCCAAAAGCTGTTCCATCTGCAGGTTCAGATCCGGACGATTGGTTCTTAAGCCAAGTTCTACACCAATAGAAAGCTGAAAACGGTGAAAAGCAGTGCCGGAATATTTTTCCTTCAGAGGAAGAAGCATCCGAAAATAGTCCTCCGGAGAAAAGGAAAACAGCGGTTCTTCTGTTGTAGAACCCGGATAATCAAGATCCATGTGATCGGTAAGGCACAGATTGTGCAACCCTTTTTCCAGTGCCCCTTGGATCATGGCTTCAGGCTTTGCGTCGGAATCAGTAGAAAAATTACAGTGTGTGTGAAAATCTGCTTTTATCATAGGAAACCTCATTTCTTTTCTTCTATCAGTGTCAGTTTTGAAATATCAGGATGTGCCATCATGGAATAATTGGTATAGTAAACAACAAATCCCGGTTTTCCGCCGGACGGTTTCTTGACCTGCTTTCTTTCCATATAATCGATCTCTACTTTATCGTTCTCACGATTTTTGGAATAGTAGGCAGCAAGAGCGGCAGCTTCTTCGTAAGTGCGGTCCGGTATCTCATTTCCGTCTGATTTTAGGATGACGTGGGAACCCGGGACTCCTTTGGCGTGAAACCACCAGTCATTTCCTGATGCAAAGTGAAAGGTCAGCTCGTCGTTTTGCAGATTATTCTTACCCGCATACAGATGATAACCGTCCGAAGAAAGGTAGTGGTAAGGAGTGTTGACAAGCTTTATTTTTGGTTGTTTCTTTTTATCTTTTTCCATACGCCGGCGGAGATAACCGCTTTCTATCAGCTCTTCCCTTATCAGGTTCAGGTCATTTTCGGTCTGTGCCATATCCAGTGAAAGACGTACGCTTTCCATGTAGTCTAAAGAAGCTTTTGTCTCTGCAAGGTGGGTGTTAAGAGCTTCTGCTGTGCGTTTCAGTTTGTTGGATTTTTCAAAATATTTTTTTGCATTTTCCATTGGAGACAGCGTTTTATCCAGAGGAATGGTAATTTCTTCGTCGGTGTAATAGTTTAATACCTGCAGGGAGTCTGTTCCCGGCTCTGCTTCATAACTGTAGGCAGTGATCAGTTCGCCATACACCTTGTATTGATCACGTTTTTTTGTATCGGCCATCTGTTTTAACTGCAGATCATATTTTTTGGAATCGCGTTCGATGGCAGTGGAAACGATGCGTCGTAAGTCGGCAGATTTTTGACGTACCCGGGTCAACAGGTTCTTTTTTGCATAATATTCTTCCAATACCTCAGAGATATGTTCATAAGTCCGTATTTCCATATCATCCGTAAGGTGTTCTTCATAACAGGTCAGAGGAAGAGAAGAAAATTCTAACGGAACTTCTCCTTTTAAAACAATGCAAGGAGTAAAATGACCTGCTGCGACCTCTTCTGCCAGGCGGGTCAGAACACGATAGAGATGCAGAACATGATCTTCCGGAAGTTCAGCGGCAGGCAGTTCAGCGGAAATCCCGGCACGATGACAGAGTTCTTCCGCAATCAGTGGACTGATGCCTGTCAGTCCGCTGTAAAGTGCTTTTCCGAGCGGCAGATGTTTTTCGGTAACAAAAGCACGGAATTCATCCAAGGTAAGAGAAAGAGGGTCTGCTTTCTCTAATGTTTTTGGAAGGAAGTAGCTGCGCCCCGGTAAAACTTCACGAACAGAGCTGACAAAACCGGAAATGTGTTTGATGCTGTCAACGATCTTGTAAGTGTCATCGCACAGAATGATGTTACTGTGTTTTCCCATGATCTCAATGATCAGGTGTTTGATTTTGAGATCGCCCATTTCGTCCAGGTGTTCGATCGTGATATCCAGGCTCCGTTCCAGACCCGGCTGGGTAATGGAAAGAATTTTTGCACTATTGAAATGCTTCCGGAGGAGCATGCAGAATCCGGGAGCGGTCAATGGACTTGTTTTGTTAGCATCTGTCAGATAGATCAGCGGGAGGGAGGCATCTGCTGATAAAAACAGTTTATAAGTAGTATACTGCTTGATGGTAAGAAGAAGTTCATCTTTTTCCGGCTGCGCAATTTTTATGATACGCCCTCCGGCAAGAAGGGTGTTTAGTTCTTTTGCAAGATTTGCAATTACAATGCCGTCAAATGCCATAAGGATTTCCTCCTTTTCTATAATGGTTGTAAATAACAAAAACCATTATACTTCCTTTTGAAAGCGGGTGCAAGAAAAATTGGAAGGCGATAGACACAAAAATTCTGGTTTAAAACAGTTTTTATAAAATGATAATCCTTGACAGAAAACGAGGAAAGGAATATACTTTCTTAGTATAAAGGGTTATGGAAAAATCAAAAATAGAGCAAAGGATTTTGTATAGAGAAAGGAGTTTTTATATGACGAAAATTGATATTATCTCCGGGTTTCTTGGCGCCGGAAAGACTACACTGATCAAAAAGCTGTTAGACGGAGCGTTCCGTGGGGAAAAGGTGGTTCTGATCGAAAACGAATTTGGAGAAATCGGAATTGACGGTGGATTTTTGAAGGATGCCGGTGTAGAAATTACAGAAATGAATTCCGGATGTATCTGCTGTTCATTAGTAGGCGATTTTGGAAAATCTTTAAAGGAAGTCGTAGAACGTTTTCATCCGGATCGCGTGATCATTGAGCCGTCGGGTGTCGGTAAATTGTCGGATGTGATCAAAGCAGTACAGGAAGTAAAGGATGACCTTGGAGACGCCGGGCTGAATTCTTTCAGTGCGGTTGTGGATGCTTCTAAGGCGAAAATCTATATGAAGAATTTTGGTGAGTTTTTTAACAATCAGGTGGAAAGCGCAAAGACGATTATCCTTAGCCGTACACAGAACGTGAAGGAAGAAAAGTTAGAGCAGGTAGTTGCTATGCTAAGGGAGCATAATGAGCAGGCGGTAATCATTACAACACCTTGGGATGAACTGGATTCTTCTTTGGTACTTTCTGCAATGGAGAAGAAGACAAACTTTGAAGAAGAAATGTTGGAAGAGATGAAGCATCATCATGAGCATGAGCATCACCATCATGAAGACGGAGAGTGCTGCTGCGGCCATCACCATGAGCATGAGGAGCATGAGCATCACCATCATGAAGACGGAGAGTGCTGCTGCGGCCATCACCATGAGCATGAGGAGCATGAGCATCACCATCATGAAGACGGAGAGTGCTGCTGCGGCCATCACCATGAGCATGAGGAACATGAGCATCACCATCATGAACATGGGGAAGGGTGTACCTGCGGCTGCCATGACCATGACGGTC
>CAZWCZ010000001.1:0-70285 GCA_964632165.1 uncultured Lachnospiraceae bacterium | reverse complement strand
CACCATCATGAACATGGGGAAGGGTGTACCTGCGGCTGCCATGACCATGACGGTCATCATCATGCAGATGAAGTGTTTACAAGCTGGGGAAAGGAAACTCCGCATAAGTATACAAAAGAAGAAGTGGAGGCTGTGCTTGTTAAACTTGCAGAAACCACGGAATTTGGAACGATCCTGCGTGCTAAGGGTATGGTAGCAGGTACTGACGGTCATTGGATCTACTTTGATCTTGTCCCGGGAGAATATGAGATAAGAGAAGGTGCACCGGATTACACCGGCAGACTTTGTGTGATCGGTACTGACTTAAAGGATGAAAAACTGGCAGAAGCTTTTTTATGCCAGGATAGAGAAATGAGGAAATGAGATGAACATGACACCTGTTTATTTGATCACAGGATTTTTAGACAGCGGAAAAACAACATTCTTACGAGATACTCTTCAGGACAGTGAATTTTTAGACGGAGAAAAGACCGTACTCCTTTTGTGTGAAGAAGGAGAGGAAGAATATGATATGGATATTCTTGCTGAAAAAAAGGTTACGGTTCTTACGGTAGAAAACGAGGAGGATCTGAGTCCGAAATTTTTGATGGAGATAAAAAAGACCTATCGTCCGGAAAAGGTAATGATCGAGTTTAACGGAACATGGAGCGTGTCAAAATTCTTGCAGAATGGATTTCCTTCCGGCTGGGAACTGGCGCAGACGATCACAACGGTAGATGCTGCAACATTTGAAACGTATATGAGTAATATGCGGCAGATGATGATGGAACAGATCGGGTTTACGGAACTGGTTATCTTTAACCGCTGTACTGCCGAAACAAAGAAGAATTCTTTCAGAAAAGCGGTAAGGACGTTAAACCGCCGTGCACAAGTGGTTTATGAAGCATTGGATGGAGAAGACGGCGTTGAAGATGAGATCGAGCTGCCATATGATCTGGAAGCACCGGTCATTCAGATTGAAGATGATGATTATGGGATTTTTTATCTGGATGCACTGGATGATCCTAAAAAGTATGAGGGGAAAACGGTTTCCTTTACTGCCATGGTATACCGTGGAAAAGAACTTCCGAAGGGGACGTTTGTACCGGGCAGATTTGCCATGACCTGCTGTGCGGATGATATTACATTTATCGGATTCCTTTGTAAGGGCGAACAGGCAAATTATTTTAAGATGCGGGAGTGGGTGCAGGTAACAGCAAAGATCAAGTGCGAATATTATAAGGAATATGAAGGGGAAGGCCCGGTTCTTTATCTGGAAAAGATTGCGCTGACCCAAAAACCGGAAGAACATCTTATTTATATGAATTGATGGAAGCAGGCTTTTTATACAGCTGTTTTTGGGAAGGAAACTGACATGAGTCAAACAATAGAGTTAAGCCTGGATAATACGGAAAAGCTTACAAGGATAGGAAAGGCACTTTCGTCGGAAGTGAGGATCGAGCTTCTGAAATTGTTAAATCATTGCAGTCTGAATGTCAATGAGATAGCGGAACGGATGCAGATCCCGCCTTCTTCTGCGGCAATGCATGTGAAAGTCCTGGAAGAGGCAGGGCTGATCAAGACAGAATTGCTGCCGGCGGTGCGCGGTTCGATGAAGGTTTGCCGGAAAGCGGCAGAAAAAGTAGTGGTCGAAACAGTGAGTGCCATTGGAATGGAAAAGGTCGAAGTGATCAATATGCCGATAGGTTCCTATGTGGATTATAAAGTATCACCTACTTGCGGACTGGTCAGTGAAAAAGGACCGATCGGGGAGGAAGATGAGCCGAGATGTTTTTATCATCAGGACAGAGCCGGAGCGAAACTTTTGTGGTTCGGAGAGGGATATGTGGAATATCGGTTCCCGAATCATGTGCTGAAGACCGCAAAAGAGACAAGAATGGAACTTTCCATGGAAATTTGTTCTGAAGACCACGAATATAATATGGACTGTCCGTCGGATATTACGGTCTGGGTCAACGGAATAGAAGCAGGTACGTGGCGGTGTCCGTCGGACTTTGGCGGCAGACGCGGAAACTGGAATCCGGAATGGTGGCCGGACAAAAACACGCAGTACGGTATTTTAAAAACATGGAAGCTGACGGAAGACGGTACGTACATTGACGACCTCAAAATCAGTGAGATGCCGTTAGGAAGTTATTCACTGAATGCTTCCGATTATATTTCTGTCCGCATTGGGATTAAGGAAAATGCGACGGAAAAAGGCGGGATAAATCTGTTCGGAGAGGGCTTTGGAGATTTTGCCCAGGGAATCCGGATGGCGATTTATTATGAAGACGGAAGATAGGATGTAACAAATGGATCTCTCCGGCATATCTTAGGAAAAGAAGAGTTGCCGGAGGTTTTTTATGGCTAAAATTGTGATAGATGCCGGACACGGCGGATATGATGGCGGTGCATCCTATCAGGGGAGAAATGAAAAAGAGGACAATCTTGCCCTTGCCCTTGCTGTCGGAGAGGCGTTGATGGAACGCGGCGTGGAAGTAGAATTTACAAGAGTGGAAGATGTATTTCAGGCACCGGCGGAAAAGGCCGGGATAGCAAACAGGATGGATGCAGACTATCTGGTATCAATACACAGAAATTCCAGTCCGGAGCCAAATACTTATTCCGGAGTGCAGACATTGGTATATCGTGACGGAGGAGTGGCGGCACTGATGGCAAACAATATCAATCAGGAGCTGTCGGAAGTCGGTTTTAAAGATCTTGGAATCAGCGAAAGAGAAAATCTGGCAGTGCTTCGGCGAAGCGATATGCCTGCAGTTTTAGTAGAGGCAGGATTTATCAATACCGATGCGGATAATGCGCTTTTTGATGCGGAATTTGATGCAATTGCACAGGCGATCGCCGACGGCATCATCGGAACGCTTTTGCAGACAGGGCAGTTAGAACTGGAAGAGATCGAACCGGCAGGAACGGAAAGATACCGGGTACAGACCGGGTTATTCCGAAACAGAGAAAACGCAGAGCGTATGGCAGAACAGCTTCAGAGAATGGGGTATCCCGCTGCCATAGAAATGTTTCAGGATCTGTATGCTGTCAGAGTCGGTAATACAGAGGATCTGGAACAGGCGTCAGAGTTGGAGAGAGAATTGAAACGACTGGGGTATGATACATTGATTGTTTCCCGGTGATCAAAGTCGGAGCACCACATCAGCAGAATGGCGGCAGGGAGAAAATGGATACGTCCTTGCCGCCTTTGTGTACCTAAAAAGGAAAAGAGGAAAACTGCATTTTTTGAGATTGACGGGAGAAAAAAAATAATCTATAATGAATTAGATATATGTACAAGGACAAATGAGGTGCATAACAATATGATCAAAAGTATGACAGGCTTTGGAAGATATGAATATGTCAATGGCGGGTGCAGGATCACAGTAGAGATGAAAGCGGTAAATCACAGATACAGTGAAGTCTCTATCCGCATCCCAAGAAAACTGAATATGTTTGAAACAGCAGTGCGCAATGTATTAAAACAATACATCAGCAGAGGAAAGGTAGATGTATTTATCAGCTATCAGAATGACGCAGATGTGGGAACCTGCATCCGGTATCATGAGGAAATCGCAGGGGAATACTTAAAACATCTCCGTCGGATGGCAGAGACGTTTGAACTGGAGGACGATATCCGTGTATCAACGCTTTCCAGGTATCCGGAAGTGTTTTCCGTGGAAGAACAGTCAGAAAATGAAGATGATCTTTGGAATGATCTGGAGGCAGCCGTGCGCGGATGTGCAGAAAAATTCGTAGCTGCCAGAATTGCAGAAGGAAATCATCTGAAAGAGGATATTGTGCAGAAGCTGAGCGGAATACTGGAGCTGGTTTCCAGGGTGGAGGAACGTTCGCCGCAGATCATTGCAGAGTATCGGGAAAAGCTGACGAATAAGGTGCAGGAGCTGCTGGGCGATACAAAACTGGACGATTCCGTGCTTGCCACAGAGATTACGGTATTTGCCGATAAGATCTGCGTAGATGAGGAAACTGTCCGGCTGCGTGCTCATGTCGCAAACATGCTGACTACTCTTGAAGAAGCAGAAAACGTCGGGAGAAAGTTGGATTTTCTGGCACAGGAAATGAACCGCGAGGCAAATACAACACTTTCAAAGGCAAATGATATTACAGTTTCAAATATTGCCATTGATCTAAAAACAGAAATCGAAAAGATCCGGGAACAGATACAGAACATTGAATAAAATCCGTACCGTTTTGGTACGAAAATACTAAAAAAGGAGAGAAAAACATGTTACATCCATCTTATGCAGATTTAATTGAGGTATTGAACAGCGAGGTAGAGGAAGGAGAACAGCCGGTCGTAAACAGCAGATATTCCGTTGTACTTGCCACCGCAAAAAGGGCGAGACAGCTGATCGACGGTTCGGAACCGCTTGCTGACAGGATCCCGTGCAATAAACCGTTATCTATTGCCGTAGAAGAAGTATATGAAGGAAAAGTAAAGATTGTCGGAGACGAAGAAAAGGATGCAGAATAAGGAACATGGCTTTTTTAAAAAGTATGGCAGGATAATTTTGGAATATGGAAGTTATGTACTGCTCATAGTTGCAGTAGTGTATCTGATCCCGCAATTTGTTCTGGAAAAGATTGCGGTCAGTGGAACATCCATGCAGAATACTTTGCAGGATGGAGATCAGGTCCTGATAGAAAAAGTCAGCCGGTATTTTGACGGACCGGAACGCTTTGATATTATCGTATTTACAAAACAACACGGGACAGGAGAAAAAAAATATATCAAGCGTGTGATCGGACTGCCGGGAGAGACGGTGCAGATTATTGATCAGGTGATCTTTATCAACGGGGAGCCGCTTACGGAAAACTACGGGTTGGATGAGATGCGTAGGGCAGGAATTGCCGCGGACGGACTGACGCTTGGAGAAGGAGAGTACTTTGTTCTGGGAGACCATCGTTCGATTAGTTCGGACAGCAGGGAAGAAACGGTTGGCGTAGTAAAAAAATCAGAAATAGACGGAGTGGTAGTGTTTCGCATCTATCCATGGGATAAGATTGGAACGGTAGATTAAAAAAGCGGTTTTTACCGCTTTTTTTTGTTGTGTGGTCGGAGAAACGGTGCTTTGCAGAAAAAAGTTGCAGGAAAACGTATTTTATGCTTGCCTTTTTTTCGTTCATTAGTTAAAATAGGATATAGGTTCGGTGTTTGGGAAGAAGTTGATTGACAAAAAATTGACAAACCCAGTCGGACAAGAAATAATTATGAAAGAAACGTACTGTGATCCTATACGGAAGGCGTATTCTTTCAAAACAAGGAGGATTTAAAAAATGGCAGTTAAAGTTGCAATTAACGGTTTTGGTCGTATCGGTCGTCTCGCATTCAGACAGATGTTCGGTGCAGAAGGATACGAAGTAGTAGCTATCAACGATTTAACAAGCCCGGCAATGTTAGCAAACTTATTAAAGTATGACACAGCTCAGGGTGGATACTGTGGTAAGCTTGGCGAAGGTCTTCACACAGTAGCTTCCAAGGAGCCTGTTTTTGAAGAAGACGGCAAGACAGTAAAGGTTCCTGGTTCCATCACTGTAGATGGCAAGGAGATCACTATTTACGCTATGCCAAAGGCACAGGATCTTCCATGGGGAGAACTTGGTGTAGATGTAGTTCTTGAGTGTACAGGTTTCTACTGCTCCAAGGAAAAGTCCATGGCACATATCAATGCAGGTGCAAAGAAGGTTGTTATTTCCGCACCGGCAGGCAATGATTTAAAGACAGTCGTTTACTCTGTAAATGAAAATACATTAACAGCAGATGATCAGATCATCTCTGCAGCTTCCTGTACTACAAACTGCTTAGCTCCTATGGCTAAGGCATTAAATGATTACGCTCCGATCCAGAGCGGTATCATGAGCACGATCCATGCTTATACAGGTGACCAGATGATCTTAGACGGTCCTCACAGAAAGGGTGACTTCAGACGTGCACGTGCAGGCGCTGCAAACATCGTTCCTAACTCCACAGGTGCTGCAAAGGCTATCGGTCTTGTAATTCCTGAGTTAAACGGAAAGCTCATCGGTTCTGCACAGAGAGTTCCTGTTCCGACAGGTTCCACTACAATCCTTACAGCAGTTGTTAAGGGCACAGACGTAACTAAGGAAGGCATCAATGCTGCAATGAAGGCTGCTTCAAGTGAATCTTTCGGTTACAATGAAGATCAGATCGTTTCCTCTGACGTTATCGGTATGAGATTCGGTTCTTTATTTGATGCTACTCAGACAATGGTTAGCAAGGTTGGCGAAGATTTATATCAGGTACAGGTTGTTTCCTGGTATGATAACGAAAACTCCTACACAAGCCAGATGGTTAGAACGATCAAATACTTTGCTGAATTAGCATAAGTTTTGATCTCGGCAGGTTTGTGAAATCATTCAGACCATATAAGGTCCGGTCTTTAGGGACCGGATCTTTTTTTCATCGGAACCCATCGATGATAAATTATTACGAGGAAAGGCAGGATTTTATTATGTTAAACAAGAAATCTGTAGATGATATCAATGTAAAGGGCTTACGCGTGTTGGTAAGATGTGATTTTAATGTTCCGCTCCAGGAAGGAAAGATCACGGATGACACCCGTCTTGTTGCAGCTCTTCCTACGATCAAAAAGCTGATCAATGACGGCGGAAAGGTAATCCTTTGCTCCCATCTCGGAAAGCCGAAGGGAGAACCAAAGCCGGAATTATCCTTAGCACCTGTAGCAGCAGCACTGGAAAAGTTACTCGGACAGAAGGTTACTTTTGCAGCTGATGCAACTGTAGTCGGGGAGAATGCAAAGGCAGCAGTAGAAGAAATGCAGGATGGCGAAGTTGTTCTTCTTGAAAATACACGTTATCGTGCAGAAGAAACAAAGAATGGGGAAGCATTCTCCAAGGAACTTGCTTCTCTTTGTGACGTATTCGTAAATGATGCATTTGGTACCGCTCACAGAGCACACTGCTCTAATGTTGGTGTAACACAGTATGTAGATACAGCAGTTGTTGGTTACTTGATGCAGAAGGAAATTGATTTCCTCGGAAATGCAGTAAATAATCCGGTAAGACCGTTTGTTGCAATTCTTGGCGGTTCCAAAGTTTCCTCTAAGATTTCCGTAATCAACAACCTCCTGGATAAGGTAGATACTCTGATCATCGGCGGTGGCATGGCATACACATTCATGAAGGCTCAGGGCTATGAAGTTGGTAAGTCCCTTCTTGAGGCAGATTATCTTGACTATGCAAAGGAAATGCTTGCAAAGGCAGAAAAGAATGGTGTTAAGTTATTGCTTCCTGTTGACACTGTAGTTGCAAAGGAATTTTCCAATGATGCTCCTTATCACACGGTTCCGCTTGGCGGCATTGCTCCGGATGAGGAAGGCCTTGATATCGGTGAAGCTACCTGCAAGTTATATGCAGAGGCAATCAAGGATGCAAAGACTGTAGTTTGGAACGGACCGATGGGCGTATTTGAAATGTCCAATTTTGCAAAGGGTACTATCGCAGTGGCAGAAGCTCTGGCAAACATCGATGCTACGACTATCATTGGCGGCGGTGATTCTGCAGCAGCCGTAAATCAGTTAGGATTTGGCGACAAGATGTCCCATATCTCTACCGGCGGCGGTGCTTCCCTGGAGTTCCTGGAAGGCAAGGAATTACCTGGAGTAGCAGCAGCAAACGATAAGTAAAGCAGAATTGTTTAGAAAGGATTCAGTACATCATGCGTAGAAAAATTATTGCAGGAAACTGGAAAATGAATAAAACACCGAGCGAAACAGTCAAGTTGATCGAGGAATTAAAACCGCTCGTAAAAAATGAGGAAGCAGATGTTGTGTTCTGTGTACCGGCAATTTCACTGACCACGGCTATAGAGGCTGCAAAGGGAAGTAATATCGAAATCGGTGCGGAGAATATGTTCTATGAAGAATCCGGTGCGTATACCGGAGAAATTGCTCCGAACATGCTTACTGACATTGGTGTAAAGTATGTGATTCTTGGTCACTCTGAGAGACGTGAATATTTTGCGGAAACAGATGAAACGGTAAATAAGAAGGTTTTAAAGGCATTTGAACACGGTATCACTCCGATCATCTGCTGCGGAGAGTCTCTGAAGCAGCGGGAACAGGGTGTTACCATGGATTGGATCCGTATGCAGATCAAGATCGCATTTTTAAATGTAACAGCAGAACAGGCAAAAACAGCAGTGATCGCTTATGAGCCTATCTGGGCGATCGGAACGGGCAAAGTAGCAACAACAGAACAGGCAGAAGAAGTATGTGCAGGTATCCGTGCATGCATCGGTGAACTGTATGATGAAGCTACGGCAGAGGCAATACGGATTCAGTATGGCGGCAGCGTTTCTGCAGCCAGTGCTCCGGAACTGTTTGCTCAGCCGAACATCGACGGCGGTTTAGTTGGCGGTGCGAGCTTAAAACCGGATTTTGGTAAGATCGTAAACTACAAATAGGATTTATAAAGTTTATGCCATAAGGATATAAAAACAGGAAAAGGTGATTCTGTCCGGATTTCATTTGTACAGGATAACCTTTTCTTTTTTTGCACGGTACACAAAAATTACAGAAAAAATGTAGGATCCGCAAAAATGTAGGATCAGCGCAGAAAATATCTTGCAAATATGGGGATTTTGTGAGAGAATCATATAGTATGCAGTGTCAGACGAAATATCACACTTTATACAAAAAATGAGTTCTGAAAGGATAAAAAGAGCATGAGTAAAAAGCCAACAGTATTAATGATTTTAGATGGTTACGGTTTAAACGAAAAGACACAGGCAAACGCAGTTGCTGAGGCAAAAACACCTGTGATGGATAAATTGATGGCAGAGTATCCTTTTGTAAAAGGAAACGCATCCGGAATGGCAGTGGGTCTTCCGGAAGGCCAGATGGGAAATTCTGAAGTGGGACACCTGAATATGGGTGCAGGACGCATTGTATATCAGGAATTGACAAGGATCACAAAGGAAATACAGGACGGAGATTTCTTTAAGAATACAGAACTTCTTGCAGCAGTGGAAAATTGTAAGAAAAACGGCACTGCACTGCATCTGTTCGGATTGCTGTCCGACGGCGGTGTTCACAGCCATATCACACATTTATACGGACTTTTGAAACTTGCAAAGAGAGAAGGTCTGGAAAAAGTCTATGTACATGCATTCCTTGACGGCAGAGATACGGCACCGACATCCGGCAAGGGATTTTTGGAAGAACTGCAGAAAAAGATGGATGAACTCGGAATCGGCAGGATTGCTTCCATTCACGGAAGATATTACGCAATGGACAGGGATAACCGCTGGGATCGTGTAGAAAAAGCGTATGCGGCATTAGTATACGGAGAAGGAAATGTTGCAGAGTGTCCGTTCTGCGCGATCAAAAAGTCTTATGCAGAAAATGTAACGGATGAATTTGTGGTTCCGACCATTACGGCAAAGAATGCAACGATCAAAGAAAAGGATTCCATTATCTTCTTTAATTTCCGACCGGATCGCGCAAGAGAAATCACAAGAGCATTCTGTGCAGATGATTTTGACGGTTTTGAGAGAAGATTCGGCAGGATTGATGTAAAGTATGTATGCTTTTCTGAATATGATGTAACGATTCCGAACAAGACGGTAGCATTCCAGAAGATTGCGATCACAAATACATTTGGCGAATTCCTTGCGGCTCATCATATGAAACAGGCAAGAATTGCCGAAACGGAAAAATATGCACATGTTACGTTCTTTTTTAACGGTGGGGTAGAAGAACCAAACGAGGGAGAAGACAGGATCCTTGTAAAGTCTCCAAAGGTTGCTACGTATGATCTGCAGCCGGAAATGAGCGCATATGAAGTGGCTGATAAGCTGACAGAAGCCATCCGCTCGGGCAAGTATGATGTGATCATTACTAATTTTGCAAATCCTGACATGGTAGGTCATACCGGTATTGAAAATGCAGCGATCCGGGCAGTGGAAGCAGTCGATGAATGTGTCGGCAAGGCATATGAGGCACTTCTTGAAGTTGGCGGACAGATGTTCATCTGTGCAGATCACGGAAATGCGGAACAGCTTCTGGACTATGAAACAGGAGCACCGTTTACTGCTCATACAACCAATCCGGTTCCGTTTATCCTTGTAAACTATGATAAGGAGTATACATTAAGAGAAGGCGGATGCCTGGCGGACATTGTTCCTACAATGATTGAAATGATGGGAATGGAACAGCCAAAGGAAATGACCGGAAAGTCTTTATTGATCAGGAAGTAAGATACGCTCTTCGGTTTTGTTGAAAAAGTGCTTTACAAAAATGAAAAAGTCTTATATAATGAACTTTGGTTAATTAATCCTGAGGTTTAGGAGGTGTGATAAGTGGAAATTTTAAGAGGAATTGTAACAGTTTTATATGTTCTTATTTGTATAGCATTAGTTGTTATTGTATTGTTCCAGGAAAGTAAATCGGAAGGTCTTTCCGGTGCCATTAACGGAATTGCAGAAACATACTGGGGTAAGAATAAGGGACGCTCTATGGAAGGTGCATTAGAAAAGGGAACAAAGATCCTTGCGGTGCTTTTCGTTGTATTATCCGTTGTTCTTAATCTGAACTGGTAATCAAAAATAAGAATGTAGAAAGCGTGTTTCAAATTGGGACACGCTTTTTTTTTCGATAAAGTTCCGGTCATGGCAATGCAGAAAAGGAGGGAACATGAAGTTTATCAATAAGAAAAAACAAAAAGAAGGATCGGCAAAGAAAGAAAAGCCGGAAATACGCAGGGGAACGTTTGCGGGGACAACCCGTGGCTTCGGATTCTGCGTGATCGAAGGAGAAGAAGATGTATTTCTGCCGGAAAGAGCAACAAAGGGTGCAATGCACGGAGATGAAATAGAGATTGAAATTACGACAGGTGGTTCGGATGGAAAACGTAGAGAAGGAAACGTGACAAAAGTCTTAAAAAGAGACACGGTTTATGTAGTCGGTACGTTTGAGCGAAGCAAAAACTACGGTTTTGTGGTTCCGGATAATTTGAAGCTCGGCAGCGACATTTATATTTCTAAAGAACATACCAAAGGCGCAGTCAACGGGAATAAGGTATACGTAAAGATCACCGATTACGGAAATGCAGGGAGAAGTCCGGAAGGAAGAGTGGTGGAAATCCTGGGTCACATTAATGATCCGTCCTCTGATGTGAAAACGATCCTTAAAACGTACCGGTTAGAAACGGAATTTTCGCAGGAAGTAATGTGTGAAACAGAGCAGATACCGGAAGAAGTACTCGAGGAAGAAACGGCGGGAAGACTTGATCTGCGAGGCATTCCGACGGTTACGATCGATGGAGAAGATGCAAAAGATCTGGACGATGCCATTACGATCCACAAGGAAAACGGGGTATATCATCTTGGCGTGCACATTGCGGATGTCACACATTATGTGAAGGAAGGATCCGCATTGGATGAAAGTGCGCTTGAGAGAGGGACGAGCGTTTATCTGATTGACCGTGTGATACCGATGCTCCCGCATCGGCTTTCCAATGGGATATGCTCATTAAATGAAGGAAGCGACAGGCTGGCACTCAGCTGTCTGATGGAAATTGATGAAAACGGTACGGTGATCGGACACAGAATTGCAGAAACGGTACTCAGGGTCACAAGACGGTTAAGTTATACACAGGTATATGGAATTTTAAAAGCAATGGGAGAAACGGCCGGAGAGGACGCAAAGAAGCCGGAAGACAAAGAGACAGAAGAAAAAAGAAAATGTGTGAAGGAAAAGCTGGAAGCAGAATATGGCGAGTTACTTTCTGATGTCCTTCTGATGAAAGAATTGTCAGATATTCTTAGAAGAAAACGCAGGGAACGCGGAGCGGTGGATTTTGATTTTAAAGAAAGCAAGATCATTCTTGCGGAAAATGGAAGACCTTTGGAAATAAAACCACATGAGAGAAATGATGCTACCAGACTGATAGAAGATTTTATGTTGGCAGCAAATGAAACGGTGGCAGAGGATTTTTTCTGGCAGGAAGCACCGTTTGTTTATCGGACTCATGAAAATCCGGATCCGGAGAAGATCAAAAAACTGGGGATTTTTATCAGAAATTTCGGATTGAAAATAAAAGAAGGCAAAGACGGGATCCATCCGAAAGAATTACAAAAATTATTGGATTCACTGGAAGGAAAGGAAGAAGGTCCATTAATATCGCGCCTGACACTGCGCTCTTTGAAACAGGCAAAGTACACAACAGAATGCGAAGGACACTTCGGACTGGCAGCAAAATATTATTGCCACTTTACGTCTCCTATCCGACGGTATCCGGATCTGCAGATACATCGGATCATTAAGGACAATTTAAACGGAAGGCTTGATGAAGAGCGAAAAGAACATTATGCCGAAATTTTAGAATACGTAGCGGCACAGTCCGGTAAGACAGAGCGGACGGCAGAAGAAGCAGAACGGGATGTAGAAAAGATGAAAAAGGCAGAGTACATGGAACGCAGGATCGGTGAGGTATACGAAGGTGTGATCTCCGGTGTAACGAACTGGGGGATCTATGTAGAACTTCCTAATACCGTGGAAGGGATCATACGTCTTGAAAATATCAAGGATGATTTCTACCGGTTTGATGCAGAACGGTATCAGCTTGTCGGAGAAAAACACCGACAGGTATATCGGCTCGGTCAGCACATTACCATTATGGTACTGTCCGTAGATAAAGTGTTAAAAACCATTGACTTTCTGCCGTATCGTAAGGTAGAGTAGAAGAAAAGAGAACTGACGGGAAAGAAGGGACAGTATGGCAGGTTCGAAAGAAAGTATTAAACTGATCGCGAATAATAAAAAGGCTTATTTTGATTATTTTATTGAAGATAAGTACGAAGCCGGCGTTGCATTGCATGGTACCGAAGTAAAATCCATCCGCATGGGGAAATGCAGCATTAAAGAATCGTACATTAAAATCGAAGACGGAGAAGTTTTTATTTACGGAATGCACATCAGTCCGTATGAAAAAGGAAATATTTTCAATAAAGATCCGATGCGTGTGAAAAAGCTGCTGATGCACCGGTATGAGATCAATAAGATCGGTGGGAAAATGCAGCAGAAGGGATTTACGCTTGTCCCTCTGCAGGTTTATCTGAAGGGAAGTCTTGTAAAAGTAGAAGTTGGAGTGGCAAAGGGTAAAAAACTGTATGATAAGAGAGAATCCATGGCAAAAAAAGATATGAAACGTGAGGCAGAAAAGGAGTTCAAGATCAGAAATTTGGGATAAGAGAGAATTTAGAAACAGTTTCAGTTAGAGAACGGAGAGAGTATGATGGAACAGGAACGAAAAATTACGGTGATCGGACACAAAAATCCGGATACGGATTCTATTTGTTCGGCAATCGCTTATGCAAATTTTAAAAACAGTATCAATCAGACCAATCGCTATGTGCCGAAAAGGGCGGGGGAACTGAATGCAGAAACAGAATTTGTTCTGGATTATTTCAAGACAGAAGTGCCGGGACTGGTAGAAGATATCGGGACACAGGTAAAAGATATTGAAATCAGGCAGACGGAAGGAGTATCGGGAGATATTTCATTAAAAAAAGCATATACTCTGATGAAAGAAAAGAATGTAGTTACACTTCCAATCACAGCGGATGGTGCTTTGGAAGGAGTCATCACGATCGGAGATATTGCAACTTCCTATATGGATGTATATGACAGCAGCATTTTATCACAGGCACAGACTTCTTACAAAAATATCATCGAGACATTGGATGCACGGCTTTTGGTAGGAGATGAAACGGCGATTTTTTCTTCCGGGAAAGTTTTGATCGCAGCAGCGAGCCCGGAAATCATGGAAAGCTATATCGAAGAAAAAGATCTGGTGATCATGGGAAACCGTTATGAAATGCAGCTTTGTGCCATTGAGATGAAGGCAGGATGTATTGTGATATGTGAAGGGGCACCGGTATCCAGAACGATTCAGAAACTGGCGGAACAGAATGGCTGTACGGTTCTTTGCACACCTTTGGATACTTATACGGCAGCACGTCTGATCAACCAGAGCATGCCAATCGCACATTTTATGGTAACAGAAAAGATCAAGGCATTCCGAACCACGGATTATGTGGAGGAAATTAAAGAAGTCATGGCAAAACAAAGAAATCGTGATTTTCCTGTACTAAACAGCAAAGGGAAATACTGTGGCATGATATCCAGAAGAAATCTGTTGGATATGAAACAGAAACAGATCATCCTGGTCGACCATAACGAAAAAAGCCAGGCAGCAGACGGAGTGGAAAATACGGAAATTTTGGAAATTGTGGATCATCATCGCCTGGGAACAATGGAAACGATGTCGCCGGTGTATTTCAGAAATCAGCCGCTTGGCTGTACAGCAACCATCATTTTTCAGATGTATCGGGAAAACCGGGTGGAAATTCCGGAAAAAACAGCCGGACTTCTTTGTGCGGCTATCTTATCTGATACCCTGATGTTCCGTTCTCCAACCTGCACACCGTCAGATAAGGCTGCAGCTGAGGTGCTGGCAAAGCTTGCAGGAATAGAGATTACTGCTTTTGCCAATGAGATGTTTCTGGCAGGAAGCAATCTGCGGAATAAAACAGAAGAAGAACTTTTATATCAGGATTTTAAGGTGTTTTCTTCCAATGACGTGACCGTCGGTGTCAGTCAGATCACTTCCCTGAACACGGAAGAACTGCTTCTCCTAAAAGAGAGAGTAGGAAAAGTTTTGGAGGATTTTCGGAAAAAACAGAAGGTGCAGATGCTGTTTTTTATGCTTACGGACATTGTAAAAGAATCCACGATGCTGCTTTATGCAGGAGAAGAGGCACAGGGATTGGCAGAAAGTGTTTTTCATAAATCAGGAGAGAACGGCGCCATGGAGCTCCAAGGAATGGTTTCCAGAAAGAAACAGTTGGTACCGGCACTGATCCAGGGGCTGCATCAGATATAAATTCCCTATTTTCAAAAACAGGAAAAAGACTTATAATGTAAGAAAGAAGATATCTTCTTTAAGAAATAAAAGGAAAAGGAGAAAACTACATATGGCAAACAGATTCATTTTGAATGAAACTTCTTATCATGGGGCAGGAGCTATTCAGTCTATTGCGGCGGAGGCAAAAGCAAGGGGATTTCACAAGGCATTGGTGTGTTCCGATCCGGATCTGATTAAGTTTGGGGTAACAAAGAAAGTATTAGATGTTTTGGATGCGGCAGGACTTGATTATGAAATTTATTCCAATATTAAAGCAAATCCTACGATTGAAAATGTACAGAGCGGTGTAAAGGCATTGGCAGAGTCCGGAGCGGATTATATGATCGCTATCGGAGGAGGTTCTTCCATGGATACGGCAAAGGCAATCGGTATTATCACTACAAATCCTGAATTTGCAGATGTAAAGAGTCTGGAAGGTGTTGCTCCGACAAAGAATCCGAGCACTCCGATTTTTGCAGTTCCTACCACAGCGGGTACAGCAGCAGAAGTTACGATCAATTACGTCATCACAGATGCAGAAAGAAACTGTAAGATGGTTTGTGTAGACCCACATGATATTCCTGTGGTTGCTTTCGTTGATCCGGAGATGATGTCTTCCATGCCAAAGGGGCTGACTGCTTCCACCGGTATGGATGCTCTGACACATGCGATTGAAGGATATATTACGGCAGGCGCCTGGGAACTTTCTGATATGTTCCATTTAAAGGCAATCGAAATTATTTCCCGTTCTTTGAGAAGCGCAGTAAACGGAGAATCCTCCGGTATGGAAGGCATGGCTCTCGGACAGTATGTTGCAGGCATGGGATTTTCTAACGTAGGTCTTGGTATCGTTCATTCCATGGCACATCCTCTTGGCGCGGTTTATGATACACCACACGGCATTGCAAATGCGATCATTCTTCCGACCGTAATGGAATATAATGCAGAAGCAACAGGAGAAAAATACCGTGAGATCGCACGTGCCATGGGCGTTAAGGGTGTGGATGACATGACACAGGAAGAATACAGAAAAGCTGCAATTGATGCTGTAAAGCGGTTATCACAGGATGTTGGTATCCCGGCAGATTTAAAGGAAATTGTAAAGGCGGAGGATATTCCGTTCCTGGCGCAGTCCGCATATGATGATGCATGTCGTCCGGGAAATCCAAAGGAAACCAGTGTTGCTGACATTACAAAGTTATACGAGTCTTTAATCTGACAGACACCGGCAAAAAGGACACTTTTTTGAATGAGAAGTGTCCTTTTTCAAACCTTGGTCTGCAATCTGACAAAAAGACGCTGCCAAGGCCGAACATAAGATACAGGGAGAGGATTGTATGGGGACTTGTAAATGGCGGCAGAAATCCTGGCCTAGATGCTCTCTATGCGTCCTGACAAGCTGCAGACGATCACGGCACGGAATTTCAGGGATCTTGCAGTGGATTTTAAAGTAACACTGCCGGAAAAATTTTTGTTTGAGAAATAGAACACGGATTTCTTGACGCGTCAGACATTTTATGCTATAGTTTATCCGTAACGAAGACTGCCAATCAGAAATTTTGCAGCCAGCCAGGGCTTGTACTGGTTTCGACGGGGGTTTTGAAGTTACGGAAGCCATTGGTGGTTGGGGACCACCTTAAAACCTCAAAGAAAAAATAAACGCTAACGATAATTTAGCAATCGCTGCCTAATATGGCAGCTGTCAGACTTGATGCACCTACACATTAAGACCCTGGCATCGACTATGTAGGAAACGATGTGCCCAAAGCTTTGCGGGTGCAGGCGTAGAATGAAGCTACTGAAATCTGCCGCGTGTCTGCTTGCGTCAGATAGAGGGAATGGCCGTAAGGCAAAATAACAGACTGTAATGGGAGATGCCGTAATGGATGGGCTTTCGGACAGGGGTTCGACTCCCCTCAGGTCCACTTTTATGCAGTTGAGTTATAGGTTGAAACGGAGAGCAAATTATCGTTTGAGGATGTTTGCACTCCGTTTTTTACTTAGGTGTCGGAAACACGGGGAAAAGAATGATGGATAAAGTTGAGGTGACAGATGATGATAGGATTGCGGAATGAAACAAAGCAAAATATCAAGAGTTATTATGACGAACTGACGCAGGTTGAAACAGGGATTGCTGATTTTTTTCTGAACAATACGGAAAAGATGGATTTTTCGTCGAAAAATATAGCAAAACTCTTATTTGTATCTGAGGCCTCGCTGTCCAGGTTCGCCAAAAAATGCGGATATAAAGGCTATAGGGAACTGACATTTTCTTATGAACAGGATCTGGAAAAGGAACAGATCAATGTGGATGCCTCGAAGGACATCAGCTTTTTTTCTAAAAAAGTATACAGTTATTATCAGAATATCCTGCAGGACAGTTATCAGGATATGGATGAAACGCAGATTCAGCGGATCGCAGATCTGTTGGAAGGCTGCAGCAGGGTGTTCATTTACGGTGTAGGAAGTTCCGGTCTTGCAGCAAGGGAATTTCAGCTGCGCTTTATGAGAGTGGGATTGGATGTTGATGTGGTTACGGATTCCCATATGATGAAAATGAGTGCTGCTCTTGTGGATGAGGAATGTCTTGTTGTTGCCATATCGCTCAGCGGAAAAACAAAGGAAGTATTGGACAGTATCAGGACAGCAAAGAAAAACGGAGCAACGGTAGTGTTTTTTACGGCGAATCCGGAGGCAGACATTACAGAAAGTTGTGATGAAGTGGTTCGCGTAGCAAGTTTAAAAAATCTGGATTCCGGAACAAAAATTTCGCCGCAGTTTTCCATCCTGATCCTTATGGATATTTTGTATGCTTATTATATCGACAATGATTCGTATGCGAAAGCACAAAAATATAAAGAAACACTTTCTGCACTTAAAGGCAGCAAGAAAATTTGAAAGTAAATTCAAAAGAAAAGATTTTTCCTGAAATAAAAATCTGAAATGAATGATTTGTTGGATTTGTGAACAAAATGTGATACTCTTTTAATGTAATCAATGATAATTTTCTGTGATTTGATTAACAAAAAAGAAAATCGGAGGAGAACTTATGAAGAAAACAATGTTCAGAAGATTGCTTGGGGTTGCAGCATGTGCAGTCATGCTGGTCACTTTATTGACCGCTCCTGCAGCAGTTAATGCTGAAGAAACTGTTCAGGGAGGTTATCTCCACAGGGCAAACAGCTATGATTGGAATGACGGTTACTTAAAAGATGTACTTGTATTCGCATCTGAGGATGCAAGCGCAAGTGCAAACACCATTATGGGCGACGAAACATTTACATGGTGGTATGGTCTTGTTCTGGAATATAATGTAGAGACAGGTGCTTTTGTCGTGACTGTTTCGGATATGGATCCGTCAGACGGGGTAAACCAGGCAGAAGCAGCAACGCTCGGAAGTGGCAGGATCGCTGTTATTTTCCATAGTGGCGTGGCAGATGCACAGCCAGGAAGCTTTGAATATTTTACAACACATGCAGAAGTAGGAACGGAATATTATCTGGTAGGCGATTATGATGCCATCGTAGCTTCTGCTGATTCTATTACAGATACTTATCTTACTACAGAAAAGCCGGATGCTTATTGGACAAATCCAAACCTGGTTGTTCCTAAGACAGAACCTGCAACAGAAACATCTGCTGTGGGTGGACATCTTCACAGAGCAAACAGTTACGACTGGTACACCAGCTATCTGCAGGATATCGTTGTGTTTGCTTCTGATAATGCATCTGCAAGCGTAAATTCCATTATGGGTTCTGACGGCTCTTTCGAATGGCAGTACGGAATCGTTTTGGAATACAATGAAGAAAAAGGAACATTTGTAGTTACTTTAGCTGATATGGATACAACGGATGGTGTAAACGCGGCAGAACCGGCAACACTCGGTTATGGTAAACTTGCAGTTATTTTCCACAGTGCCGTGGCAGATGCGCAGCCGGAAAGTTTTGAATATTTTACGACACACGCAGAAATCGGAACGGAATATTATCTTGTAGGTGATTATGATGCCATTCTTGCTGCATCCGGTGCACTTACAACAGATATGTATCTTACCACAGAAAAGCCGGAAACTTATTGGACAAAGGACGGTATCATTCCTACAGAACCGACACCGGAACCTACTCCTGAAATTGAAAGCCACTGCGGTTTACTTACAAGATCTAACAGTTATGACTGGAATAACGGTTATTTAAAAGACATTCATGTATTCGCATCAGAAGATGATGAGTTCAGCGTAAGTACCATGATGGGTGAAGGTACTTTTGCATGGCAGTATTCGCTTGTACTTGAGTACAATGAGGAGAAGGGTACGTTTGTTGTAATTGCTTCCGATATGGATCCTACAGACGGTATAAATGAATGTGAAACAATGAAACTCGGCTACGGAAAGATTGCGATCATTTTCCACGGTGATGTTAAGGAAAAGCAGGCAGAAAGCTTCCATTACTTTACAACACATTCCGAAGTAGGAACAGAATATTATCTGGTTGGTGATTATGAAACCATTCTTATGACATATGACAAACTGGCAGATACTTCCCTGACTACAGAAAAGCCGGACAGCTATTGGACAAAACCTGAACCGACACCGACACCGGATCCAACAGAGACACCGGTTCCTACACCGACGCAAGCCCCTCAGGCAACTTCTGCAAATGGTGTAAAGCCGGTTGTTGTTGCAGTAGTGATTGTTGCAGTGATCGCAGCAGCAGGTGTGGTATTTGTAGTTATCAAAAAGAGAAAATAGACGAAACAGGCAGACGAAATTTTGAAGGAGCAGTGAAAAATGAAACGGATCATAAATAGAGTATTTCCATTTCTTTTACTGTTTGCGATGTTTGCAGGCTTCCTGCCTGCAAACACCGTATCTGCAGCAGAAGAAAATCCTTTGCGTGGCATCTGGGTAAGACCAAAGGAGACCAATAAAGAGGCAGTGGAAGAACATGTGGAGCAGATGAAGGATGCAGGGTTCAATACGATCTTCCTGGAAACCGTATTTAACGGATATACTATTTTCCCGGTAGAGTATGATGCAACGTATCAGAATCCGGATTATGAAGGATTTGATGTACTGCAGGCATATATTGACGCATGTCACAGCCGTGGAATGCAGCTGCATTGCTGGGTAGAGTCTTTCTTTATAGGAATGCAGTGGGAAGACGGGGGCGGACCTATTTACAAAAAGTATAAAAATACGGACTGGCTGCTGACGGATACGAACGGAAACAACTGGGAAGATACCATGTACGGTAAAATGTATTTCTTTAATCCGGCACGGCCTGAATGCAGAGAATGGATCGTTGGTTTGTACGAGATCCTTTGCAAAAATTATGACCTGGACGGATTACAGCTTGACTATGTACGTTATCCGGAAAGAAGCAACAGTGTTGACTACGGATTTGATGAATATACGATCAATGCTTTTATTGCCGAGAGAGGATTTGATCCTACCGGGGCAAAAGTTAAAAGCTATGAAGGTCAGGCATTTATCAATTACAAACAGCAGATGGTAACAGAATTTGTAAAGCTTTGTTCTGATCGTCTGAGAGATATCAAGCCGGAACTTATTATTTCTTTGTCGGTATATCCTTTCTATGATGAGGGTAAGGAATACTTCATGCAGAGCGCAGAACTGTGGATGGATAAGGGATACGGTGATATGGTAGTTGCCATGGCATATTATGAGAATCTGATCGAATCTTTGACAACGGATACGATCAAGGTTGCCAATAATGCAGCAAATGCAGTGGTGGGTATCTCTTCTCAAAGTGACTTTACATCAGAGAGCCTTAAGAATCAGTTGCAGACCGCATTGAGCAAAGGTGCCGGGGTTGCAGTATTTGAATACGAAAGCTTCTTTGCAAGTTATGCTGACACATGGGATAAGTCGGTATTTGGAGAAACACAGTTTGATTTATCTCCATCGGTTTATGCGACAAAGGTAGAACGTGAAAAAGAGCCTGAACCGACAGCAACACCGAATAGCGGGACACAGGCAGTGGCATCGGAAACTTATGGCTCGACAGAAATGATTGCTGCCGTATTGATTGTAGTAGTAGGCACAGCATTAGTGGCACTTGGTGTCTGGTTGGCACTGAGAGAACCGAAAAAGGACAGAAAAAGCAAATAAGAAAGGGGTAAGTACTTTGAAGAAAAGGTTGCATTTACTCTCAGGCATTTTGCTCCTGCTCAGCTTGTCTGTATTGACTGCAGCATGTGGTGGAGGAATGGATAAGGATTCAGATAACGAAAAAAAAATACAGGTTGAAAATGGTCTTGCTGTATATATGCCTTCGGATCGTCCGATCCGGATCGCTCAGTTTGCCGATCTGCATTTTGGTGTAGAAGGCAACAGTTATCATAACAACAGGACTGAAAGAACAAAGGAATATATGCAGTATCTTGTAGACACCGAGAAACCGGATCTGATCGTATGTTCCGGGGACAACATCATGTCTACGGGAGTAGAAAAGTTAAAGGATTTTGTAGCGCTTATGGAAAGCTATGAAATTCCTTGGACGTTTATCTACGGAAACCATGATGCAGAAGGAACACAATCCGGGTATTCAAAACGGGATATTTCGGCATACCTGGATTCATGTGATACGAAATACCTCTTATATGACAGCGGATATGTAGAAAGCGGAAACAATCGCTACGGAAATTTTTCTATCTCCGTGTTAAATGAGGACGGTACAGAACTTCTTGGTGCGATCATCCTGTTGGACAGTGGTACATATGACGGAAAGATAAGCTCATATGAATCTATTACCGAGGGACAGATTGCGTGGTATGCGGAGGAAATAGAAAAGCTTAGCTCATGCTATGACGGAGAAGGGTATCTTCCTTCTATCGTGTTTGCACATATTCAGCTTCCGGAGTTTTACAGTGCTTATCTGTCTGCACGTTCCGGAAAGGGAGCAACGTTTATCAAAGAGCAGGAACTGTCTGCTGCTTATGTCAGCTCCATCCGAACAGATGGGCCTACCAACGTAAATACCGGATTTTTTGAAAAAATGAAAGAGTTTGGTTCGGTTGCATACCTTTGCGGCCATGCACATCTGTTTGATTTTCAAGTGGAAATGGATGGAATCCTTCTTGGATTCGGACCGCAGACAGGATTTTCAACATTGTTTGAAAACAATGACATGCCAAGAGAAACATATATTTATTATGTAGATGAAGATTTTGGTATTACTACGGTTTCCTGTAAAGAAGATACGAGTAAGCTCGGACTTACATTTTGCGGTACGTATGATGCAGATGCAGAATTGGATGAAGCAAGCGGAACATATCAGGTTTCCTATAATTTTAATTATGGCAACACCATTGTATTTGCATACAACGGAGAACGGCTCACTACGGAAAACACAGAGATAACCGGTGATTTCCGCGTGGCTTCCGGTTCGGAATGGAAAGGCGGGTTCTACTGTGCAGACGGAAAAACGCTGGTTTATGACGGAAAGACTGCCTGCACCTGCGTGTTTACTTATGATCCGAAAGAGGGGACACTGACCGTAGAAACGAAAGACATAGAAGTTGATCCGAATGCACCTACCAGTATTTCCATTAAGACCGTGAATGCGGATGCCGGAGCAGATGCGGTTGCACTGTGGACAAAAGCGGGAACAAAGATGAAGTATGTTACAGATACTTCTTCCGGTGTGGAAAATTGGATTGGAAACGGTTGGAGATATTATGTTGTAGTCGATAGTGAAGGGAAAATTGCTTATGCGGTACTTTGGCCGATGAGCGGCTACGGCGGTCCGATGAACATGAGTTATTTTACCTGTTATTCGGATTATACGTTGAATCCTGCAATAAAGCTTTTGGACGGCTATGCAAACGACTGGGCATCCGGCGGCATCGGTTATACTTTGTTTGAAATTGTAATTCCGGAAGGCGGATTTGCACTGACGGGACATGGTACGGGAATTCCGGAAATGGTGGATGTACTTTCTCAGGGAACTGTGGAAGACTACGGCGCTGCTAACCTGAACACAAGAACTATTTATAACAGCAATCTGCGTCTTTCTTATGATCTGGATTCTAAAACAGTTCAAATGACGCTTGTTGAGGAAGAATAAAATTTTTAAATCAGAAAGGACTACCTGTTTTGAGGAATGTAGAAATAATATACGGCCTCGGATACAGATAGTCCTTTTTTATATCAAAATCAGCCGGTTATTGTATGAAAGTAAAATCAAAAATGCAAAAGATACGTGAAATTAAATTCCAAAAGTCTCGATTTGTTGAAACTTGCCGTTTCCATGGATATAATAGAAATAAGAAAATGAACTTACTATGAGGGGGGATATCATGACAAATGAGAGAAATCGGGAAATCATGAAACGGATCCAAGGAGGATTGATTGTTTCCTGCCAGGCATTGGAAAGTGAACCGCTGCACAGTTCATATATTATGAGCAGGATGGCGTATGCCGCAATGGAAGGAGGCGCGAAGGGGATCCGTGCAAACAGTGTGGAAGATATTCTGGAAATCAGAAAAACAGTAGATCTCCCGATCATTGGAATTATAAAAAAAGATTATGAAGGCAGTGAAGTTTATATTACTCCGACAATGAAAGAGGTAGATGCACTGGTAGCATGCGGAACCGATATTATTGCTATCGATGCAACAAATCGTATGCGTCCGGAAGAGAAGACATTGGATGATTTTTTTGGTGCCGTGCGTGAAAAATATCCGGAACAGCTGTTTATGGCAGACTGTTCTACGATAGAAGAAGGAATGCATGCGGCAGAGATCGGATTTGATTTTATCGGGACGACGATGCATGGTTATACTGCATATACCCAGGGTGCGGTTCTGCCGGATTATGATATGATGAGGACGCTTGCGGAAAAATCAGGAAAACCTGTGATTGCAGAAGGCGGAATCTGGAGTGGGGAAGAATTGGCGCAGGCGATGACGACCGGTGCATTTGCTGCTGTTGTCGGAACTGCGATCACGCGTCCAAGAGAGATCACCCGACGCTTTGTGAAAAAATTGCAGGAGTCCAAAACAAATCTCGGATTTAAAAACAGCGGGAAATATAAAGGCGACAATGATGGTCCGGCTTATGTTGTGTATTCCAAGATCGGGTACAATAAAGCATCTTATGAATTTTGTCTGAGTCAGGTAAAAGGGAACATGAGACGTGCATCCGACGGGAAATGGACCAACGCTTATGTATTTTTGGGTGTAGATGTTTATGATGAAAATAAGACATTCCTAAACTGCATTGATGCAGGTTTTTGCTATGCAGGAGGAACGCAGGAATGGCATCTGTTTTATAATCTGTTAAGGACAAAGGCAGAAAACGGATTTACCTGGTATGAATCTTCCGTCAGCCTGGATGAGTCACACGATTATCGTCTGGTGCTGGATTGTTCAAAACAGGATGATCTGGGAATCCTCAGCATCATCGACATTACTGACGGGAATAAAGAGGTGGATCATGCAGAATTTGAAGTGTTCCATGCAAAAGCAGACGGAAGCAATTTAAGCATGTATCAGGATTTTGCGATCGACTTTCCGGACGATATAAAGAAAGACCGTCAGGCGGAACCGTCAGAGGATTGGGAAGAGATTACATTATACAATACGGATGAAGGAATTCATCTGAATCATATCGTAATTCAAAATGCAGCACTTTTTTCTCCAAATGGGCAGCATGCATGGACAAAAGACAGAACGGAGGATGAATTTATGTGGCCGAGTGTTTCCTGTCCGAAAGTAGATTATGCATGCACACGGATCATAAAGCAGTCAGTACATTCGGAGCTGGTTCTTGATCTGGATATGAATCGTACAGAGAGATAGAACAAGAGCAGGGTAGCAGGGATGCGAGTGGAGGTTTACATAAAATGAGAAAGAACAAAAAAAATATCCATAAGCGGTTGCGCAGGTGCTTTGCCGGATGGATGGCTGGAATCTGTCTGTTTACTTCTTTTTGGAGTACGCCGGAGAAAACAGCAAATGCAAAAACGGAATACGGACTGGATCTGTATGAGGAGAAAAAAGACGATTACAGTACGGTCATTGGGTACCGCGAGTACATTGCGCAGGCAGATCAGACAAGACCGGAGGATATTTATGTGATCGATGCCGGAGATTACGTGAGAACAGACGGAATGACGGTACAGGAAATGGAAGACTACGAGGGAAAATCGGGAATCTCCGTATATACGGAAAATACCGGTTTGATCGAGTATGAGGTGTACATCGAACATGCGGGCTTGTACGAGATGTCGATCTGCTATTATCCGGTAGCAGGTAACGGTTCTTCCATCCAGAGAAGTTTCTTTATTGATGGGGAACTTCCGTTTGCAGAAATGAACTGTATTGAATTTTCAAGAATATGGGGAAATGCAAGCGAAGTATGGAAAAAAGACAATCAGGGAAATGATTTAAGAGAAGAGCAGGTAGAAAAACCGGAATGGGTAGAAGCGTATCTGCAGGAAGCAGAAGGATATGTATCCGGAAGATTATCGGTATATCTGACTGAAGGACTTCACACGATTACCATTATGTCGCTACGGGAACCGCTGGTCCTTCGATCGATTATCCTTTCTAATTCAGAAGCACCGGAAACTTATGAGAACATGAAAGACATTTGGGACAGTGCCGGAGCATCCGATACTACCGGAGTTTTTGAAGAAGTTGAAGCAGAACATGCGACAAAAAAGTCATCTCAGATGTTATATCCGGTACAGGATCAGTCGACACCGGCGGTAACTCCTTATAGTGCAAAATGCCTTTTGAACAATTCGATCGGCGGTACTAACTGGAGCGATGTCGGAGAGTGGATCGAGTGGGAAGTAACGGTACCTGAGAGCGGATATTATATTATGTCAATGTATGTAAAACAGAATTTTGTTCAGGGGATACCGGTCTATCGAAAGATAATGATCGATGGAGAAGTTCCTTTTGCAGAATTGGAAGGATATCAGTTTAATTATGACGGCGACTGGAGAATGGATACGCTTTCGGATTCTGAGGGAAATGCGTATCGGATCTATCTGGAAGCAGGGACACATACCATTCGGATGGAGGTAGTTCTGGATGAGTTTTCTGATATTATTGACCGGGTTGACGGCGTGCTGCAGAGCCTGAACAGTATTTACCGTAAAGTGATCCGTATTACGGGAGTTGCACCGGATTCTTACCGGGATTATCAGCTGGGAGAAACACTTCCGGGAACAGAAGAGGAATTAAAGGAACTGAGTGAAGAACTGACCGATATCATTGTGACGATGAGAAATATGGCAGGGGTCAGTGGTGAAAACGAACGGATCCTTGTTACGATGCGTGACCAGTTAGATGAACTGAGTTATGACATAGAACGTTTTTCCAAGGTGTTGGATACATATAAAACAAATATCAGTGCACTTGGAACATGGATCGGCGATGTTACTTCACAGCCTTTGCAGATCGACCGGCTTTTTGTTTATTCACCGGATCAGCCGGAACCGAAAGTGAAGGATGGTTTCTTCAGAAAGCTCTGGCATGAGATCCTGAAACTTGTATATTCTTTCATCATTGATTATAATGTAATCGGAAATGTTTCCGAAGGAGAAGAAAGAACAATCACGGTGTGGATAGGCAGTGGGCGAGATCAGGCCAATATCCTGAAAAGACTGGTAGATGAAAAATTTACTTACGAAAAAGGGATCAGCGTCAATGTTATGTTGGTTGATATGGGAACTTTGCTTCAGGCAACACTTGCCGGGGAAGGTCCGGATGTAGCCTTGGGCGTATCAGGAGAGATACCGATGAATTTCGGTATGCGTAATGCGGCGGTGGATTTGTCGCAGTTTGAGGATTTGGATGAAATTAGGGATGATTTCATTGAAGGCGCGTGGACTCCATACGAATATGAAGGCAAGGTGTTCGGTCTGCCGGAGACGCTTTCTTTCCCAATGTTATTTTACAGAAAAGATATTTTGAAGGAGTTGGATGTAGAGATTCCTTCTACATGGGATGAAGTAAAAGTGATCTTGTCTGTATTTTCCAATAATCAGATGGATCTCGGAATGCTGCCGACGGAGACAACCTTTGCTTCAATGCTTTTTCAGAACGGCGGTTCCTATTACAAAGAAGGAGGAATGGCATCCAACCTTGATTCTGAAGTTGCAATCAATGTGTTTAAAGAATACACGGAATATTACACATTATATACGCTTGACAGGGCAACAAGCCTGACAAACCGGTTCCGTACCGGAGAGGCACCAATCATCATCGCGGATTATACCACGTATAACGAACTGATAGCTTCCGCTCCGGACATCAAGGGACTGTGGGGATTTACTACCATTCCGGGAACAGTACAGGAAGACGGAACACTTGATATTACGGCAGCTTGCGGCGGCGGGGCTGCGATCATGATGGAAGCGTGCGAGGACAAGGAAGCAGCCTGGGAATTTTTAAAGTGGTGGACCAGTGCGGAAATACAAACGGCGTATGGTCTCGAACTGGAAGGCATCATGGGAGAGGCAGCCAGATATGCTACAGCAAATAAAGAAGCATTGGCATCGCTTCCGTGGTCAGTATCGGAATACCGGGAATTATCAAAACAGATGCAGCATCTGCAGGGAATCCCGCAGGTTCCGGGAGGATATTTCACATGGAGAAATGTAAATAACGCATTTTATACCACTGTTGTTTCTAAGACGATGCAGGCGCGGGAAGCTCTGACAGAGTATGTACGCTACATTAATGAAGAAATCAATTACAAGCGCAAAGAGTTTAATTTGCAATTATTACAATAGGGGGAAAGGAAATAATGATATCTCAGGGTTTGGAAAAGAAAAAGAGCAAACATCTTTTGCTAAAACAGATAAAGAGATACAAGACCGGATATTGGATGATGGCCCCTTATTTTATCTTGTTTTTCTTATTTACCGTTCTTCCGGTCGTTGCTTCGATGGGGTTGAGCTTTACAACGTTTAACATGTTGGAAATGCCAAAATTCTGCGGTTGGGATAACTATTTAAAACTGTTTTTGGATGATAACATTTTTATGACCGCACTGAAAAATACGTTGATCTTTGCTGTGATCACAGGACCGATCAGTTATATGATGTGTCTGTTCTTTGCATGGATCATCAATGAATTTTCAGGGAAATTAAGAGCGTTTCTTACACTTGTGTTTTATGCACCGTCTATCTCCGGTAATGCATACATGGTATGGTCCCTGATCATTTCCGGAGACCGATACGGCTTTTTAAACGGTATTTTATTAAAGCTGGGACTGATCAATGCACCGATTCAGTGGATGAATACAGAAAAATACGTAATTCCGATTTTGATCGTAGTCCAGCTTTGGCTGAGTCTTGGAACCGGATTTCTTACTTTCATTGCCGGACTGCAGACAATAGATAAGAGTATGTATGAAGCAGCAGCGATCGATGGTATAAAAAATCGTTGGCAGGAATTATGGTATGTAACGTTACCGGCAATGAAACCTCAGTTGATGTTTGGCGCGGTCATGCAGATCACATCTTCTTTTGCTGTTGCAGATATTTCCATCCAGCTTGCAGGAAATCCAAGTGTGAATTATGCCGGAGCGACGATCGTAACACATCTTATGGATTACGGTTCAGGTATCCGTTATGAAATGGGATATGCATCTGCCATTGCAACAATACTGTTCTTGTTGATGATTGTAGCAAATAAGCTGGTGCAGACGATTCTCAGAAGGGTAGGCGAATGATGAACATGAATAAACTGACAAGATATTTTAAAATAAAACGTCAGCACAAGCTGAATCGTTCGCGTGCCGGTAATGCGTTATTGTTTTTTGTTATGATCGTATGCGGTATCTTTATGATCATTCCGCTGGTCATGATACTGAATAATGCATTTAAACCGTTTGATGAATTATTCCGTTATCCGCCGAAATTATTTGTTAAGAATCCGACCTGGAAAAACTTCAAGGATCTGTTTGTTCTTATGAATAATTCCTGGGTGCCGTTTTCAAGATACATTTTGAATACGATCATTATCACAGGAGGAGGTACGATAGGACATATCATTATTGCTTCGATGGCAGCCTATCCTCTTGCAAAGATGCCTTTACCGGGGAAAAAGATTCTGTTTGGAATTGTAGTAATGGCATTGATGTTTAACGGAACGGTTACCAGCATTCCGAATTATATGATCATTTCCTATCTTGGTTTGAATAATACATATTTTGCACTGTTGCTTCCGGCGTTTTCATCCAGCCTTGGTCTGTATCTGATGAAGCAGTTTATGGAGCAGATCCCGGATTCGCTTCTGGAATCGGCAAGATTGGATGGCGCAGGGGAAATGAAGATATTCCTTAATATTGTGATGCCTAATGTAAAACCGGCATGGGTTACACTGGCGATCTTCCAGTTCCAGGCATTATGGGGAAATACAGGTTCCGGCTTTTTAAGAAGCGAGCAGTTGAAACCGTTGCAGTATGCATTATATCAGGTGGCATCCGGTGGAGTGATGCGGCAGGGAGCGGCGGCAGTAGTACAGCTGATCGTTGCTGCGATTCCTATTACCTTTTTCCTGATTTGTCAGAGCCAGATCATTGAGACGATGACAACGTCCGGTATAAAAGAGTAAGGAGGAGAGGCGCATGAAACGATGGATCAGCATTTTTATTCTTGCACTCATGCTTCTGTCTGAACCGACAAAAGCATTTGCGCAGACGCTGCCTTACGATACGTATAATTATGACAGCAAAAAAAATATTGTATATACTCCGGCTGCCTATATTCCGGAAGAAGTGTATTTCGGAACCGATTTGGAGTGTGGGGAATTTTCCGGTCCTAAAGACATGTTTATTGCGGAAAACGGCACTTTGTATGTGGCAGATACCGGAAATAACCGTATTGTCGTAATGAATCTGGAAATGGAACTGATCAGGATCATAGACTGTTTTGAACGGAACGGAGAAACGGAAACTTTTAAAAACCCGTCCGGTGTGTATTGTGATCGGGAAGGAACTTTATACATTGCAGATACAGACAATAAGAGAGTGGTAATCCTGTCAGAGGACGGAACCCTGGTCGACATCATCGCTGACCCGAAGTCAGATGTACTGAGTGATGATTTCCAGTTTGTTCCACTGAAAATTTCCGTAGATTATGCAGGAAGAGTCTATGTGATTGTTTCCAATGTATATCAGGGAATCATGGCATTCAGCAAAGAACATGAATTCATGGGATACTTTGGAACGATCAATGTCAGCATTTCTCTGGCACAGCGCTTTTGGAGACTTTTTTCCACAAAAGATCAGCGATCCAGACAGCAGCAGTTTATTCCGACGGAATTTACGAATATAGACATTGATAAAGACGGATTTGTCTATGCAACTAACCTGGATTCCACAGGATCACAGGCGGTGCGCAAACTGAATCCGAAAGGAATCGATGTTATCAGTGCAACGTATAACAGTAAGTTTTACCTGGCAGGAGACATGGAATTTAAGTCTTCTACAGACAGTTATCAGGGAGCATCAAAGATTATTGACGTAAAGGTGCGCGAAAAAGGAATCTTTTCTTTGTTGGACAGCAACAGAGGACGCATTTTCACGTATGACAGCGAGGGAAATATCCTGTATATTTTCGGCGGCATGGGAACACAGGAAGGGACGTTCCATTCTCCGGTTGCACTGGAAGCATACGAGGATCGGATTTATGTTCTGGATTCTTTCCGGAAATCCATTACGGTTTTTGTCCCTACAGAGTACGGAAGTTATATCAATGAGGCAGTTGGCTTAAGATATGACGGAGACGAAGCAAAAGCAGTGGAAGTATGGGAAAAGGTACTTGCCCTGGATTCCAATAATGAGATGGCATACAGTGGGATTGGAAAAGCGTATTTGTCTTCCGGTGATAACAAAACAGCAATGTACTATTTAAAGATGGGAATGAACCAGGAATTCTATTCCATTGCATATAAGAGATATCGTAACGAAAAGTTGAGAGAAAGTACGAGTGGTATACTGACTGTAGTTCTTATTCTCGGAATTGTGATTGCCGTTGTAAGTAAGATCAGAAAGATCAGGATGAGGAGAGATGAAGTATGAGCAAAGAAAAAATCAGATTTCTATTTTATACGCTGACTCATCCAATGGATGGATTTTATGAGATCAGACATCGGGGAAAAGGGAACGTGCTGCTTTCCCTGCTTGTTGTATTGACGGCAGCGATCGCGTTCTGTATGGATAAGAGATATTCGGGATTTGTAGTGAATACTGCGGATCCGCTGGAAGTAAAAAGTATACTTTATATTTCAGCCATGTTTCTTTTGTTTTTTCTCTTTTGTATCGGAAACTGGGCAGTGACCTGTCTGACCGACGGCGAAGGACGAATGAAGGATATCATTACGGCAACAGGATATGGACTGCTTCCGCTTCCTTTGTTTTATTTCCCGGCGATTCTGGTTTCACAGGTGATCGCAAAAGATGAATCGGTATTTTATAGTCTGCTGATCGGTATCGGCGTGGTGTGGGCCGTGATCATGGTCATCATCGGAAATATGATCATTCACAATTATACCGCGGTGAAAGAATTAAAGACACTGATCCTGACTATAGCTGCCATGATAATCATATTGTTTATTCTGCTTCTGTTTTATTCAATCTTCCGACAGATTGTAGAGTTCGTGAAAAGTATTTACACAGAACTGATTTATCGAACGTAAAGGGAGAAACAGAATGGAAATGGAGGTAGCAAATGAGTAAGAAAACGAAGATGATACTGCTTGCTTTGGTTGTTCTTTTGACGGCAGCAGGTATTTACTTTTATCCGACGATAAAGAAATATTTTCTGCTCACTGATTATAAGAAATATCTGTCGGAAACGATTAAGTTTGAGCAGGGGACGGAGTTTACACAGAAGAACGAGCAGACAAGTTCGGTGGAAGGCATGGTTCTTGCTGCAGAAAATGAGAACTTTAAGCTTTATACCAATACGGATACGGCAGAAGTCGCATTGTTCGACAAACGCAGTGAGATTACATATTACAGCAATCCTTACGACCGGGAGGGAAAACTTGGTCAGGATCTGGATGCACAGTTTTCACTGACGTATTATGACAGTTCCAGAAAAACCGGGCGCATGGACAGCTACAGTATGGCAGTAGAGAAAGATCAGGTAACCTGCGAGAGCATTACAGATGGTGTCCGCTATACTTACGTTTTGGGAAATCTGGAATCAGATACCGGGATTGTTCCGACGATCATTTCTGAAGAAAGACTGAACAGCTTCCTTGAAAAAGTATCAGAAAGTTCAGCAAAATTCATTAAGAAGAAATACAAAAAGTCGGAAGAGTATCCGGGCTATATGGAGCTTTTGGAAGCTTCCATTACTGTGATCAATATCAAAAGGATGACCGAAGTTTTTGTAGAAGCCGGTTATACGCAGGAAGACTATGAGTATGATATGGCAGATGTGGAACAGGAGGAAAAGATCAGTTTTACGATTCCTCTGGATTATCGATTGACAGAGGATGGATTGTCAGTTTCTATCGTGACATCGCAGATCAAGGAAACCGGCGGGGCAAAGATCTACAGTATTGTTTTCCAAAGGCAATTTGGCGCAGCCAACCGGGAAGAAAGCGGATATATGTTTGTTCCAAACGGTTCGGGGTCTTTGATCTATTTTAACAACGGAAAAACAGGATATTCTTACACACAGTATGTTTACGATACTGACCCGACAGTAGCAAGTTATACGGTTGTAGAAAATACAACACAGGTACGGCTTCCGGTATTCGGGATGAAATATGAGAACAGTGCTCTGTTTACCGTGATCACTGCGGGAGATGCACTTGCAAGAATCGATGCATCTGTTGCCAATACAACATCGGATTACAATAATGTTTATGCAACGTTCTATCTGAGAGGATTTGAATTGCTCAGTATGTTCGGAACAACGGGTTCTCAGGCGGACCTGCCGGTAGTGGAAGAGTCGCTGTATGATACGCTGGTCCAGGTAGAATACATTCCGCTGAATGCAGAAGAGGCGGATTATTCCGGAATGGCAAATTACTATCGTAACCGCCTGATTGCAGAAGGGGTTTTGAACGAAAAGCTGGAAAACAAAGAAGTTCCGATTTATTTGGATGTTCTGGGCGGAGTCAATATCAGCAAGAACATTGCAGGCATCCTGCTGGACGACGTGTACGAAATGACAACATATGAGCAGGCAAAGTCGATCGTGTCAGATTTATCGGATTCCGGAGTACATGCCATCCGTATGAATTATCTGGGATGGTTTAACGGAGGATATTACCATGATGTCCCGGATCAGATCCACAGAGTACGCGGACTTGGTTCCAAAAAGGAAATAGCTGCTTTGAAGGAATATCTGGAAGCAGACGGGGGCGCTCTTTATGGAAATGTTGCGTTTAACGAAGTTTCCTATACAAGCAGCCGATACCATCTGAGCCAGGAGGCGTCAAAGTATTATAACGGCAAGATCGTTATGCTTGGAAGAGTGAACCCGAATACTTTGAAGCGAAGCGTAAATGCGAAATATGAAGAAACGATGTACACGATCCTTTCTCCAAGATTTTTAAACTATTATGTGGAAAAGTTTATAGCAGCTTTTGATGATTATGATATGTCAGGTGTGGCATTGCGTGATTTGGGCGAAGTCCTTTCTTCAGATAAAAAGCGTTCGGATCTGATCCACAGGCAGGACGCATTGGATCTGACGACGCAGGCATTGAATACGATCAAAGAAAATACGGGTGTACTGTTATATGGAGGAAACAGATACAGTATCGGGTATGCGACGGAGATCGTAGATGCTCCGCTTTCCGCAAGCAGCTTCTTTATCGTGGATGAAAAAGTTCCGTTTTATGCCATGGTGGTGCATGGATATATCAACTATGCAGGTGAAGAGCTGAATCTGCTGCAAAGCACGGAAAGAGAAGAGCTGCTGTTGGATGCTATTGAAAACGGAGCGGCACTTCGCTATGTTGTTTCCTGGCAGAGTTCGGAAGCCATTAAAAATTCCGGACTGAATACGATGTATTCAGTGCAGTATGAACTGTACGAAAAAGAGATCAAAGAATTTTACGGGAAAGTATCCGAGGCACTGAAGGATGTTATGAACGTGACCATGGTAAAGCATGAGATTCTGACAGACACCTTGCGCAGGATAACTTATGAAAACGGTGTTGTTATCTATGTGAACCGCGGTACGGAAGATGTATGGACAGATGGTGTATGTGTACCGGCAAAGTGGTATGTAAAGAAGGAGGGGAAGTAAATGAAATCAAAGAAAAAATTTACCCTCGCAAGGCGAAGAGCGATCACGGGACTTGTATTTATCAGCCCGTGGGTGATCGGTTTTCTGACGTACTATCTGAGCAGTCTGTATCAGACGGTGTACATGGCGTTCAGTGATGTAAAACAGGCGGAGAACGGCGGATTTATATCTACATTGCGCGGGATTGATAATTTTAAATACGCATTTTTAACAGATGCAGAGTTTAATCAGATTCTGGTGTCCTCGGTAAAGGACATTCTGATCGATGTACCGCTGATCCTGTTTTTTTCCTTGTTTTTGGCAATCATTTTAAATGGTAAGTTTAAAGGAAGAACCTTGTTCCGTGCCTTGCTGTTTCTGCCGGTCATCATGGGTTCCGGAATTATTGTGGATGCATTGGAAAGTGCACAGCAGGCAGTATCCGGAGGACTTACGGCAGTATCCGGAGATATGTCACTCGTAAAAGACAGTGCCATGACACAGATATTGTCAGCATTTGTAGAATTTGGAATACCGACAAAACTGGTAACGTATCTGTCTCAGGCAGTAGAGCGTATCTTTACGGTGGTACGTGCCTCCGGAGTACAGACCATTATTTTTATCGCTGCATTACAGTCGATTTCCGGCTCCCTCTATGAAGTGGCAAAAATCGAAGGGGCAACTACTTATGAAACATTCTGGAAAATAACATTTCCGATGGTTTCGCCAATGATACTTACTAATGTGGTTTATACCATTGTTGCTTCGTTTGCCAATAGTGAGATCATACAAAAGGCAGAAGAGATGGCATTTACCAATTTTGAGTATGGCATCAGTTCAGCAATGAGCCTGATCAGTACGGTGGTAGTATGTACGATCTTATTGCTGCTTGGCTTATTTATCTCAAAGAAAGTCTTTTATTACAATTAAGGAGGAAGGAGAGATTATGAGTAAGATGCAAAAAGGTACGTGGAACAGTATTCTGCGGCCGGATGAAACTACAAGATTCAAACGTCATATTCTTTGGTCCAAAATTGTAAAGAAGATCATGGTAATCTTCCGTTATGCTACACTGATAGGAATCTCTTATATTGTCCTGAGCCCGATGATCTCTATTATTTCAAAAGCGTTTTTTTCGGACTCGGATGTATATAATTCGATGGTATATGTCATTCCGGCAGAACCGACGCTGCGTAATTTTAAACTTACCATACAGCGAATGGATTACTGGAAGACACTCGGATGGACAATGTTGTATGTCGGCTCGATCACATTGATTCAGCTGCTGGTATGTTCCTTTGTCGGATATGGATTTGCAAGATTTGAATTTCCGCTGAAAAAGTTATTTTTTGTATGTGTTATCCTGACAATTGTGGTTCCTACCTATACGATCATGCTTCCGCTGTATATGCATTTCAGGAGCTTTGATCCGCTGCATCTGATCAGCCTGTTTACCGGAAGTTCGGCCAACTGGCTGACATCGCTGAAGCCCATTTATATGATGACGTTTCTTGGATGCGGTCTGAATTCCGGACTGTTCATTTACATTTTTATTCAGTTCTTTCGCGGGATTCCAAAAGAGCTGGAAGAAGCAGCTTTTGTAGACGGAGCAGGCGCATTCCGTACATTTCTTCAGATCATGCTTCCGTGCGCAAAACCGTCGATCATTACGGTAGCCGTGTTTTCTCTGGTATGGCAGTATAATGATTCTTTCTATACCGGGTTATTTGGTGTAAAATCCAAGTATCAGCTGGGAGTTATGCTTTCCTCTCTGACGGGAACACTGGACAGTATTGATAAGATAGTCAATCCGGAGTTTCAGGAAATGTACCTGAATGCCGGGATCATTCTGATGGTTCTGCCGATACTTCTGGCATATATCGTGCTGCAGAAGAGCTTTATTGAAGGCGTGGAACGAAGCGGAATCGTAGGTTAAAACGGATGTTATCCGGCCGGGAAAATCGGCACGGATTTTAATACATCAAATAAGGAAAGAGAAGGGCATTATAATTTAAGGAGGAGAATTTATGTTTAACAAAATGAAAAAATTAATTGCAGTAACACTTGCGGCAGTAATGGTATGTTCCATGGCTGCATGCGGACAGAGTTCGGGTGGGACAGAGAAACCTACACCGACACCTGTTACAAAAGATCCGTCTGAAATGACTGAAATGGAAAAACTGGATGCCTATTTTGCGGATTATCCGGCATTTGACATGAAGGGCCGTGTGATCAGGATTGCAATGTTCTACGAATCTTATTATGACAGTAATGACACAAAAGTAGAAGACAATCCGAATATTCAGGATGTGGAAACTGCACAGAGAAGGCTGGACAATGTCCGCCGTATTGAGGAAAAGTACAATTGTAAGATTGAATTTGTCAATCCGGGTGGAGATGCAATCCGTTCCAGCCTGAATACATCCGTAGTGGCAGGAACACCGGACTATGATGTTTATCTGACACAGATGGATTTTGCACTTCCACTTGCAGTAAACGGTTATTTCATTGACCTTTCCACTTTTTCTTCAGACTATCTGGATCTGAACAATGACAACAACATCATTACACCATTCAGCGTTGCAAATACAAACTGCTTCTTTGAAAAGACAGCTAAAAACTGCGCAGCTACTTATATGGTATATAATGCAGATATGTTAGAGCAGCTGAAGCTGGAAGATCCGAATGAACTGTATGCAAAGGGAGAATGGACCTGGGCAAAGTTTGAGGAACTTTGTATTGCGGCAACACAGGATACCGATAATAACGGAGATCCGGATATCTATGGTTATGGCGGCGATCTTACCGCTACGGTTCGTGAATTTTTAGCATCAAATGGTGCTGTTCTGGTTCAGGAAGATGGAACGCAGGGACTGACAGATGCCAAGGCACTGGAAACATTCCAGTTTTTAGGCAAACTGTTCGGAGAAGATAAAGCAGCAAGACCTGTTACAGATGACTATTATGATAATATTTACGGCTGGGTAAACAACAAGTGCGTATTTGGTGCAACTCAGATGTGGATCCTTCAGACAACAAGTGACATTAATTTTAATTACAGGATCGTTCCGTGGCCGGAAGGACCAAGTGGAACAGGAGAAACAGCAGGACAGGGCTTTAATGACTATTATGTAATTCCTAGAGGCGTAGAAGAACCTGAGAAAGTATATCAGATTCTGGAAGAGTTCTTCGGCTGGTATGGCGCGGATACAGATTCCCGTGATGAAGATACCATTCTCATGGCAGAAGCATGTTTCTTGGATGAGGCAGATGTAGAAACTGCGTTTAACATTGGAAGCTGGGGGAATAGAGACGTTTGGTCCGTTATTGACACAGACTATCTTGTTAACAGTGTATTCAGCGGTGTAGCAAGTGGCGAACAGACTCCGGCACAGGCAGTAGAATCAGTAAAGCAGCTGTTCCAGGATGAAATTGATGCAATAATGAAATAGTCGGAAACTAAAATCAGTACAGACTCTGCTTTTATGCGAGAGTCTGTACTGAAGTTCTCTTAAATAAAGAAAAGTATTGGAGATTGAGATGAATAATTATTTTGTATGGGTTGAGATTACCGCGAACACAGAACTTATTTTAAATGAAGAACGGTTCCGGGAAGCAATGAAGAAGTGTGCGGCTTCCGGAATAGATTCGGTTATTTTGAGCATCAAGGATACAAGCGGATTTGTATTATATCAGAGCAGCCTGGCGCCTCATTATTCAGAATTTAAAGAATGTTTTGAAAAGACGGACTATCTTCGCAGAGGCCTTGCTATTGTACATGAATGCGGCATGAAGCTGTATGCATCTTTTGATGTGTTTGCTGAAGGAAATAAACATAACAGGAGTCCATTGATGAAGGGACTCGTTAATGAAGGATGGATGTGCCAGGTCTATGGGCTTGATAGCGAAGGTCGACCGGTTGTTCAGCCGATCACATCAGAAGATCCAATACAGACAGTAGGCTCTATTGATGATTTCGGGGAAGTTTTTGTAAACCCTGCCAATGAGGAAGTGTCCGAATATGAACTTAGTCTGATCCGGGAAGTCATAGAGAATTATGAAATAGACGGCATTGTTCTTGATAGGGTAAGATATGTTGGTCTGAGTGCTGATTTCAGTGAGCTGACAATGAAAAAATGGAAAGAATCTGCCGGAATTGAAGAAGAAGTAAATCCGTGGGACGTATATCAACTGAAAAAAGTAAACGGAAAGATCAAGATTGAATACGGCAGATATTTTGGTTCGTATAATACGTTTCGGGCAAAAACCGTTCAGGAGTTTATCGGAAAAGTGAGAAATCTGGTGGATTCTTCCGAGCGGAAAGTAGAATTTGTTGACTATACCGGCTCCTGGTATCCGGAATATTATATGGTTGCAGCCAATTGGGCGTCTAAAAAGCATGTGGAAACGTCTTATCCGGCTACGGACGGTGTGCAGTATGCAGAAACAGGCTATATCAGCCAGGTAGATCGTATGCTGTCAGGATTTTATTATGAAGATGTGACGATAGAAGAAGCAAGAGAACATCATATGCCGGCAGATTGGTACAGTGTGGAAGGATCGGCAGACATGGCATACGGAGTAACGCATAGAGAAAGACCGATCATCGGAAGTCTGTATTTATTCCAATACAGTCAGAAACCGGAAAATATTAAGCGGGCAGTGGATATGTGTTTCCATACATCGGATGGATGCATGCTTTTTGATTTATGCTATCTTGTTCAGAATGACTGGTGGGATCTGGTCAGTCGGAAAAAATCATAAGAAGGGCGGAAAACGATGAAAAAAATTGTTTTATTACCATTAGATGAGAGACCATGCAATTATGATTTTCCTTTTAAGCTGTTTCAGAGTGAGGAATTGCAGATCGTGCGGCCGGAAAAGCTTGGAACCAAGAAAACACCGGCAGATTTTGACAGTATCAGAGAATTCCTTTTAAAAGAATCCGCGGATGCGTTTGGTGTGATCCTTTCGGTAGACATGCTTTTGTACGGCGGACTGGTTCCGTCCAGAATGCATCAGGAAACGGTAGAAACATTAAAGGAGCGTCTTGAACTCATCCGTCAGATGAAAGAGCAGAATGAAAAGCTTGAGATATATGCATTTCATTGTATCATGCGTTGCCCTAGTTATAATAATGCAGACGAAGAACCGGATTATTATGCCCAATACGGAGAACGCATTTTCCGGTATGGGATAAGCAAACATAAGGTACAGCTCGGTCAAGGATCAATAGAAGAAGCAGAGCGGCTTAGAAGCGGTATTCCGGAAGAAGTGCTGCTTGACTTTGAGAAAAGAAGGGAAACGAATCGGACATTAAATATGGAAACGGTTCGTTATTATACGGAGGGATATCTGGATGCCCTTGTATTTCCACAGGATGATTCAGCACCTCTTGGATATACGGCAATGGATCAGATGCAGATCAGAAAGAAGATCCAGGAAGCAGGGATGACAGACGAGATCCTGCTGTATTCCGGTGCGGATGAGGTTGCACTGACACTGACGGCAAGAATGCTGAATGAGATGCAGGGAAGACATCCGCATGTGTATGTAAAATATGCAACGGAAGCGGCGAAAAATCTGATCCCGAAGTACGAAGGAGTCAGACTTTGCACGACGATCGGTTTTCATATTCTGTCTGCCGGATGTATTCCGACGGACAGGGAAGAAATGTCAGATATCTTTCTGATTGTCAATGCGCCTGATGATCATATGGAGGAAGCCTATATCCAGCCGTCGATCAGTCCTAATTACAATGCGGAAAGAAATATGGCAGAACTTCTCAGATATATCCGTGAAAAGCTTGCAGCCGGAAAGCGTGTGGCTGTTGCGGATAATGCTTATTGTAACGGAGGCGAACTGGATTTTATCCGTATGCTGAATAAACATGGAATACTCATGGATCTGGCAGCATATGCAGGATGGAATACCAATGGGAATACGCTTGGGACTGTTCTTGCGGAAGCAGTGTATGATTATTATTATGGAGATACCGGGCAAAGAAAAGATTTTCTTATTGAACGTTATCTGGAAGATGTAGCTTATTGCAGTTATGCAAGGGGACTGCTTCGGAAAAACTTCCCGGAAGAAAAGAAAGAATTTTCAACACCGGAAGGAGCGGAGCTGATGGCAGAACGGGCAAAGGAACATCTGAATGAATTCATACCGCAGTATTTATCATCAATTGCGGAAAACATCCGTATCATACACGTCAGTATGCCATGGAGGCGTACATTTGAGGTAAGACTGGATGCAGAGTGGAAGCAGTGAGGTAACAAAATGGACTACATAGGAATAGATATCGGTGGAACACAGGTTAAGATCGGATCGGTAACGCCAGAAGGGATTGTTAAAAATACGGCTGCTTTTGATGTGGCATTTGACGGATATGAAACACCGATCATAGAAACGGTAAAAGAAAAACTGAAATGGTACCTGCAGAAATACGGACTGACATCGGAGAAGATCGCCGGGATCGGGGTATCGGCAACCGGACAGATCGATTCTGTTTCAGGCACTGTGATCGGCACTGCAGGTCATATCAAAAACTGGATCGGTTGTGAGATCCGTCGGGAAATCCAGACAATATTTGGCGGTACGGTCAGCGTACTGAATGATGCAAACTGCGCGGCATTGGCAGAACAATGGGTCGGCGGGGCAAAAGGAGCTTCAGAAGCTGTTGTGCTTACCATTGGTACCGGTGTAGGCGGCGGTGTCATTGTGCGTTCTGAAATATTGGAAGGTGCAGGTGGTGGAGCCGGAGAACTGGGACACTTTCCGATCAGAAATAACGGTAAGATGTGTTCCTGCGGCAACCGTGGATGTTATGAGCAGTATGCATCAACGATAGCGTTGATAAAAATGGTAAAGGAAGCAGTAAAGAAGGGGAGAATCCCGGAAGAACTGTTTGAGGAAAAGAAGATCAATGGAAAAACCATTTTTGGTGCAGTAGGAAAGAATGCCTGCCTGGATGTAGTCATTGATCAATGGATCGGTTATGTAGCGGACGGACTTGTCGGGATCATTCATATTTTTAATCCGCAGGTTGTTTTGATCGGCGGCGGTGTTAGTGTACAGAAAGAACATTTTATTCAGCCTCTGCGGGAAAAAGTGCTTCAGCGTGTTATGCCTGAGTATTCTAAAAAATTACGGTTTGATGCGGCGGCTATGGGAAACGAAGCAGGTCTTGCAGGAGCAGTATATTATTGCATGAGACAGCAGGAAAAAAGAAAAATCTGAGAAAAGAGGTCGGCACTATGAGAGAATGTTATCCGGATGAATTGGATCTTAAAATATCCGGGAGAGTGGTATGGAAAGAACACGAATTGTTTTTGTCACACTCGGCTTCTTATGTGGAATTTTTGATGGACGGAGTACATCTGGAAGCAGAATTTGCATCGGAAGGCGGCGGAAAAGATTTTCAGGCATGGATCGGTATTTACGTTGATGATGAAGAAAAAAAGAGGATTGCCCTTCAGGAGGGAGCAAACCGCTATCTTCTCTGGGAAAGTGAAGAACCAAAGACAGTAAAGATCCGTGTGACCAAGATGTCCGAAAATCAATACGCATATGCATCCATACGGAAATTTTATATGAATGACGGGGCAAAGATCACGAGGACAGAAAGCAGAAAAAACAGGATCCAGTTTATCGGAGACTCGCTGACCTGTGGATTCGGTAATGAAGGAAATCCTGGAGATCCTTTTGAAACAGGAACAGAAAATCCGTGGAAAGCGTATGCTGTTTTAACGGCAGAAAAACTGGAAGCGGAAGCAACACTCCTTTCCTGGAGCGGGATCGGAATCATTTCAAGTTATGTGGATCCGGATGTAGAAGTGCCGAATACAGGAGTGCTTGTTCCGGTGATCTATCCGTATACCGACTACAGTCTGCAGTGTCGGATGAGATGGGAAAAGCAGTTGTTTGATGCATCATCGGAGCCATGCGATCTGATCGTCATCAATCTTGGAACAAATGATTCCAGTTACACAAGAGATCACGCAGACCGCAGAAAAATGTTTGAGGATGCGTACACGGAATTTCTGCATACATTGTGTGAACGTTATGAAAATGTTCCGATCGTATGTACTGCAGGGGCGATGAACGATCTGCTCAATGCAGAAATACTGTCGGCGGCAGAAACTCTGAACAAAGAAGGAAAACCGGTATTCTCCATGGCATTTTTACCGAAAGATGACGAGGATGGAGAAGGTGCGGTGGGACATCCTTCTTTGAAACGGCATGAAAAAATGGCAGAGCAGTTAGCGGGCATGATAAAGGACAGGAAGATCCTTTATTAGGCGATGCAGGAAAGGAAAAACAGAATGAAAAGATATGGCGCTTGGAAAAAGATAGGCCTGTTCTGTCTGGCATTGCTCAGCTTTTCATTGATAACAGCAGGATGCGGCAGACAGCAGACAGGAGATGGAGATATGGGAGAGCAGGGAACGACACCGACACAGGGGGCAGAACCGTCAGGAAAAGATATCGTACTTCGTTTTGCAGTAATGAGTGATGTACATATCGGAGCGGCAGGTGATACGGATTATAACCGTTTTGGAGATGCGATGAATGCGGCATATGCTTATGCAGAGAGTCAGGAATATCAGAATCTTGATGCTTTGCTTGTTGCCGGAGATATGACAAATTACGGTTACGAAAATGAACTGAAGGCATTTAAGAAAGGCTTGGAGACATTTGTTAAAGAAGATACCACCACGCTTCTGATCATGGGAAATCATGAATACTTTAAGGAATCCGGAGATCATGTGATCGAACGGTGGGAAAGAGTGTTAGAACGCGAAATGAATACGCATGAAGTGGTAAACGGATATCATTTTATCAATCTTTCACTGTCGGATTATTACAATTATACGCCAAGTATTGAGTGGTTTAAGGAAGAATTGGCAAAGGCGGCAGCAGAGGATCCTGAAAAACCGATCTTTGTACAGAATCATTATCCTGTTACAGATACGGTATACGGTTCAGATCTTTGGGGAACGGATCAGTTTACGGAGATCATCAGTCAGTATCCGCAGGTAATTGACTTTTCCGGACATTCACATTATCCGATCAATGATCCGCGTTCCATCTGGCAGGGAAGTTTTACTGCATTAGGATGCGGAACGCTTAGCTATTACGAATTGGAACCTGGAATGGTATACGGAACGATCCCGCCGAACGCAACGAATGTCTGCCAGTATTATATTGTAGAAGTGCATGCAGATAATTCGGTAAAAATTAAGATTTACGATGTGATAACAGAACAGTTTTTCCCAATAGAATACGATATTGAAACACCATCCGATCCATCTACGTTTCTATATACGGAAAAGCGGAGAGAGACAGCGGACTGTCCTGTGTTTGCAGAAGGAGCACAGATCACTATTGAAAAAGTCGGTGATAATGCAGTAACCCTGACGATCCCTCAGGCAACGGACGGAGAGTGTCTGCACAGCTATCGGTTCGATTTTTACAGAAACGGTATTTTTGAGATGTCATCTTCCATCTGGTCTGAATTTTACTTCCTTTCCATGCCGGAAACACTGACGCAGGAATTTACCGGACTGTTGGAAGGTTTAGAGTATACCGTAAAGGTAACGGCAATCGATTCCTGGGGAAAGGAGTCGGAGCTCCCTCTTTCTGTTGATTTTAAGACAACAGGAGTTGCTCCGGTATCTTCAAATCCTTTAGAAGAAATTCCTACAGCGGATGTATTGGATATCAGGATAGAAAAAGATGAAATCAAAGACTGCAGCGAGAACTCCAGAACGGTAGAAAATGAAGGTGTATCCATTGTGTACAGCGAAACGGCAGGACGTTATATGGCTGATTTTGACGGAGTAGGCAAAAGTCTGGCGGTTCGTTTAAAAACCGAAGAAATGGTAAGTATTAATCGTGAAGTCAGTATGGAACTCGGATTTATTCTGGACAGTTTTCCTGCATCCTATTCCGATCCGTTTGCATGTATGCAGCAGGGTGGTTATGGATTTGAGATCAATGCGGCGGCACAGCGGCTGGAATTCTGGTGTTCTGTTAATGGAGCTTATCAGATCGTTTATGTTCCGATCGAGCTTGGGACATATTATCATGCGGTTGCCAGTTTCAACGGAAGAGATCTGATCCTTTATCTGAACGGCGAAGCAGTTGCGTCTGCCATCGGAGCAGGCTTTATTACATATCCTTCCATGGCAGCAGCACATGCATACCGTATCGGAGCAGATATTACCGGTGACGGTGGAGCAGAAGGAATGTTTGACGGTCAGATTTCTTTTGCAAGGGTATATTCTTATGCAGTGACCGGAGAACAGGTAAAAAATTTGTACGAACAGGAAAAACAATAAAAAAACAGGAAGGGTGAGTCGTCATGAGAATCATTAAAGTAAAAGATTATAATGAACTTTCTGCAAGAACAGCAGGAATACTCGCGGCACAGATCAACATCAAGCCGGATTCCGTATTGGGACTTGCTACCGGAGGTTCGCCGGTAGGAGCATATGAAAAACTGGTAGAGATGTATCAGCGTGGGGAGGTTGATTTTTCCGGGATAACGACTATTAATTTAGATGAATATCGCGGAATTTCCAAAGAACATGAACAGAGTTATCGGAATTTCATGGAAGAAAACCTGTTCCGTCACGTTAATGTAAAGACGGAGAATACGTATGTGCCGGATGGGGAAAACCCGAATGCGGAAGAAGTCTGCAAAAATTATGATGCGATTATTGAACGTTCCGGAGGAATTGATCTGCAGCTGTTAGGCATCGGATTGGACGGGCATATCGGATTCAACGAGCCGGGAGACTTTTTTGAACCGGATACCCATTGCACGGATCTCACGGCGAGCACGATAGAAGCGAATAAGCGTTTTTTTGAGCGGAGAGAAGATGTGCCGAAGCAGGCTTATACAATGGGCATCCGTCCGATCATGCAGGCAAAAAAGGTCCTGATGATCGCAAATGGAAAGGGAAAGGCAGAAATCTTAAAAAAGGCATTCTGCGGTAAGGTTACACCGGAAATCCCGGCATCTGTTTTGCAGCTGCATCCGGACTTTACGTTAGTAGCAGATGAGGAAGCACTTTCTGCAATAGAAGGAGCAGAACATGAACAGAGTTCTGGAATATGACGTTGTCATCATAGGCGGAGGACCGGCAGGTGCAGTTGCTGCAATTGCAGCAGCACGGGAAGGAGCCAATACCCTGCTCATCGAACGGTATGGTTATCTTGGCGGTATGCTGACTACGGCTGGAGTTGGTCCACAGATGACGTTTCATGCAGGAAAGACTCAGGTGATCCGGGGCATTCCGGATGAGATTGTCCGTCGGCTTCAAAAAGAAGATCTTTCTCCGGGACATATGGAAGATTATATCGGTTATACGGACACGATCACTCCTTTTGATGCAGAAGGGATGAAATATATCCTGGAAAAAATGGTATTGGAAAGCGGGGCCGAGATACTGTATCATACGGTATTTACCGGATGCACGGTAAAAGACGGAAAGATTACTTCCGTGAGGCTGTATGCAAAACAGGGATACTTCGATGTGCGTGCGGAGGTATTTTTGGATTGTACCGCAGATGCGGATCTTGCAACGGCTGCAGGAATATCCAGTGTGTACGGGCGGGAAACGGATCATTTGGCACAGCCGATGACGATGAACGTAAAAGTAGGGAATGTAGATCGAAAACGTCTGATGGATTATGTGAAGAGCAATCAGAATGATATGTTAAAAACGATTCCGTTCGATCATTTGGAAAAACTTCCAAGAACCGGAATGTCCGGAGCATATCAGCTGATCCGGGAGGCAAGAGAAAATGGAACGTTTCATGCAGACAGGGACATGGTCCTTTGTTTTGAAACAAATAACTTCGGCGAATTTATTCTAAACATGTCAAGGATTACAGGAAAATCTGCGATCGATTCGTTTTCTTTAACGGAAGCTGAAATTGAGGGAAGGCGTCAGGCGTGGGAAATCGTTCGTTTTATGAAGGAATACATTCCGGGATTTGAAGAGTGCAGACTGCTTTCTACCGGACCGCAGATCGGGATACGTGAAAGCAGGAAGATCGACGGAATGTATAAACTGACCGGCGATGATCTCATGGAAAACCGTATGTTTGAGGATGCAATTGCCATGGGAGGATATCCGATCGATATCCATTCACCGGACAGTGACGGGATGAAGCATCGCTTTATGAAAAAAGGGAGTTGGTATTCGATTCCGTACCGTTGTCTGGTCACAGAGAAAATTTCCAATCTTCTTGTGGCAGGACGATGCATCAGCGTGACACATGAGGCATGTGCGGCGATCCGTGTAACTCCGATCGTAATGGCGATCGGTCAGGCGGCAGGAACGGCAGCAGCATTATCCGTACGATATCCGCAGGAGGTTAACCGGATGGATACCGAAACTCTTCGAAAAATACTGAAGATACGCGACGTATTTTTGGAAGAGTATATATCAGAATAGAAGATTTATATCAAGGCGTGATATTTTTACCTTGTATTCTGTTGCATGACAGTTTATAATAAGTCCGCATGAAATTTATTGCGAAAGGGGAACACGGCTTATGATGCGCGGAGTGATGTTAGACTGCTCAAGAAACGGTGTACTGACCGTAGAAGCAGTAAAGAAATATGCGGGATTGATCTCAAAAATGGGATATAATACGCTGATGCTTTATACGGAAGACACATATGAAGTAGACGGTGAGCCTTATTTTGGATATTTGAGAGGAAGATATACGAAGGATGAACTGAAAGAACTGGATGCATTTTGTGCCGGTATCGGAGTGGAACTTATTCCGTGTATTCAGACGCTGGCTCATTTGAACTGCATTTTCAAATGGAGCGGATATCAGGGAGTGCGTGACTGTGATGATATACTGCTGGCAGGAGAAGAAAAGACTTATGGGCTTTTGGAACGTATGATCGCTTCTTTGGCAGAATGTTTTACGAGCAGGAAGATACATATCGGAATGGATGAAGCACATAAGGTAGGCTTGGGAAAATTTTTGGAACAGCACGGTTATTGTGACCGTTTCGATGTCATCAACCTCCATTTGCATCGGGTTTGTGAAATTGCAGAAAAACATGGATTTGAACCGATGCTGTGGAGTGACATGTTCTGCAATCTGGCAATGAATACAGGGTACTATTATGAAGGAGATGTCTCTAAGATCGCAGGCATCCGTGAAAAAGCGGCACTTCCGGAAAAGGCATCGCTGGTTTACTGGGATTATTACAGCAAAGATTATGCACATTATGTAAATATGATAAAGATCAATCAGGCATTCGGACGCAAAGTGTATTTTGCCGGAGGGGCCTGGACCTGGAAAGGATTTGCACCGGCAAATACATTCAGCATGGAGACAGATAGTGCTGCAATGGATGCAGTAAATGACTGCAAAATCGACGGATGGCTGATGACGGTCTGGGGAGATGACGGAAATGAATGCTCTCCGTTTATGGTGCTTCCGTCTTTATTGTATGCAATTGAGTATGCAAAAGGAAATCAAAATTTGGATGTGATAAAGCAAAGGTTCAGGGAGATTACCGGAGCAGAGTTTGATACATTCCTTTTGTTGGATGCGTTGGATACCCCGGGAGGGCATCACGAATATAATCCAAGCAAATATCTTCTGTATAATGACCCGTTCCTTGGAATCAATGATTATCGATGCAGAAAAGAAGATGCGGAGTATTATGAAGAACTGACAAAACGTCTGGCAGGGGCAGCAGGAAAGGGAGCTTACGGGCATTATTTCGCTGCTTATGAAAAACTGAGTCGTGCGTTGGAAATCAAATGCAGTCTTGGAATACGTACACGAGAGTATTACAGAAACAAAGAAAAAGATGCGTTGCGAACACTGGCAGAAGAAGATTACCGAGAAGCAATGAAACGTATTCGGGATTTTCACGAGGCATATCGGATTTATTGGATGTCGGAAAAGAAACCGCAGGGATTTGAAATGCAGGATATCCGGTTGGGCGGATTGCTGCAGCGTTTAGATACCTGCAGAAAGCGTTTGCTTGATTATGTTGACGGAAAAATTGAGAAAATAGAGGAACTGGAAGAAGAACTGCTTCCGGAGAACTGCGGGATTTCCTGGGCAAGGATAGCAACACCAAGTGTGATCTCACATGAAGTTTAAACAGAAAACAAGTATTTCGGATTTTTGTCCGAAATACTTGTTTTTTTAGATGGGGTAGTGGTATCATAGGAACGAATGAGAACACAAAAAATACATAATATCGGTATACTATGAGAAGAAAAAGATGCAAAAGGAAGGAAAAGAAATGGAGCAGATTAAGATTCTGGTAGTAGATGATGAAAGCCGCATGCGTAAGCTGGTACACGATTTTTTGGCAAAGCAGGGATATGAGGTTCTGGAGGCTGAAAACGGTGAAGAAGCAGTAGATCTGTTTTTTTCGGAAAAGAATATAGCGTTACTCATTTTAGATGTTATGATGCCAAAAATGGACGGATGGCAGGTATGCAGAGAGATCCGGAGTTATTCTAAGGTGCCTATCATCATGCTGACGGCTAAAAGTGATGAACGGGATGAGCTTCTTGGTTTTGATCTTGGAGTGGATGAATATATTTCAAAGCCTTTTTCTCCTAAAATTCTTGTAGCACGGGTCGAGGCTGTTTTACGCCGTGCCAATGCCGTAGGCGAGGACGTTATAGAAATCGGCGGGATAAGAATGGATCGTGCTGCACATTCCGTAAAGATTGAGGGGAAAGAAATCGATCTGAGTGTCAAGGAATTTGAACTTTTGGAATATTTCATAACAAACAAAGGAATGGCATTGTCGCGGGAAAAGATATTGAACCATGTCTGGAATTATGATTATTTTGGGGATGCCAGAACCATTGATACCCATGTAAAAAAACTGCGAAGCAAAATGGGAGAAAAGGGAGAGTATATAAAAACAATCTGGGGACTCGGATATAAGTTTGAAATTGAAAACGGAAGGTAGAGATTAGGATGAAACTGTCCTGGAAGTATAAGATGGTTCTGCTGATGCTGATGGCAGTATTTGGCACGATCGCAATCACCTGGGTGCTGAACAAAACATTTCTGGAGGATTACTATCTATACAGCAAGATAGAAACACTGGATGAAGCATATCGTGAGATCAGCGAAGTCATAAAAATTGCAGAAGCAGAGGGAATGACAAAAACGAATGAAGAAGGGAAAGAGGTACTGAGTTTTTCTGAGGATAATCTGCTGAAATTGGAAACTTTGATGGTCAGAAATGATCTGACCGTTTTTCTGATGCATGACTGGAGTGCGGTATATTATAAAACACTTTTTAACAATCAGAATTACATTCAGTTTATGGACCGCCTGATCGGGTATATCTACCCGGGAAATTCACCAACACTGAATTCTGCACAGAAGCTGATGTCTGTGGATGGAAGCTATGATATTTATTATGTGTTTGACAAACGGATCAATTCCAACTTTTTGGAACTGTTTTATTCGGATGCAGAAGCGGGGAATTTTTTTCTTATACGGACTAATATGGAAAGTCTGCAGGAAAATGCGGATATTGCCAATACTTTTTTGTCGTATGCCGGAATTCTTGTGGCAATCCTCATTTCTGTGCTTCTTTATTTTGCGGCCCGTTCTTTTGTGCGTCCGATCGAGGAACTGTCAGGAATTGCAAAAAGGATGAGTCATTTGGATTTCGGCGTAAAATATGAGGGAAAAGCAAAGGATGAGATCGGAGAACTCGGGAAAAGCATCAATGTACTTTCTGACCGCCTGGAGGAGACGATCTCGGATCTAAAGAGCGCGAATAACCGTCTGCAGACGGATATTGAGCAGAAAGTTCAGGCAGAAGAAATACGAAAAGAATTTTTGTCGAATGTCACGCACGAATTGAAAACGCCGATTGCACTGATCCAGGGATACGCAGAAGGGCTAAAAGATAATATTTCAGAGGATGCGCAGAGCCGGGAGTTTTATTGTGATGTTATCATAGATGAAGCATCAAAAATGAATAAAATGGTACAGAAACTGCTTACATTAAATCAGTTGGAGTTTGGGAACCAGATGATCGAACTTGAACGGTTTGATATCACGGAACTGATACAGTCGGTTTTGGAATCTTCAGAGATCCTTCTGAAGCAGAACGATATTAAACTGTATTTTTCCGGGGGAACTCCGGTCTATGTCTGGGCAGATGAATATATGATAGAGGAAGTAGTTACCAACTATCTGACCAATGCCATCCACCATGCAGCGGAGGAAAAGGCAGTAGAAATCAAAGTCACAGGAAAAGAGGACCTGGTAAGGGTTTCTGTTTTTAATACCGGAAAATCCATTGCGGAAGAAGAACTGGATAAAATCTGGATCAAATTCTATAAGGTGGACAAAGCAAGAACGAGAGAATACGGTGGAAGCGGAATAGGGCTTTCTATCGTAAAGGCCATCATGGAATTGCATAACAGACCGTTTGGTGTGATTAACCACAGCAACGGGGTGGAGTTTTGGTTTGAACTGGATGCGAGTGCAGAAAACAGGAAAACGGAAGAAAAGAGAGGCAGATCAAATGGCAATGATTTCAAATGACTGGATGGGTGCAATAAAAGAAGAGTTTTCCAAGGAATATTATAAAAAACTGTATCAGTTTGTGCGCGAGGAATATGCAACACATGTTGTTTATCCGCCGTCGGAAGAATTATTTCAGGCATTTCATCTGACACCGCTAAAAAACGTGAAAGTTGTGATCCTGGGACAGGATCCGTATCATAATGAAGGACAGGCACACGGACTTTGCTTTTCGGTACAGCCGGGAACTCAGATACCGCCTTCCCTCGTAAATATCTATAAGGAACTGAACACGGATCTTGGCTGTTACATTCCGGATAACGGATTTCTTGAAAAATGGGCAGAGCAGGGTGTGCTCTTATTGAATACAGTTTTGACTGTACGTGCTCATCAGGCAAATTCTCATCAGGGGAAAGGATGGGAGCAGTTTACGGATGCAGTTATCCGGGCAGTCAATGCAAAGGAGGAGCCGGTGGTATTTCTGCTGTGGGGACGACCGGCGCAGATGAAAAAGAGTATGCTTACAAATCCAAACCACTTAATATTGGAAGCCCCGCACCCAAGCCCTTTGTCTGCGTACCGCGGATTTTTTGGATGCAGACATTTCAGTAGGGCAAATGAGTTCTTGGTACAGCATGGAGAAAAGCCGATTGACTGGCAGATAGAAAACAGAAACGGGCAGGCGTAAAATGTATTCAAGAGTATATGTAGAAATTACAAATCAATGCAATCGTTCGTGCTCGTTTTGCCCCGGCACGAAAAGAGAAAATAAGTTTCTGACTATGGGTGAATTTCAAAAAACGGTTGATAAACTGCGGGGAGTTACACAATATCTGTATTTTCATGTCATGGGTGAACCGCTGCTGCACCCGCTGCTTCCGGAATTTATCCGTCATGCCGGGGAAAAGGGCTTTCGTGTCGTAATTACAACCAATGGGACACTTTTGAAAAAACGGAAAGAGGAACTTCTTGCTTCCGGAGTTTATAAAATGAACATTTCACTGCACAGTTTTGAACATGGGACGGAAAAACAGCAGGCAGAATATATAGGCGACTGTATACGATTTGCGGATGAGGCAAGCAGGGCGGGAATCCTGATCATATTAAGGCTTTGGAATGAAGGAAGCGATGAGGGGAGAAATGAAGAGACGATGCGCCTGTTACGGGAACGGTTTCCGGGAGAATGGACAATTGATGCCAGAGGGGCAAGGATCCGGCCTAAGCTTCATCTTGAATACGGAAAGCGTTTTGAATGGCCGGATACAGAGGCTGTAACGTATGGAGATGCGGTATACTGCTATGGACTGAAAGATCATTTTGCCATTTTAAGCAATGGAACGGTGATTCCGTGCTGTCTTGACCGTGAGGGAGAACTTGCACTTGGAAATATTTTTTGTTCTTCTGTGGAAGAAATTTTGTCATCCGATCGTGCAACAAAAATGGCAGAGGGATTTCAGCGGCGGCATGCATGCGAAGAATTATGTAAAAAGTGCGGATATGCGAGGAGATTTTAGGAAAGAGAACAGGGAGAAAAGGTGGAAAACAACGCTTTTTCTTCCTTTTTTTTGCCTGCTGGAGAAATTACAAAAATAACCAAAAAAAGGGTTGAAATTTGATAGAAATGATATATAATTAATATGTAAATAAATTCCATTTAGAGAAGGAGATTCTATGGGAAAGATAACTGTACTAATTGCGGATGATAATGTCAGATCAGCGGGTTTGATGGAAGAAACTATAAAGAAGGACAAAGAGATAGAAGTTGTTGGAAAAGCAGAAGATGGATTAGATACTTTGACACAGATAAGAGAAAAAGAACCGGATGTAGTTTTGTTAGATCTGATCATGCCGAAATTGGACGGGCTTGGTGTGATGGAACAAGTCAGAAAAGATACGACTTTAAAGAAAATTCCGGCATTTATCATAATTACCGGAATTGGACAGGAAGTTGTAACAGAAAGTGCATTTGCACTGGGCGCCAGTTATTATATGTTGAAACCGTTTGACTATCAGCTGGTAATCTCAAGAATCAAACAGCTTCGAGGAGTTTGTTTAGGAAGGCGTACTGATGCTATGGCAGCATCAAAAAGCGGAAATGTATTTTTGGAGAGAAATCTGGAATCGGATGTTACGAATGTCATCCATGAAATCGGGGTTCCGGCACATATCAAAGGATATCAGTACTTACGTGATGCAATCATAATGTCGGTCAATGATACAGAAATGTTAAATTCCATTACAAAACAGCTGTATCCGACGATCGCAAAACATCACAAAACAACGCCGAGCCGTGTTGAACGTGCGATCAGGCATGCCATTGAAGTGGCATGGAGCAGGGGAAAGATGGACACAATAGATGAATTGTTTGGTTATACCGTAAATAACGGAAAGGGAAAACCGACCAATTCTGAATTTGTAGCCTTGATCGCAGATAAGATCAGATTGGAATATAAGCTGCAACTGTAACCTGCAGAGTGTTGACAGCGTTTTGGACAGAGGATCATGAAATATGATGAAACGTGACGAAACGCTGTCAAAAAAGCGGGCTTTTCAGAATTGAAAATATGTGGTAAAATGTACGCAGGGTTTTTGCGTACATTTTTTATTATGAGCAGGAGGAGTTATGAAAAAAATCTTATTTGTTTCGTCAGAATGCGTTCCTTTTATTAAGACAGGAGGTCTTGCTGATGTTGCAGGAGAACTTCCAAAGTATATCGATAAAGAAAAGTATGACATCCGAGTGATTCTTCCGAATTATCGTGCGATTCCGGAAAAGTTTAAGCAGGAGTTTAAGTATAAAACACATTTTTATATGGATTTAAATTGGAGAAGACAGTATGTAGGGGTGCTGGAAACCGTCCGGGACGGTGTGACATTTTATCTGATCGACAATGAATATTATTTTAACGGTGATCGTCCGTATGGTAATATTTATGAAGATATAGAAAAGTTTGCATTCTTTTGCCGCGCTGTTCTTTCTGCATTGCCGCAGATCGACTTCCGCCCGGATCTGATCCATTGCAATGACTGGCAGACAGGATTGATCCCGGTATATTTAAAGGATACTTTTGCACAGGGTGAGTTTTATCGCGGTATCAAGAGTATCATGACCATACATAATCTGAAATTCCAGGGAGTCTGGGATAAAAAGACAGTAAAGGATATTACAGGACTGTCAGATTACTATTTTGCCCCGGACAAATTAGAAGCGTATGGAGATGCCAATTATTTAAAAGGCGGTATTGTTTATGCAGATCATGTGACAACAGTGAGTGAAACGTATGCCGAGGAAATCCAGACACCGTTTTACGGTGAAGGTCTGGATGGACTGATGCGGGCACGTTCCAATTGCCTTTCCGGCATTGTCAACGGAATTGATTATAAAGAGTATGATCCGATGACGGACGCATATATCCGTTATCCGTTTTCGGCTGAAAATTTCCGTAAGGTAAAATCAAAAAACAAAAAGGAACTTCAAAAGGAACTTGGTCTGGAAGTAAATGAAAAGAAATTTACGGTCGGACTGGTATCCAGACTGACGGATCAGAAAGGACTTGATCTGGTGGAATGTGTCATGGAAGAGCTTTGTGCAGAAGACATGCAGTTCATTATCCTTGGCACCGGAGATCCGAAGTATGAGAACCTGTTCCGTCATTATGAGTGGAAATACAAGGACAGAGTTTCTGCAAGCATTTATTATAACAATGAAAGAGCACACCGTATTTATGCGTCATGTGATGCTTTTCTGATGCCGTCACTGTTTGAACCGTGCGGCTTAAGCCAGCTGATGAGCATGAGATACGGCACAGTGCCGATCGTAAGAGAAACCGGTGGGTTAAAAGATACCGTAGAGCCATATAATGAATATGAAAGCACCGGAACCGGTTTCAGCTTCCGAAATTATAACGCACATGAAATGTTAGATACTGTCCGGTATGCAAAACATGTATATTATGACAAAAAGAGAGAATGGAATAAAATTGTGGATCGTACCATGGCAAAAGATTTCTCATGGTCGGGTTCCGCAAAGAAATATGAAGCGTTGTATGACCGGGTATTAGGCTGGTAATAAGAAAAACAAGTTCAAAAAGGGGATGCCGGATCTGCATCCCCTGCTTTGCGTAAAAAGAAAAAGAGTCCGGAGAAAGAGGTGACAAACTATGAAAGTAAAACATTTATTGGAAGAGGTAACCTATCGGGTGGTCTGCGGCTCTCAGGACGCAGAAGTAACAGAACTGGTATATGATACAAGGAGACCTGTGGGGAGCGGTACCGCATTTGTATGTATCAGCGGTGCTGTTTATGACGGACATGATTTTGTGCCGGAAGCAGTCAGACAGGGAGCCAATGTAATTATTGCAGAACGTGAAGTGGATGTGCCGGAAGGAATCTGCCTGATCGTATGCGATAACACAAGAGAAGCTTTGGCATACATGTCGGCAGCTTACTTCGGACATCCGGCAGAGGAACTGATCACTATCGGGATCACCGGAACAAAAGGGAAAACAACAACGGCATACATGATTCAGAATACATTAGAACTTGCAGGATATAAGACCGGATTGATCGGAACGATCGAAGCGATCATCGGGGAAGAACATATTCCGGCGAATCATACAACGCCGGAATCTTATACTGTGCAGGAATATTTCCGCAAAATGGCAGATGCCGGATGCCGATGCGTTGTAATGGAAGTTTCGTCCCAGGGGCTGATGCTCCACAGAGTCGGCGGCTTTACGTTTGATTACGGTATTTTTACAAATCTGTCGCCGGATCATATCGGGGCAAATGAACATAAGGATTTTGAAGATTATCTTCAGTGCAAGAGCATGCTGTTCCGGCAATGTAAAGTGGGGATCATTAATTGCGATGATGAAAATGCGGAGAGGATCCTTGAAGGGCATACCTGCAAAGTGGAAACATACGGACGGAAGGAAGGGGCTGATCTGCAGGCAGCCAATATTGACCTGCATAAAACAGATGGGCAGCTGCTTGTTTCTTATCAGACGAAAGGTGTCCTGGAAGCAGAGGTTACAGTAGGGATCCCGGGAATGTTTTCCGTATACAATTCCCTGACGGCACTTGCCGTCTGCCGTCATTTTGATATTTCGCAGGAGGTGCTGCTGAAAGCACTGCGTTCCGTCAAGGTAAAGGGAAGGGTGGAAATGGTTCCGGTTTCCAAACATTTTACGCTGATGATAGACTATGCACACAACGCCGTGAGCCTGAAGAGTCTTTTGACAACCTTATTGGAATATCGGCCAAAACGTCTGGTCTGCCTGTTTGGGTGTGGAGGTGACCGTGCCAGAGACCGTCGGTTTGACATGGGTGAAATTTCGTCGGAGTATGCGGATATGACGATCATTACAAGTGATAATCCGCGGACAGAATCTCCGGAAGCAATCTTAAATGACATTCTGACCGGGGTAAAGAAGAAAAATGGTAACTATGTTATGATCGCTGACAGAAAAGAAGCGATCCGTTATGCAATCCTTCATGCACAGGAAGGCGATGTGATCGTGCTTGCAGGAAAAGGACATGAAGACTATCAGATCATCGGAACGACAAAATATCCGATGGATGAACGTGTGATCATCCGTGAAGTCATAGAAGAAATGTCAGAGGAAGAGAGAAAAGCGTTATGAACAGAATCCAGATAGAGCAGGTAAGACAGGCAGCAGGCGCACATCTTTTGATAAAAGGAGTGCAGACAGAAATAGAAGCAGTTACGATCGATTCCAGGGAAAAAGTACAGAATTCTCTGTTTGTCCCTATTGTCGGTGAAAAAACAGACGGGCATAAGTATGTGGCGGGGGCGATAGAAAATGGAGCAAAAGCCATTTTTATGAAAGCGGACAGTGCATACCGGGAAGAAATCCTGAGAATTTGTAAAGAGAAAAATGTTGCAGTACTTGCAGTGGAAGATACGGTTGCGGCATTGCAGAATCTGGCACAGTGGTATCGCAGCAGATTTACGATTCCGGTCATTGGAATTACCGGAAGTGTAGGAAAAACGACAACAAAAGAGATGATCGCCGCTGCATTAGAAACAGAAAAACATGTTTTGAAAACAATCGGGAACAGAAACAGTCAGATCGGTTTATCGTTAATGATGCTTTGCATGGAGGAATCTTATGACATTGCGGTAATTGAAATGGGAATGAGTGAGCCGGGAGAAATGGAAAAACTTGCATGGATCGCAAGACCGGAGTGTGCAGTCATGACAAATATAGGTGTGTCGCATATCGCCCAGTTTGGAAGCAGAGAAAATATAAGAAAAGAAAAACTGGCGATCGTTAACAGGTTTGTTGCAGATTCGAGCCTGATTCTTAACGGAAATGACATATTGCTTCAGGAAACAGCCACACAAATAACAAACAATAAGATTACGATAGACTGCAGCAAAGAAACAAAAGAAGTGCTGTCAGGAACAAGGGCAGTAACGTATGGCATCGGTAAGGAGTTTGATTATGTGGCAGAAGAAATCACGGAACATGCAGACGGGATTTCTTTTCTGCTTAAAAAGAGGGGAGAGACGGAGACGGTTCCGGTAAAACTGAAGGTGCACGGAGAGCACAATGTGCTGAATGCCCTTGCGGCAATCGCGACAGCGGAAAGATATGGAATTTCTGCATTGTGTGCAGCAAAAGGTCTGGAAGCATATGAGCCGATCGCAATGAGAGGACAGATACGGCAAAAAGACGGAATCACCTGGATCGATGATAGCTATAATGCAAGTCCGGATTCCATGAAAAGCAGCATCCGGGTATTACTTTCTTTGGAGGGAACGAGAAGGATCGTGGTACTTGCAGATATATTGGAACTTGGAGTGCAGGCAGAAGAACTGCATCGGGAAGTAGGAGTATATCTTGCAGAATGTGAAAAAGACGAAAAAAAGACAGATCTTGTGATTACTGTCGGAACAAATGCAGCATATATCGCAGCAGAGGCTGCAAAATCAGGAATCCGAAGTTTTACATTCCAAACAAATGCAGAGGCTGAGGCATTTTTAGAAACGGAACTGAAATCGGGAGATGTAGTATTGGTAAAGGGATCTCGGGGAATGAAGACAGATGAGATCGTAAATGCTTTTGCATAGGAAACAAAGGTGGTGACAGAATGCGGTATGCAGACATAATCGTGGATATTTCTCATGAAAATCTGGATAAAACGTATCAGTATCGGATTCCGGACAGTTTAAGGGAAAAGGTGAAGATAGGAACACCGGTAGTCATTACGTTCGGAAACGGCAACCGCAGGCTGCAAGGATATGTAGTCGGATTATCTGATCGTCCGAAAATAGAAGAAAACAGGATAAAGGAAATTACAGATGTGATGCAGGGCGGAGTTGCCATTGAGTCAAGAATGATCACACTGGCTGCCTGGATGAAGGAAAATTTTGGCGGAACCATGAATGATTCCCTCCGCACTGTATTACCGGTCAAGAAAAGCGTTCGTCCGGTGGAGCATAAGAAAATAGCATTGGCGATCGAAAAGGAACGGGCAGAAGTTCTGTTAAAAGAATATGCGGGAAAAAGATATGTTGCAAAAGCCAGACTGTTAAAGGAACTGATCCAATATCAGCCGATACCAAGGGAGATCGTTCTCGGAAAATTAAATATTTCTTCCACATGCCTGCGGGGGATGGAACAGCAGGGAATAATCTTTACAATTGCCGAGGAAGAATACAGAAAGACAGAAGTCAAAAATCATGGAGAACAAAAGAAAAGAATCTCTTTGAACCGGCAGCAGAGGGAGGCAGCAACGAAGATATGCAACGATTATCGTGCAGGAAAACGAGGAACGTATCTGATACATGGAGTGACCGGAAGCGGAAAGACGGAAGTGTATCTGAATGTTATTGAAGAAATCGTGCAGATGGGGAAGCAGGTTATCGTACTGATCCCGGAAATTGCCCTGACGTATCAGACGGTAAAAAGGTTTTCGGAGCGCTTTGGTAGCAGGGTTGCGTTCCTGCATTCACGTTTGTCGGCAGGGGAACGGTATGATCAATACCGAAGAGCGAAAAACGGGGACATTGATATTATGATTGGACCGAGATCTGCACTGTTTACACCGTTTCAGAATCTTGGTGCGATTGTTATGGATGAAGAACATGAAATGTCGTATAAAAGTGAAAGCACTCCCAAATATCATGCAAGGGAGACAGCTGTAGAACTGGCGAAAATGACAAATTCCAGCGTGATCCTCGGATCGGCAACGCCATCACTCGAATCGTATCAGAAAGCATTAAACGGAGAATATACTCTTTTGAGACTGACAGAAAGGGCTCAAAATGCATTGCTTCCGTTTGTAGAAATTGTTGATCTGAAGGAAGAATTAAAAGCAAAGAATCGTTCCATGTTCAGCCGCACATTGGGAAAAGAAATAGAAGAACGGCTGGAGAGAAAAGAGCAGACCATTCTTTTTCTTAACAGGAGAGGATATTCCGGTTCGGTTTCCTGCAGAAGCTGTGGAAAACCAATCATGTGTCCTCATTGTTCCGTTTCGCTGACCTTGCATTCGGATAAAACGGTACATTGCCATTATTGCGGGTATCAGATTTCGCTTCCGAAAGAATGTCCGTCGTGCGGCTCTCCGTATATAGCAGCATTCGGAACCGGGACACAGAAAGTGGAAGAAGCAGTAAAACGGCAGTTTCCGCAGGCAAGAGTACTTCGGATGGATGCAGATACGACAAAAGAAAAGGAAAGCTATGAAAAGATACTTTCTGCTTTTGCCAACGAAGAAGCTGATATCCTGGTCGGTACGCAGATGATCGTTAAGGGACATGATTTTCCGAAAGTAACACTGGTCGGAATTCTTGCGGCAGATCTTTCGTTAAATGTTTCGGATTACCGTTCTTCCGAACGGACATTTCAGCTGCTTGCTCAGGCGGCAGGAAGAGCTGGCAGAGGAGAGCTCCCGGGAAAAGTTGTGATTCAGACATATCAGCCGGAGCATTACAGTATACAGACTGCTGCAAAGGAAGACTATATCGGATTTTACCAACAGGAAATGTCATATCGCAGTTTGATGAAGTATCCGCCGAAAGCACACATTCTGGCGATACTCTGCATCGGAAAAGCGGAAGATGCGACAGAACGGCTGATCGGGGAAATGGCTGCAGGAGCAAAAGAGTTTATCAGAAAACATAACGAAGCTTATGTGGCCGTGATCGGACCTGCAAAAGCGAACATTTCAAAAGTTAATGATCTATATAGAAATATACTCTATATAAAAGCAGATAATTATGATATACTGACAGAGTTGGCATCTTTACTGGATGTATACAAAGAAACAGAGAAAAATGTAATCGTGCAGATGGATTTTGATCCAATGGGCAGTTACTAAAAGATAAGGAGATAAAAAATGGCAATCAGAAATATCAGAACAGTAGGAGACAGTGTTCTTACGAAAGAATGCAGACCGATCACGGAAATGAACCGTAAACTTACAATCCTGATCGAAGATATGCTTGATACGATGTATGAGGCAGGCGGAGTCGGACTTGCAGCACCGCAGGTCGGTATTTTGAAACAGGTAGTGGTGATCGATGTATCCGAAGAAGGGGATGACCCGATCATCCTGATCAATCCGGAGATCATTGAAACAGAGGGGGAACAGACAGGAGAAGAAGGTTGTTTGAGCCTGCCGGGAAAAAGCGGAGAAGTGACAAGACCAAATTATGTTAAGGTAAGAGCATTGGACATCAACATGGAAGAAGTCATCTATGAGGGAACAGAACTTCTGGCAAGGGCATTTTGCCATGAAATCGATCACTTACATGGTATTTTATATTCTTCCAAAGCAGAAAACGGAATCCATGATGCAGAGAGGAATGCAGAATAATGAGAGCAGTATTTATGGGAACACCGGAAATTGCAGCTACCATACTTTCCTGTGTTTTGAAATCAGAGCATGAAATTGTTGCAGTAGTAACACAGCCGGATAAGCCGAAAGGAAGAGGCCATGAAATGGCATTTCCGCCAGTCAAGGAAGTGGCAGTAAAGGAAGGGATCCCTGTATTGCAGCCGCAAAAAGTAAGGGATGCAGACTTCATGGAGCAAATGAAGCAGCTGCGTCCGGATATTATCCTGGTAGCAGCGTATGGAAAGATTTTGCCGAAAGAACTTTTAGATCTTCCAAGGTTCGGATGCATCAATGTGCATACCTCACTTCTTCCAAAGTACCGTGGGGCATCACCGATCCAGTGGGCAGTGATCAACGGGGAGGAAAAGACCGGAGTTACCATTATGCATATGGCAGAAGGAATGGACACCGGTGACATCATTCTGACAAAGGAAGTTGTACTGGACAAAGAAGAAACGGCAGGTTCTCTGCACGACAAACTGGCAGAGATCGGAGGACCGCTCCTGCTGGAAGCGGTCGGACTTCTGGCAACCGGCAGGGCTCCAAGGATCCGTCAGGAAGAAGCAGAGGCTACGTATGTAAAAATGTTGGACAAATCAATGGGAAATCTTGATTTTACAAAGCCTGCACTTACATTGGAACGCCTGATCAGAGGACTAAATCCCTGGCCGTCGGCATTTACCGGTCTCGGAAATAAAATGCTCAAGCTTTGGAAGGCAGAGGTTATAGCCGAAGCGGATCTTACAAAAGATCAGAAAAAGGCAAAGCCGGGAACGGTTGTGTCGGTTGAAAAAGACGGGTTTGTCGTTCGGGCCGGAGACGGAGCACTGTTTGTGAAAGAACTTCAGCTGGAAGGCAAGAAAAAAATGACAGCAGAAGAATTTCTGAGGGGATTTTCTGTTGAAGAGGGAATTTTGCTTGGCAGATAGGAGGAAAAGATATGCCATTTTATTATTATGATCCAACGTATGTATTGATCCTGATCGGGGTAATTTTATCTCTTGCGGCATCAGCGAAAGTAAACAGCACATATTCCAGGTACTCAAGAGAAAGAAGTATGTCCGGTATGACAGGCGCAGAAGCAGCAAGGAGGATCTTATCCAAAGCAGGGATCTATGATGTACAGATAAGAAGGGTTTCAGGAAATCTGACAGATCATTATGATCCAAGAAACAAGACCCTCAATCTTTCAGACAGCGTATATGATAATCCGTCAGTTGCAGCAGTCGGTGTTGCAGCACATGAATGCGGACATGCCATTCAGCATGACAGAGGGTATCTGCCGTTGAAGCTTCGGTCGGCACTTGCTCCGGCGGCAAGCTTCGGTGCCAATATTTCCTGGCCGCTGATTCTGATCGGACTGCTGATCGGCGGAAGCGGGATATTGATCGAATTCGGTATTTTACTGTTTTCTCTGGCGGTTTTGTTCCAGTTGATCACGCTTCCGGTGGAGTTCAATGCGTCAGGAAGAGCAGTACAGCTGCTTTCAGATACCGGAATTCTCTACGAAGAAGAAATCCGAAAGACGAAAAAAGTGTTATTTGCCGCAGCACTTACTTATGTAGCCGCAGCGGCATCTTCCATTTTGCAGCTGCTTCGTCTTGTACTGTTGTTTGGAAATCGCAGAAGAGACTGAAAAAAGAAAGGGATGCCGGATGAAAAACGCAAGAGAAACAGCATTTCAAGTGCTTTTTAAAGTTTTAGAAGAGGGAGAATATTCCCATGTTGTCCTTTCACGTGCCCTTGCAGCAGAGGCAGATGCACAGAAAAGGGACCGGGCATTTGTGACCAGGCTGACGGAAGGTACATTGGAACATCTTATGACGCTGGATCATGTCCTTGACCGGGTTTCGAAGACAGCGGTAAAAAAGATGAAACCGGTAATACGTACTATTTTGAGGATGTCGGTATATCAACTGATGTATATGGACAGTGTTCCGGATCCGGCAGTATGCAACGAAGCAGTAAAGCTGGCAAAAGCGAAAGGATTTCAGGGGCTTTCAGGATTTGTGAACGGAGTACTTCGGAGTGTAGTCCGCATGAACGGAGCATGGAAAGAAGATTCTTTTTATCCGGATAAGGCAACGGATCCGATAGGATATCTGAGTATTCGGTATTCAATGCCGGAGTGGCTGTGCGAATACTTTATCACTGAGTATGGTATGGAAACTGCAGAACAGATTTTAAAAGGCTCGCAGAGAAATCCGGAAACAACGATACGCTGCAACCGGAACCGATGCGGAGAGCAGGAGCTCAAAGAACGGCTGGAACAGCAGGGATGCCGTCTGGAAAGAGGAAAATATGCAAAAAGTGCCTGGTATCTGACGGGATTTGATTCACTGGAAAAACTTCCGGAATTCCGGCAGGGAATGTTTCAGATACAGGATGAAAGTTCCATGCTGGTTGCAGAACTTTCCGGACTGAAAAAAGGCGATCTGGTAGTGGATGTGTGTGCAGCTCCGGGCGGGAAATCACTGCATGCGGCAAATCTCCTGGAAGAACTTGGCGGTGGTACGGTGGTAGCAAGAGATATCAGTGAAAAGAAAAAAGCACTGATAGAAGAAAATATTATAAGAATGCAGGCAGACAATATTGTAGCTCAGGTACATGATGCAACACAGCCGGACGAGGAATTGTTTGAAAAAGCAGATGTCGTCATTGCAGATCTTCCGTGCTCCGGTATCGGAATCATGGCAAAAAAACCGGAAATACGTTACCGCATGACAAGAGAAAGCCAAAAGGAGCTGGTAAGACTGCAAAAACAGATACTCTCGGTCGTGCATCGTTATGTAAAGCCGGGGGGAATACTGATGTACAGTACCTGCACAATCAATAAAGAAGAAAATGAGGAAAATGCAAGAGAAATCTGCAAAAAATATGGATTTGTTCCGGAAATGGGAAAAGAACTTTTGCCGGAAGAACTGCGGACAGAAAATGAATTTCTGCAGATACTTCCCGGAGTGCATGCGTGTGACGGATTTTTTATTGCAAGATTGAGAAAGATAGAAAATGGAAGAGAAAATTGATTTAAAATCATTGACATTGGACGAGTGGAAAGAGCAGCTGGCAGTCTGGGGTGAGAAGCCGTTTCGCGCCGGGCAGATATTTTCATGGCTGCATGAGAAGAGAGTTTCTTCAACGGAAGAAATGACCAATATATCCAAAACACTGCGGGAACGTCTGGAAAAGGAAGGAAAAATGACGACACTGAAAGAGGTACAGCATTTGGAGTCGGCACAGGATGGAACCTGCAAGTTTTTGTTTGAACTGGAGGATGGCCAGGTGATTGAGAGTGTACTGATGAAGTATCATCACGGCAATTCCGTCTGTATTTCTTCTCAGGTAGGCTGTAGGATGGGCTGCCGGTTCTGTGCTTCAACGCTTGGCGGACTGATCCGCTGCCTGAAGGCATCAGAAATGTTGGAGCAGATTTATGAGATTGAGAGGATCACGGGAGAAACTGTGAATAATGTCGTAGTAATGGGAACCGGTGAGCCGATGGACAATTATGACAATCTGATTCGGTTTGTACGTATTCTTTCGGCAAAAGAAGGGAAGAATATCAGTGTAAGAAATATCACGGTTTCTACCTGCGGTATCATAGAAGGAATCCTGAAACTCGCAGAAGAAAATCTTCCTTTGACATTGGCACTTTCGTTGCATGCGCCAAATGACGAAGTGAGAAAGCAGCTGCTACCGGTCGCAAACAGATACAAATTAGAAGAAGTGCTGAAAGCCTGCGATATTTACTATGAAAAGACTTCGCGAAGGATTACATATGAATACAGTCTGGTCCAGGGAGTGAATGATTCTGCGGAATGTGCAAGAGAGTTGGCATCTTTGCTGAAAGGAAAGAACTGCCACGTCAATCTCATTCCGGTAAATCCGATCAAAGAAAGAAGCTTTCTGAAATCCAGAAATGAGGCGGTCCAAAATTTCAAAAATATACTTGAAAAAAATCGAATAAATGTTACTATTAGAAGAGAAATGGGATCTGATATTGATGCTGCCTGCGGACAGTTGAGAAGAAGCTATATGACACAAAACGGAATCAAACAAGAGGAGGTTTAATCTTGGAATCAGTTGCGATTACAGATGTTGGAATGACTCGAGAGGTAAATCAGGATTATGTATACTGTAATGACAACACAATCGGATTATTGCCAAACCTTTACATAGTTGCTGATGGAATGGGGGGACACCGTGCAGGTGATTTCGCTTCCAGGTTCAGTGTTTCTGTGTTTGAAGAGGAGATAAGGGAGCAGAAAGCAAGGACGTTGATAGGAGCAATGGAAAGTGCCGTACATCGTGCAAATGAACGTCTGATACGGGAAGCGGCATCCAATCCGGATTATGAGGGGATGGGTACGACATTAGTAGTGGCTACGATAGAAATGGAAAAACTTTATGTGGCCAATGTCGGTGACAGCCGTCTTTACCTGTTGTACCATGACGGAGAACTGCATCAGATCACGGAAGATCATTCCCTGGTAGAAGAGATGATCCGCAAAGGAGAACTGGAAAGAAAGGATGCCAAGTATCATCCGAAAAAGAACGTGATCACGCGGGCACTGGGAGCAGCGGCGCAGGTTGTTCCGGATTTTTTTGAGGTGGAAATTTCGGATGCCGAGTGCGTTCTTATGTGTTCTGACGGACTTACCAATATGGTTGAGGACAGTGCCATCCGGGAGATTCTGTTGATTGAGGATCTCTCCTGGAAAGGAAAAGCAGAACTGCTTGTTAAAACGGCAAATGAGAATGGCGGGAAAGATAATATTTCCGTGCTTCTTGTTCATAGATAAGACGAAAATCTACAAAATGAGACAGACCAGACAGATGGAGGAGTAATATGGTAAAACCCGGCATGTATATCAGTGACAGATATGAAATCATTGAAAAAATAGGTTCCGGCGGAATGGCAAATGTGTACAAAGCAAAATGCCATCGGTTAAATCGGTATGTTGCAATAAAAATTCTGAAACAGGAGTTTTCCAACGATAAAAATTTCATTACGAAATTCCGTGGCGAAGCGCAGTCGGCAGCAGGACTTTCTCATCCTAATATCGTCAGTGTATATGATGTAGGGGAAGACGAAGGGCTGTATTATATCGTCATGGAATTAGTAGAGGGTATTACGTTAAAGAAATTTATCGAGAAAAAAGGCCGTCTTGATGTGAGGGAAGCAGTTGGAATTACGATCCAGATCGCACAGGGAATGGAGGCTGCACATAACAATCACATCATTCACCGTGATATAAAGCCACAGAATATCATCATTTCCAGAGAAGGAAAGGTAAAGGTAGCGGATTTTGGTATTGCACGGGCTGTTTCTGCCAATACATATACACAAAATGCGATCGGTTCCGTACATTATCTTTCTCCGGAACAGGCAAGAGGCGGTTACAGCGATGAAAAGAGCGACATTTATTCTCTTGGCGTGACTTTGTATGAAATGTTGAGCGGCATGCTGCCGTTTGGCGGAGAAAATACGGTATCGGTTGCTTTGTCACATATTCAGGCAGAAGCAAGACCGGTCAGGGAATTGGTGCCGTCAGTACCATACAGTCTGGACAGGATCGTGCAGAAATGTATGCAGAAAAAACCGGAAAACCGGTATCTGCATGTTTCTGAACTGATTCTTGACCTGAAGCGTTCCATTACGAATCCGGATGGAGATTTTGTAAATCTTCCGGCAAGCGGATATGTTCCGGATTATCCGACGAAAAAATTTACAGAAGATGAAGTGAATGAGATCAAGTCTTCTGCAGTAAAATCACCTGTTACGCATTATGACGGACGGCAGAAAAATAAGCAGGTATTAAAACAGGAAGAAGAAGAACTTGACGGTATCAGTTCGAGATGGGAAAAAGTCATTATTGTTCTTAGTATCATTGTTGCCATTGGTCTTACGATCGGTATTGTTTATCTGGCTGCAAGATTTTTTGGGATCGGAGAACTTTTGAATCCAAATGCACCGACCCCGACTCCGACAGAAGCTGTTGACGGTACACCGACACCGTCGCCGTCACCTACGGCATCTCCGGTTGATACGATCAAAATGCCACAGCTGTATGGATATACGTTTGATGATGCAGTAGAACTTATGTATCAGAAGTCGGCTGCTTTTGAAGTTATCATGGTGGCAGAGGAGTATAGCGACGAACCTTCCGGAACGGTCATCCGCCAGTATCCGAGTGCAGACAGTGATGTACTGATGAATGCAACGATCCGTCTGACGATCAGCGCAGGACCGGAACCGGCCAGCGTACCGTTTTTGACAAACTGGTCTCAGGAAGATGCAACGGTTGAACTTTCCTCCATGAAATTAGAAGTTGTTCCAAAATATGAATCAAATGAAGAAATAAAAAGCGGCTATGTTATACGGACAGAGCCGGAGGCAGGAAGCTATGTTACGAACGGAGATACCATTGTACTTGTAGTCAGCACGGGCAAAAGTGCGACTTATGTGGAAATGATCGATCTGATCGGGATGACGATAGAAGAAGCAAATACGGCTTTGAAGGAAAAAGGACTTGTTCTGGGAGAAGTCAGTTATGAAAATTCAGCAATTGATTCCGGAAAGATCATCCGTCAGAGCGTGAAGTTAGAAGAAACCGTTATTACCGGCACGGAAATTAATATTGTGGTCAGCAGGGGAACAACGGGAACTCCTACCCCGACACCGGATGCCGGTATTGTAATGACAAAGATGATATCTGTATACGGATACTCCTATGATGCGGCTGTAGCACGGCTTGCAACAGTATCTGAGGAATTCACGGTGGTGCTTGCGGGAGAGGAGTATAGTGATGCACCGATCGGAACGGTCATCCGTCAGTATCCGTCAGAAAACACAATGGTCCGCACAGATGCAACGATTCGTCTGACTGTCAGTGCGGGACCGGAACCTACACCAACACCAACCCCGACACCTACGCCGGAACCAACACCGACACCTGTTCCGGGAACAGAAACGCCGGTACCTGCTACCCCGACACCTACGCCGGAACCTACACCAACTCCGACGCCGGTTCCGGTCCGCTATTATTCCGTATTCCTTTCAACGGCAGATAAGGAGAATCCGATCGGTGAAGGAACAAGAGTAGAATACGTGATCGAATTAGAGCAGGGGGATACGGTATTGACTCTTGCAGATGCGCTGATCTCAAGAGAAGAATATCCGGAGGATGGATTCAGCTTCCATCTGTTAGCAGAGGCTTATCCGAACTTAAAGGCAGGAAATGCAGAGGCATATTTTTATGTCGGTACGGAAATGAGCGATCCGACATTGTGTTATATCTGGAGTGTAGAGGTACAGGAGTTAATAGGCGAGTGACGGGAAAAATCATTAAAGGAATTGCAGGAGTATATGAAGTATGCGCGGAAAATGCCGAGGTTTATGAGTGCAAAGCAAAAGGCATTTTCCGGCATCAGAAAGTAAAGCCCCTGGTAGGGGATGATGTGATATTGGAAGCAATACAGGAAGAACAGAAAACGGCAACGATTGCTGAGGTACTTCCAAGAAAAAGTGAGCTGATCCGTCCGGCGGTTGCCAATGTGGATCAGGTTATGGTTGTATTTGCAGCCAAAAATCCGGAGCCGAATCCGGATCTGTTACATCGCTTTCTCATTCTTATGACAAAACAGAAGCTTCCGGTCATTATTATCATCAATAAGACAGATCTGATGAAGGAAGCACAGAAGGCTGAGTGGGAAGACGGATGGCGTAATACGGGTTACGAGATCCGCTTTCTTTCTGCAAGGGAAAAGACCGGAATTGAAGAAGCAAAAAAGATGCTGAAAGGAAAGACAACAGTAATGGCGGGACCGTCCGGCGTTGGAAAATCGACGTTGGTCAATCTCTTTCAGGACAATACCGTGATGGAAACGGGAATGATCAGCGAAAAGATCAAACGCGGGAAACATACGACCAGGCATACCGAATTGATCTGTGCTGAGGAAGAAACATACATTCTGGATACCCCCGGATTCAGTTCTGTTTCTTTAGAAGGGATTGCTGCGGAAGAATTAAAAGAGTACTTTCCGGAGTTTGCGGAATATGAAGGACTTTGCAGGTTCCGGGGCTGCATGCATGAAAATGAACCGGACTGTGAAGTGAAAAAAGCAGTAGAACAGGGGAAAATTGCAAAAACAAGATATGAGGAATATAAGTTCCTTTATCGGGAACTAAAAGCAGTAAAAAAATATAAATAGCATTACGGAAAAGAATGGGAGGATTCGTATGTTTCATCTGGCACCATCCATTTTAGCGGCAGATTTTAAAATATTGGGAGAACAAATACAGGCGGCTGGACAGGCGGGAGCAGACTGGCTCCATATTGATGTGATGGATGGAGCTTTCGTACCGAGTATTTCCTTTGGCATGCCGGTAATAAAAAGTATACGCCCGGCATCGGATGTCTGCTTTGATGTACATATGATGGTGGAAGAACCGATCCGATATGTGAAAGAAATTGCGGCGAGCGGTGCAGATTCCATTACGGTTCACGTGGAAGCGTGCAGTGATGTCACGGCAACTATAGAAGAGATTCGAAAAACAGGAAAAAGGGCAGGAATTTCATTGAATCCTGAAACACCGATAGAGGAAGTCGTTTCGTATCTGCCTAAAGTGGATATGGTGCTTGTAATGTCTGTGCATCCCGGGTTTGGAGGACAGAAGTTTATTCCGGAAACATATGACAGACTGAGAAAACTAAAAAGAATAATAGAATCAGAACATCTGAGTTGTGATATAGAAGTAGACGGTGGAGTAACTCTTGAAAATGCAGATGAAGTGCTTTGTGCCGGTGCAAATGTACTGGTGGCAGGTACGGCAGTATTTCGTGGAGATATCAGAGAAAATGTGGAACAGTTTTATAAAACTTCGGAAAGTGCAAGATAGAAGATGAAGAAGCGAGCCTGTGTAGTAACAGGAGGAAATGTTTCTCCTGAATTTTTGAAAAAGATCGTAAAAGAAAAGTCTTATGAAGTTCTGATCGCAGTCGATGGTGCTTTGCAAGTGCTGTATTGCATTGAGGAAGAGCCGGATTATATTGTCGGAGATTTTGATACGATTTCGGAAGAAATCTTAGCCGGGTACCCTGAGGAAAAGATATTTCGGCATCCACCGGAAAAGGATCAGACGGATACGGAACTTGCTTTAGAAACTGCAGTTAAAGCCGGATGTAATACGATCATGCTTTTGGGAGCAACCGGTTCCAGAATGGATCATAGCCTGGCAAATGTTTTTTTGCTGGAGCACTGGATGAAACAAGGCATTTCTGTCATAATTTGTGATGAAAATAATCGACTGTATGTAAAAAATGAGAGTTTTGCAATAAGAAAAGCAGAACAGTATGGAGATTTTGTTTCTTTACTGCCGTTGACAGAACGAGTAGAAAATGTTACTCTAAATGGGTTTCGGTATCCGCTTTTTCGTCGTGCGTGCCTTAGAGACACTACGCTTGGCATCAGCAATGAAATTACAGAAGAGACAGCGACGATAGAGTTTACCGATGGGATTTTTCTTGTAATAGAGTCAAAAGACAGCTAGAGAAATTGCGCAGTAAGAATATAAGAGAAAGGCGAAAATCATCTGAATGTGAGGTTTTCGGATAGGAGAAAGAAATCATGAAGCTTGGAATCGT